>CAZTWS010000073.1:0-25468 GCA_964618225.1 uncultured Planctomycetaceae bacterium
CGCCTGACAGAAAAAAAACAGCTTTTCCGGAAAGATCGGAGTTTGCGCCATTTCGTGATGAAAAAAAATCGTGACTTCAGGAGGTGCTTCGTTGGCGGAGAACACTCGCTCAGTCCAATTAACCCGGACAGCGTTCGAGAGAGATTCCTTGTAGGGGAAATTCGGCAAGTCGAAAGCTTCAATGAAGGCATCTAAATCTTGCGGGGTCGATATTGGAAAACCACGAAATAAAATGGCCCCGTGCTGGCCTACAAGGTCGATCAATTCGTTTCGTTTGTTTTTAGCCCAATCGACTGCTGCGGAAAGTGTTGCCTCTTTGGTTTGGCATTCGAAAACCAGAGGAAACACTTTGCCATCAATCACCTGCTGTCTGTTGACAGACGCCATAGCCGTGTTAAGTGGAGCGGAGGTCATCGCGAAGCCTCAATAAAATCATTGGTTATTCGTAGATTGGAAAGAACGTGTTAAATGCCAGCTCGCAAAAAACACCGGGATCGTTGAATCGGCGGTTGCAGTTAAGCGAGCCAATGGAAGACATTTCGTCGCTGCTCAGTTCGAAGTCAAAGATGCCGATGTTTTCTTTTAATCGTTCAACGCGGATTGTTTTGGGGATTACCGAAGTCCCGCGCTGCACACCCCACCGCAACACAATTTGGGCAGCCGATTTTCCATGACGGGTAGCAATATCGAGGATGAGGGGCAGATTCAGTATGGACTCATTGTCATGGGCCATACCGAGAGGAAGATAGGATGGCGCACCGAGCGGCGAAAACGCGGTAACCACCACATTCTGTTCTTGGCAGAAACGAAGCAGCTTTTCTTGCGTTAGCAGCGGATGCGTTTCGACCTGTAAAACGCTCGGAGCAATTTCGGCGGACGCGATTAAATCTCTCAGCAAAGAAGCGTTAAAGTTGCTCACACCGATATTGCGAACAAGCCCGGCCCGAACCAACTCCTCCATTGCTCGCCAGGTTTCAATAATTGGCACCTGTGCCGGTTCCATTTTAGGCATCGCAGTGTCTGGATCGTGAAACCAACCAGGTGGGTAGCGCTTTTCAAACGGAACGTATTTCAGCGCGATCGGAAAATGAATTAGATACAAATCCAAGTAGTCGAGCTTTAAATCTCGAAGCGTTCGTTCGAGCGCGGGCCTGACATCGCGAGCAGCGTGGTAAGTATTCCACAATTTCGAGGTGACCCACAAAGACTCTCGCGACACCTTCCCCGCTTTGAAAACGGAGTGAAGTGCTTCACCGATTGCATCTTCATTCCCGTAGTCGCACGCACAATCCAAATGCCGATAGCCACATTCGATGGCTTCAGCCAGGAGAGACGAAACTGCGTTCTTTTCGACTTTCCAGAAACCAGAACCGACAGCCGGGAGTCGGTCGCCACTGGTTAATTCGAGGGCTTGCATGGTTACATTCACACTCATCTTGTTGGCTTCCATTGGTGAACTGCCATCGCGGCGGCACCGTAAGCACCGCCGTATTCTCCTAATTGAGATGCAACGATTTGCGGCAATTTCGAACGAAGGGAACTCGAGGATTCCAACGATTCACGCATCGGATCAAGAAATTGAGCTTCAAGTTGCGCTAGCGGCCCGGCAACGACGACAAGTTCCGGGTTGAGAAGTTGCGACATTTGGCTCACAGCGCCACCGAGAACTCTGCCGGTCCTGTGAAGAATGCGCAGAACCAAGGGGTCGTTCTCGGCTGCCGCTTTGAGCATGTCGTCTAACGTTACTTTTCCGGGCCGCGCCGTTTGCAGCGAAGTTTTTTTGCCGCTCAGTACTGCTTCTGTGAGTTGTTCTAAAATTGCTCGCGTAGATGCTATTTGCTCTAGTGTGCCGGGCAAACGTTTGGCATTTGCATCCAGACATCGCCATCCCCCAATCTCTCCGGCAAGGTTGCTATGGCCTTGATACAACTGGCCATTGATTACGACACCAGCGCCGATTCCACTACGAATACCAAGACATAAGAAATTATCAATTCCGCGTGCATGCCCAAACCAACGCTCCGCAAGCGCCATCACGCGGATGTTATTCTCGAGGTAGACAGGCAGCCCGAGTTCTCTGCTCAGTCGTTCTACGAGTTCGACGTTTCGCCAATTTCGAATAAGCCCATAGTGCAAGGCGATACCGCGTTCCTGGTCGATCGTACCCGGTACAGCCACGCCAATGCCGAGTACGCACTTTGCACTGCTGGTCACTGCTGCAACGGCGGTCTTAATTTTTTTAATGACGCTTTCGGGAGTGTCCGACTCTCGAATCCTTTGTTTATGTTGCCGCAGAGTTTGTTGAGAAAAATCGATCGAGGTCGCAGACAATTGCCTCGCGTCGAAATCAATTCCTATAAACTGCCCCGCGTTGGAGTTTAGTTGCAGCACGATCGGCGGACGGCCAGAGCTGGGTTTCGATTTCTCGCCCTCTAACAGCAGCCCCTTTTCAATCAATCGATCAACATAAGTGCCGATCGTTGAAGGTGCCAGTTCCATGGCCCGTGCCAGTTCGACTCGCGACGTTCCTTCATTCCCGCGAAGATGTTGGATCATCTTCGATTCAAGCGCTACGACTGCTCGTTGTTTGGTTGTTAGCCGGAGCATTGTTAGCAGGCGATTGACCGTTTACAGAGGCGGAAGGGAGAAGCAACCCATAATTATTTCGATTATGAAATATGTCAAGTAGCATTTGCCGGCGAATCCTGCCATCGAATCAAAACCGTGCAAAATAGCTCGGAATGTGTTAAGTTATTTATTCCAAAATCGAAACATCGTGCAAAACCCCGCTTTATTATCATCAACAAATCATTTAGATGAGGATGTCCAGAAATTCAGCCCCTGCTGTGCAATCCGCGGCCCCTCTTCGTGCCATCTTGCGACTCTTCATGGCCATCATTCAGAAAACGAATGGCCACGAAGAGGCGCGAAAAGACACAAAAAAGTATGAGGCAACAACCGCCACCGTAGGTCAGGCTTTCCAGCCTGACAGCCGAGGCGATACGCTCAGAGTTTTTGGTTGATCCGAGTTAAGGCATCGAAAGCCTTACCAAATCTGGCTTTTGAAAAAAATGTAGTACGACGGTAACAAGACAATGCATAATATACGATTCGGACTAATTGGATTTGGAGCATGGGGACAGCACCATGCTCAAGCGATTGCAAAAACCGAGGGGGCGGAACTAGCTGCGATTGCTGCTCGCTCCAAACCGACACTCGAAAAAGCGCGAACAACTTTCCCAAATGCCTCGGTATTTGCCGATTATCGTAAGTTGTTGGCGAGCACGGAGGTCGATGCTGTTGATATCGTGGTGCCCAGCCATTTGCATCACGAAATTGCGTCTGCCGCATTGAAGGCCGGCAAGCACGTTTTGCTCGAGAAACCGATGGCCGTAAGTCTTGAGCAATGCCACGATCTTATTGACCTTTCCAAAAAGCATGAGCGCATTCTTGCAATCGGCCATGAACTTCGGCTTTCCTCTTTATGGGGGAAGGTGAAGAAGTTGATCGACGAAGGGTTCATCGGCGAACCGCAGTATGTTCTGGTGGAACTCTCGCGAAAGCCTTACCGACAAGGTGCAGACGGATGGCGTTACGACATCACTCGTGTGGGCAATTGGATACTCGAGGAGCCAATTCACTTCTTCGATTTAGCACGCTGGTATTTAAGTGCCGTTGGCAACCCGAAAACCGTGTATGCCGCGGCAAACTCCAGGCAGCCCGATCATCCCGAGTTGCAAGATAACTTTAGTGCCATCGTCCATTTCCCTCAGGACGCTTATGCAGTTATCTCACAAACGTTAAGCGCCTTCGAGCACCACCAAACCGTGAAAGTGACCGGAACGCGCGGTGCTCTTTGGGCATCGTGGAGCGGGGCCACAGACCGCACACTGCATCCAACATTCACTTTGAAAGCATTCGATGGTGATCAAGTCATGCAAATACCAATCGAAAAAATCACAGGCGAGGTCTACGAACTCGAAGACCAAGTGGCGATGTTGGTTGAGTCGATACAAAAGAACCAGCCACTTTCCTGCACTGCGGAAGATGGCTATTGGTCAGTAGCCACTTGCTTGGCCGCTCAAGAATCGATCGCAGCAGGTCTGCCGGTTGCAATTCGTGACTGAAGTACCCACCGATAGCCCAGGACTTTCGGACAGCGGCGGAAACCGGGCGCTAACGCGGCTTCTCTTGGATTCTTGTGCCAAATACTCAACTCGGGAGCATCGTCGTCAGATTTTGAGGTGGGGTATCCGAGATTCCAACTCCTGTTGAGCAAACTGCTGGTGGCACGCGGAGCGTGGTCTGCCACTATTTGGCAAACGATGCACGCTCAGCAACGACAGCCACGATTCGCTGGCCTGCGTTAGTCACGAGCAACGTCAACGCATTCGTCCCCCTCAATTTGAGTTCGCGGCGGAACCGATCGGGATCGAGATCCACGCCTCGTTTTTTTATCTCTAGCGTACCCACGTTTCGCTCGGCAAGGTATTTGGAAATCCGTCGCGTTTCGTAAGGCAAAACATCGAGCACACGGAAACATACCAGAGCCAGGTCGTTAATCGGAGCTGCTCCAGTAAGATACGACGCACCACTACCGCAAGCGCTGAGTCCATGCTCAGCGGCAAGCACTCCCTGCAACTTCGCTGCCAACACAGCGGAATCGATATCAAAGACGTATTCCCTAATATCGCCCGACACAGAAACATTCTGGTTCGGATCACCCACCACTGTTCGAGCGGCAGCACCAGCCGGAAGTTTAGAGGAAACAATCGTCGCGCGATGCCTTCCAGCCACCAGGGCCAGCGCACCGTGCCATGCCACCAGTTGCCGACATTCGCGGTCCCGACTGATCCACTCCAACTCACAGCGCGATCGCCATGCATCGGGCACGGCAGTCGCCGGAGCCAGTTTCACTGCGGCGTTTGGCACCTGCTCGATCATGCGTTGGACAACCGCCAACCCCGGTTCACAGTATTCGAGCGACGTGGTTCGTTTACCTGTTGGCCGGCGGTCGGGGTCAATATGCAGCGAGTCAAATTGCTGCAATTTGAACTCAGCAACGTCAATGCACTTTACCTCTGCCCCCGAATTGACGGCCGCAAAGTGTGCGGTAGCTGGGTCTCGATCGACGCCAACCGTCTTGCCACCCTGCGCAAAGGCTTTAAGGTCGCCTCCGATACCACAACATAAATCGGCCACACCCTGCCCACGAGATACATCCGCGGTTAGCTTGTCACTAAATCGTGCCGCCTTGTACGCGGCGATCCATTCATCGGTCGCCTGTTCGAGTCCGACTCGCGTAAAAAACATGCGTTCCGGTTGCGTAAACTTTGCCGCCGCGCGGCGACGCAGCTCGACTTGCTCGAGCAGCAGATGAGTTCGCTCGGTCGACAGAACGCGGCGCAACCTTGCCACTTGAGCGTGGAGCGGCGCGGTGTCTGCCGACAAATCGGCAAGCATTTCGCAGGCTTCATTGCCCGTAAGCCAGATGTAGTCGTCAATGTCGCTAGAGCCAGTCGTTTTCATGCAAGTTAAGAGCGACCACTGGTTCCTGGTCGATGATGACGATGCCGGATAACCGATCGATCGGCAGCAATACGCCGGCTGCCCCCTCAAAACAACGGCATAACATAAAAAATGGCCTCGAAACCGCTGATCATAGCCTCCCTCATTGGCGCTTCGATAGGCGTGCCCTACGCGATATCGCAAACCAAGAACGCCGGCAGTGCCACAATTACGCCGCTTCCGAGCACTCATGGAACGGTGGCCCTCCCCGCTCCGCCTCAACCGGCGTATGGGGGCAGCGCTGTCGCTGCCCCAGCAATCAATCACTCAGGAGCCGTAGCCCCTCCCCTCGGCACTGCCGGATTATCGAATTCAGCTTCTACCCCACGCTCGCCCTCCGCGGAGCAGGCCCTACGGTTCGATGTGACCAAAGAATGGGTCTATCAAAACTGGGATCGAAAATCGACCGGCCCGACCGATGTCGGCCTGTTCGCGGTGCGTGTGCCGCTCGTGTCTGGCACGCAAACCGCCTCGCTTGCCGGTTCCCTTACCTACTATTTCAACAATCAGAACCAAGTCGAGCATATTTCGTTTCGAGGACGCACGGGCGATCCCTCGCGGCTGATTCATTTTTTGAGGGGCCAGTATCAGTTTCAGCCTGCCGCATCGCCGACGGGAGAGCAAGTTTACCAAGTCGCAGATCGCGGCGGCGTTCAAAGCGAGCTACGAGCTCGTAGCGAATCGTTGGTGACCAGCGCCTCGCCGCTCGGCACATACGTGGTCGAGCTGGAACTGGCTCGCCCTGGCTCCGAACGTTATCTTCCGCCTCGGCCCTCGGGGCTCGATATCCCGCAAACTCCCGATGCTGTGCAATCTCCATCTGCTGAGCAGGCCGCAAACTCAACGACTACCGCTGGAGCAAGCGAGGGAAGTGGTTCAGGAAGCTACTTCGATCGTGTGCGTTACGCCACGCCACAAGAGGCAAGCCAAGTATTGTGGAAGCGTTGGCCAAATTGATTGACGGCTTGGCTGTCGCTGTTTGACGAACACAGCTATCCTGGCGACATGCAAGTTGGTTCACTGGAAATTCTTCGCTGTCCTGCCCATTTTTTGGCAGACGCTTTATCACTCGTGCTGCGCGACTTCGCACCTAGTCTACGTCGCGAAATCGCGGCATCTTTAGTCGTGGAAACGGGCGGTTGGGTAAATACTGCAAACCAAGCGTTCTACATCGCGTTGCGGAATGGCGAACTTAGGGAAGCATGCTGGGGACAGCGCCAACCAGGAAACATCGCCACCTTCTGGCCGCCCAAACTTGTAAGTGGCGAGCCTTCGTCCACCGCGCTTTTACTGGCTGAGCGCGTTGTTGCTGCGCTCGATGAAACAGCCGTGGAAATGAGCCAGGCGCTCGTTGCGCCGGCTGATGCCGATGTACTCCCCGTGCTCGAACAAACCGGTTTCCAACGATTGGCCGATCTGCTTTACCTAGCTTGTGAACGCTCGCGATTCCCCAAGGATTGCCCATCTGCCGAATCGCTCGAGTTCACACCCTACAACGATAACCAGCGATCGAGGCTCGCCGCGCTCATCGAGCGAACCTATGTCAACACGCTCGACTGCGAAGCGCTAAACGGTGTTCGCGACATCGACCTTGTCGTTACAGGTTACCAAGCCACCGGCTCTTACCGGGCCGAGAATTGGATGCTCGTTTCACACGCGGGCAACGACGTTGGGGTATTGCTGCTGGCCGATCATCCGCAAGCCGGTCACTGGGAGCTTATGTATATGGGAATTGTTCCGGAAGCACGGGGCCAACGCTGGGGCCAGCATATCTCACGCTATGCACAATGGATGGCTGGGAATGCTGGTGCGGATCGCATCGTACTTGCCGTGGATGCCGTGAATACGCCCGCGCGGAACATGTATGAAAGCACCGGCTTTGAAATGTGGGACCAGCGCACAGTGTTTATACGATTCCCAGGCAACGCCTCACCAAACAATGCTTCGTGATCGCTCGTTTTTATCGAGTTTCATCTCAGAATCGTCGCAGGACACATGCGGCCAAACCGTGTATGAACATCTTTTACACATGTCGATTTCACAATCAAAAAAAATTTTGAAAGACTGCGTTACGTCGCAACCTCAACGCAATCAGGACGTTCGCGCGTAAAAAAAATAATTCAGCGACATCGTTTCCAAACAACTCGAAAACACCCCTTTGACAACCATGCTAGCAGTCGTAAAATCGGCGACTCAGGACGATCGATGGCGATCGATTCAAAGGGCAAAAAAGAACGATATAACTCCCGGTACGATAGTGAGTTGTGGCAGAATCCAGGCGTTTTTTGCGACCCCCGCAAAGGCCTTTGGACGAGTACGCTAACTAATCGACCTTTTCTCTTGTTCGCGCAGGATTTCCCAAGTGCAAAGCGGCCACGAAGCCGCTAGGTCGTCGTCATGAAGGTGGCGTCCGCGCTCGGGTTACGCGCCGACGGAGCAACCAGGAAGTCGTCATGGAAGATTCGCAATTGGCGGCGGCGTTGTCGCTAGAATTAGCGAAACGTGTTGGCGATCAACGATTCGCAGTGTGGTTCAGTCCGCAAACGCGGCTCTGCGTGGAAACTACGCGGCTGACGATCCACTCGTCCGATGAGTTCGTACGCGATTTGTTACGACGCAACTTTGCCGACGACGTTCGCGCATGTTGGCAAATGATCGCGGGCACCGAGGCAACGGTCGATTTCGCCGTCGAGCCGAAACCTTCGACGCCGCTGGTGCAAAAATCGTTTGTGGAAAGCGAGCCCACGCCGCAGACAGAGAATGGCTCGTCACGCAAACGATCGCCACGCCCCACGACCCGCGTTGTAAAAACCGCGTCTGCTACAGAAGCGCCCCTAACCCGCGCCGAATTCACGCTGGCTGGCTTCCTTGTAGGCCCCAGCAACGAGTATGCGTTCCGTGCCGCGGAGCTTACGGCAAGTCGTCGCCAGCAGGCATCGCTCGTGCTTTTCCACGGCCCGACCGGCGTGGGCAAAACGCACCTTTTACGAGCGATTGCTCGCGAGTTTCGTCGCGCTAGCGCCACTACCTCCGCCGTTTACCTAACCGCAGAGCAATTCACAACCAACTTTATCGACGCCGTGCGGGGCTCGGGCTTGCCGAGCTTTCGCCAAAAATGCCGCGGGGCGGAACTGCTTATCATCGACGATCTGCAATTCTTCGGCGGTAAAGACCGCACGCTCGAAGAACTGCAATACACGATCGACGCCCTCGTTGCCGACGGCCGCCAGGTGGTTCTGGCCAGCGACCGTCCGATTGCGGAACTTCAATTCCTGGGCAACGATCTGTTGTCGCGTTTGTCGGCCGGTCTCACCTGCGAAGTGCTTCCGCCTGAATTTGCTACCCGACGAGAAATTGCTCGCGGCATTGCGATGCAACTCGGGCTCCACGTGGGCGACAAAATTCTTGCGGCCGTGGCGGCACAAGTAAATTCCGGGGCTCGGGAGATTCGCGGGGCGTTGCATCGCATCCAAGCAATAAGCGTGGCCTATAACGAACCCATTACCCAGGAATTGGCGGAACGGGCCATTAGTGAACTCACGCGCCACAACACCCGAACCGTGCGGTTGGCCGATGTGCAGAAAGCCGTTTGCGACGTTTTCGGCGTCGAGCCTGGACAGCTACGCTCCGACCGCAAGAGCCGCGCTGTGAGTGATCCACGAATTCTTGCAATGTGGTTAGCCCGCAAATACACGCGAGCCCCCTGGAGCGAAATCGCCCAATTTTTTGGCCGCCGCAGCCATAGCACGGTCATCTCCGCTCATCGACGCGTGGAGCAAATGATTAACTCGCAGAGCCAGGTCGGCCTTACCGACCGCGATTGCGGCGTGGAAGAAGCGATCCGCCGCCTGGAAACGGCATTACGCACCGCTTAAAGCCACATGGTGAAAGCCTTTGGCGAATCGACGATTGACTTGCCTGTGCGCTTCTATTCTCAAATCTTTTTCAGGAACACTAATCGTCACTAATCTTCGCTAATCGAATAAGTATTAGCGAAAATTAGCGTTGATAAGTGTTCCCTGAGAACTGGGGCGTTGCCCCAGCCACCCAATATCTTGGTTCCAGCATACCGACTGGGAAGTAGTGCTAGGCCGTCGTGGCTTTGGGGCGGTTTTGATCTGTGCCGTTGAATAGTCTCTCCGGCAGCAGGCCTAAAGCTATCAGCACGACCTGAGATATGGCGAACGCCAGCAGCCACAAAGCCGTGCTGCTTTCCGACGCACCATAAGCGTGCAGGCCCACACCGAGTTCGTTCACACCGAACCACGACCACGTGGTAACGATGTTGCCACCGACAACCAGCGTTGCCAAGCCGCGCGACTTGATCATGCCGCCCCAGCGAGCGTGCAGCACGAGGGCATTGTAGAGCACGATGATGAGAGCGCCGTTTTCTTTGGGGTCCCAGCCCCAGAAGCGGCCCCAGGAATCGTCGGCCCACAGGCCTCCGAGCACCGTGCCTACGAAGCTGAACAAAATGGCAAAGCAAAGCGTGCCATAGATCATCCGCGTGAGGTTGCGACGTTCTTCTTCGCCCAGCACGGGGAACACGTGCCCGAGCAGAATGTAAGCAATGCCGAACGCGCCCGCGACGAACGTCGTGGCATAGCCAAATGTGATGCAAACCACGTGCGTGGCCAGCCAGAACTGGGTATCGAGCACGGCCTGCATCACGATGAGCGTATCGCCATCGAGCGACAGGTAATGGGCAACGACGAGCGTGAGAAAACCGATGACGGCCGCCACGATGTTGCCGAGCCCGAGCCGGAAGATGAATTCCAGCACAATCGCTAATAGCACCGCTGCCCACCCGATGAACACGGCTGACGAGTAAAGATTGGTCACGGGTGGCCGACCGGAAATGTACAACCGGCTAGCCAACGCGAACGTGTGCATCACGAACGTGAAATACAACAGCCACATCGAGGCTCGGCGCAACGGAACCGACCAACCCAGCCACGATGCCGCGCCAAGCACGAACGCCACCAGGTACAAAACGGCACAGTAATAGAACGAGCTGAAATTGTTGAAGAACGATTCAAAATTCACCCGTGCGCTGGAATAGATTTCGGAGTGCTTCGTGCCGGCCTCGCGTAGTTGCGATTCGTTCTGCACCATCAATTGCTCGTAATTGGCCAGCGTGCCGCGGAACGCATCGAGCTGGCGATTGAACTCAGCCGCGTCACCACGACGATAGGCATCAAGCATGCCATAGAATTGCACGGTGCCTTCGTTGATTGGCTGCTTCAACTCCTGAGCAAGTTGCACCACGGCACCGGCTTCCATCAAGCCAACCCAATGGGCATCCGCTTTCAGTGGCGGGATCGCCAGCGGCATTTTGGCCGCGTCCTGGCGCTGCAAATCGATCTGCATTTTTTGCAAGTCTTGCATCGCCAGTTGCTGATCGTTCTTGCGAATGAGCGGCAGGCTATAACGCCCCTGCAACAGAGCGTAAAACTGCATCTTTTCCGCCAATTCTTTGACGCGGCGCTGGTAGAGCGACAGTTCTTTCTCGTCCAGCCCTTGGAGCAGTTGGATTTGCTTGTCGAGTTCCGCGAGCTTAGGCCGCATGTCGTTGATGGAATACCGGAACGAACCCGGCCGTTGCTCCAGTCCCAGCGTTGCCAATACTTCCGGATGTTCGATGCGGAACACGCGGTGATCGTCTGCCGCGGGTGAACCGGAAATCGTATCGAGCAACCAGCGAATTGCAGGGATGCGTTGCTTCTTGCCGTTTTCACCCTCGCGAATCACTTCTTGCTTGGCCGAGAGGAATTGAAGTGTGTGCCGTGCGAGCGTGTCGTAAGGTTTCACACGCCCCTGATACTGCACGGGCAGCTTTCCGAACTCGTAGATGTTCATTTCGCCGGCCGCCGATTTCGGCATTCTCGCCTTGCTCAGCATGTAACCGCCGAACAGCACCAGCACGAAAGCCGGCACGAGAACGGCCCAATTCCAACCGCTCTTCGTGGCCTGCTGTGCTTTTTTGCTTGACTTACGTGATGTCGTTCCACCGCCTTCGTGCAAATCAGCATTCGGTTGTGTGCTCTCCAAATCCATTTCGCGATTTTGGCGATCGAGAAACCGCGAAAGCGTGATTCCGAAGTGTGCCAACATGCCGATCATCACGAACATGCAACCGACGTACGGTGCCATCCAGCTCGGGTTGGTAACCACCTGCAAAACGGTCGTCTCCTCCGTCCTTTCGTCGAAGCTCGATTGGTAGAACGTCATCCCCGCGTAACGCAACGGATTATTCATCCAAATCTTGATTTCACGATCCACGTTATGCTCAGGATCTTGAAGCTGCACGACCGACTCATAGCTTTTGGCCGTGTTCGTGCCCACATAGCGTTTGAAATCAAAATCTTTCAGGCTCACGCTGAAAGGATAATAGGTACGCTCGAAGCGCAGAGCCAAATCGTAGGCCTTGCCATCCACCTCGACAGGCTGCTCAGCGGCCAGATTCTGCGAAAGGAGATAGGTGCCGAGTGATTTCCCACCTTTCTTGGAAAGTAGTTCGACATAAGCCGAGGGCATGTCGGGCGTCGATTTGGCGCTCACGCCGGTCGTGCCGGGAACTTCTTGCGCTGCAATGCGAAGCCCCAAGCCAGCGGTCGCTGTGTCTTTGCTGTCTGCGGCCAACTCTGTCAGCCGGGAGTTCGGCAACCAACGCTGGACGCGAATTTTGAAGGGAAGATTGGGATCGTCAATCGGTGCATCCGTGGTCGCATTCGCAACCAGTACCGACTTCGGAATGACCGTGATACGGTCCTCTTTCGCATCCGAACGGTCGATAATCGCTAGTTCGGTGGTGCGAATGTCGTCCGACCAGCTCACGGTGCCGCCTTCGGGAATCACCATTTGCGATTCGTGGGCACCGACCGCTGTGAGAATTTCGCTCAGCATCATCAGGCCCACGCCGGCATGCAGGAGCACAACGCCAGCACGTTTCTTAAACACTAAAAAACAGCCGGCCAGCAGCACGAGGCCAGGATTCGTACCTTTCACCAACTGCCACATGATTCGCATACCCGAATGATCGAACCAGGCATACGGATCGAACAGCAGCCAAATGGCAATCAGACCCAGCACGATTTCAAACCCGAGAAGCACCCACCAGCGCACGGTGCCCAGGCGATCTTTCCAAGCCGCGAGCGCGTAGACGCCGAACACAGCAATGCCGGCGACAACAGCGCGCACGGCAAGCCAGATACCGTTCGCAAAAGCCGGCGATAATTCGCTCTCGATGGCCTGGTTGTTTCCACTGGCAATCACGAAATAGGTCATCACCAAACCGAGGGCGATCACCGCGAGCCCCGCCCAAAGGCGTGTGCCTTTGGCGGCAACTTTGAATCGCACTGCGTGAGCAGCCAATAAGTTCACCAGCAGCGCCACGCCAATCGTTTTGCCACCAGGAAATGGAAACGACGCATCCACGGGCAAACCGAGCGTGAACGGCTTGTAGAACATTTGCCCCAAGCGGTCGAACGCTTGAAATTTCACGTCGGCGTGCCACACGCGGAAGTAGGTGTGCCGCACGACCTCCCACACGTCGTTATCGACCTGGGCAAGCGTGCCGACAAAAACGAGAAAGATCGCAGCCGCAAAGAGTACAACCGTGAGCCGCAGGGATGCCAACACCGTCACGAGCGACATCAAGTAGTATCGCACCGACGAAACATCGCGCGCGTCGCGACGCCAAGCCGCATCGGGTAAAGCAATACTCGGCCGTTCTAACTCGCTAGTTGCCATTACCTGCTCCGCCGTCCGACGTGAATCGGATTGAATTGAGGAAAGCTTTGAAATTGTCGCGCTCGGCAACAACCAGATCGCGATGGCCACGCAACTTGAAGAACCAAATCATACGGCCCGCAGGCACCGTGGCTGCAAAGGTGGCCTCTTTGGCTTGCGATTCGGCCGGATTGCTCATATCAGGAATCAACTCGACATACTCGGCCGGATGGCCGCCAACTTCGATCTTTTGAATAAGCGCCGGCAACTGCTCGGCCGTTATCGGCGGTAACCCCAACTCCGTGGTACGCCAACGATTCACATTCTGCAGCGGGTCGGCAATGCTGGGTGCCGAAGCAGCCAGATCGATTGCCGTTACTTCTGCTTTGCGATCGCCATCTTGAATCTGGAACGACGCCTTCCGCATCCCCATGGCCGGTTGCTGCTTCCACGAAGCCGGGGCGTCGAAAGTTAAGGGCGCTGCTGCGGCCGGATCGACAGCCGCACCGCCGGTAATGGGCGGATGGCCCGGTGGTAAATCGGTGGCGTTCGGATTGGCCACCGCACCGGGATCCCCAGGCGGTCGCCCTGCCCCTCCTGCGAACGGCGCATTCGGCGGTGCTGCTCCGCCGCCCGCGAACGGGGCCATCATGCCGCCAGATGATTTGCCAGTCAGGTCCACGATATGCATCGTGGCTTCGCCGGCCTTTGACTCTTTCACCGTCGCCGCAAGTGCTGCCGCGTCTGTCGGTGGCAATTGCATCTGACCACGCCAACGGTTTACGTTATCCAACAATTCGTTCGGCGCACCCGTGGTCGGCAAGGCAATGACGGTAAGTTCCAACGGCTTGGGCTCTGCCGGAACATCGAGCGTGGCGGCTCGCATTCCGCTCGGGCCATGCTCCTGCCAGTCGGCGGGCTTCTCCCAGGTGGGTTTTGCCGCACCAGCCGCAACAGTGATCGTGCCAAAAAACTTCTGAATCGCCTCGGCCTGTTTTTCGATCTCGGCAAGCGGGCCAGTCACCTTGAAGTACCAGGTTTGGTCGCCGACCGGCACGATGGCCCCCAACATGCGGTCGGTCGGGGGACCAGAATCAGCCGGCGCGGTGGTCGCTGCCGGCAGCTCTTGCCGCTTCTCATTTTTTTCTTTGGCAACCGTATAGGTTCGAATCCCCTCGGGCTCGCTGCATCCGTTCAAAAACAGCGCAGCCACGAGGGACGTCAACAATACTCCGCTCACATTGCGGAAAGAGAGTTTTTTCATGCGTTTATGGGGCGAGAAAGAAGGAATACGGCGGCAACGCAACCGCACGCAACAGGCAGGGTCGGCATCCACACCGATTACCGAATTATAGCGGCATCGCCGCCACATGGCATCGCAGTATTTTGGAATCCAGGGCTAATCTCGCTCATCGAACTGGCCGCCAATTTCACCAGATTAACGAAATACAGCCTAAATGAGCTGAAAGCAATTCAACAACCGGCAGACTGAATGACGGAATACCTGTCGCTTAAATGAATTTGAACCACGAAGGCTCGAAGGCACGAAGGTTTGCTAGAAACCTTCCGAATTCACAAGCCAGCAACCAACTAAGGCCATATCGAAAGCGAGGTGTGCAGTTAATGCTCTTCGTGTCTTTGCGCCTTCGTGGTTCAAAAAAGCCCACGATTGCTTTCAACCTGTTATAGAAATGGATTCAGGAAACTCTCAAGCAGCGAGCTATTGAGCGGCGTGACCCCGTCCCAGCTCCACATGTTTCGCAGCAGATCGTAAACGATCATGCCGCTCAAGCCGAGCATTACGAGGCATAGCGACAGGGCGCTGATGTTCCATACCGAGAATGGGGTATCGACTGTCGAGACGACGCCGACTGGTGCCGCACCCGCGCCCAGTCCGCCCATCGCAAAATCGTCGCCCAGCATGCCGGCCTCGGCTTCAAAGCCAAGTGGCGACGGCCCGGCTTCTTCCGACAATTCGTCGAGAGCGATCACTTGCGAACTGTCACGTTCTTCATCGTCGTCGGCACCTTCAGCAAGTGGCGTGAGTTGGAAATCGCCGCCGCCGATTTGCGAACCAAGCCCCAGGGCGCTGATGCCGGCCGGGTCGACCGTAATTTCATCGATCCCCGAACCGCCCAAATCGAGCGACGAGCCAAGTGGCGCGGAACCGCTCAGGTCGAGTTGCACTTCGTCGAGCGCGAGTCCGCTATCCGACGGCGAAATGATATTGATGCCGCTACTCTCGCCCGAGAGCGTCACATCGCTCCCTTCGCCGAGCACGTCATCATCGTCATCGAGTTCGAGCGCCGACAACCCCGGCAAAGCGGGCCCGCTGCCAGATCCACTGCCCACGGCGACATCCGAACCAGCCAGCCCCAAGGTGCTATCGCTTGGTGCCAAGTCGATATCACTCAACTCAGATACTTCCTTGGCGGCCATCGCGTCTTTTACTTTGGCCACATCCTTGGGAGACATGATGCGGCTCGACTCGGCTTCGAGATCGATCTCGAGCTCGTCCAAACCTTCAAACTCGTCGGTCGGGCTTGGCAGCTCCAAACCAATTTCATCGTCATCTCCACCCGGGATGATATCCGACGGCGGTGCCAATTTTACATCGCTCACAGGACCCGAGGGCTCGATGGGCGAAAGGTCGAGGTCCGCATCCAAATCGAGTTCGTTCTTGCCGATGATCGTGCTTGGCGAACCGCTTATCGAGACGCCCAACTCGGCATCGCTGAGCAGGATCGAGTCGGTATTGAGGTCGATCGAATCGGTGTCCAGCGCAAGAGCATCGGAACCTCCGTCATCGAGCCCGGCAACGGTCGGTTCATCAACGTCGTCGAGGCTAAGATCACTACCGGCACTTGCAGACGGAGGTTCTTCGTCGAAGTCCAAATCGAAGTCACTTGCCGGGGCCGCCTTTGCAACCTCCGTCAACAGATCCTCGCCGCCGCCGATCACGATATCGTCGTCATCCGCAAGGCCCAAGTCCTCGTCGTCGAGATTGATGTCGCTCGGCGGCGCATCGCTTTGTGGCAAGCCTTCTTCAGCGAACTTTTCGATAACTTCGCTACGGAACTTCCAACTATTCCCGTCGCGGTAACCGCTGACTTTGCCCTCGGTACGAAGTTGCAACAGCAACTCCTTGGAGATGCCGAGTTGTTCGGCCGCTTCTTCTAAGGTGATGAGCTTTTGTGCCATGGTTCCTCACGCGATCCGTTGCGATCGCAGAGACAAACCGTGGCACCCTTCACGGTCAGCGCTGCAATCCGCTTCGTATATCTTGCGGCTTCGGGTCGCCGCTGTTGTATTCAGTCATCTGCAAATCCCAAGTGATGTTGCGAACGCTCTTCAGGGAAATTTTCCCCGTCGCACGGTCCACATCGTAAACCGCCATCGCACGTTGCTTCGGATCGATTACGGTAACCACTTGCGACTGCCCAGCGGGCGAAGCGAAATGGGTAATCAGTTCCGTGGTCGAAACTCGCGATGGTTCGGCAACAGCGCCAAGCGTCGGCTCAGAAAAACTCCGAACCGCCGTGGCTGCAATCACCAGGGCTGCAAATAATCCGGCACCAACGATCGAATGTCGCATGCTTCCTCCAGTGATCCGCGACTAGCAGATCGACGCAAGGAATGCGGTGCCTCTAGAAGTCCATTCTAAAAGCGGCGCATCCCGATTCAAGCTAAATCCGTTTCCGGCCAGTGGTTACATTCATACATTCGCATTGGACGGGTCGCAACGGCCATGCGGCCTTCGAGCCCTTCCAAACCAAGCCAATCTGGCCGCTTACGCCTCGCCAGCTTCGCGGCTAAGCTTACGACCGACCACCTTACCCTGCCGGGCCGCGAAGTTTACTGAGCCCCGCGAGCGACAACAACCCCGCCGGACTTGGGCGCAAATCGCCCTATTTTACAGACACTTTTGCCTTTAAAGAGCCTCCCAGCAATGCCTCAAACGGTCCGTGAAAACATCGACGAACGGCTCCAATTCGCAGTCGCCATTGCCCACGAAGCCGGCGAACTTACGCTTCAATACTTCCGGAAGCCCGATTTGGCCGTCGAACGAAAAGCCGATCAATCCCCCGTCACCGTGGCAGACCGCGCCGCGGAAAACCTCCTACGCGAGAAAATTTCGAGTAAATTTCCAGACGACGCCATCCTCGGCGAGGAATTCGGCTCGAAAGACGGCACCAGCGGTTATCAATGGGTGTTAGACCCCATCGACGGCACGAAATCGTTTATCCACGGCGTGCCGCTCTACACCACCCTTATCGCGGTACTTCACGACAACGAGCCGTGCCTCGGGGTGATCCACTCCCCCGCTACCGGCGAAACCGTGTTTGCCGCAAAGGGCGACGGTTGCAAGTACAAGGCTTCGCCCACCGCCGCTCCGGAACCGACCCATGTTTCAAAGGTTGCAACGCTGGAAGAAGGCCTGCTTCTTACCAGCGAGGTAGAAACCTTCAAACAGAACGCCTTCCCGACCGCATTCGACTACTATTTACGGCTGCAATCCACGGCCCGACTCGCCCGTACCTGGGGCGATGGTTATGGCTACCTGATGGTAGCCACCGGGCGAGCCGAGGTCATGATCGACCCCATCATGAACCTCTGGGACGCGGCCCCGCTGCAAACTGTGATCGAAGAAGCCGGAGGCACATTCACCGACTGGAACGGCAAGCCGACCATCCACGCCGGCGAATCCATCGCCACAAACGGCCTCGTGGCTCAGCAGGTGCTTGCCCTTAAAAAACCCGGGGGATAACCATCGTGGCAGGCACACGGAGTGTGCCTGCTATGTAGAGCTAACTTGGCGGCCCACGTTCCCACGGATTACGAAAATTACCCGTTGCCCAAGTTGGCCGTTCCGTTATACTTACGGTTTCCAAAAGCATCAAAAGCTTCGTCTGTAAGTGGATTTTTTGAGGTAGTGCGATGGCTCGGCAATGTGGCGTTTGCGGCAAGGGCGCTCAACTCGGCAACACCGTGCAAATACGCGGTAAGCAAAAGTACTTAGGCGGCGTCGGTACCAAAGTCACCGGCATCAGCCGTCGGCAGTTCAAGCCGAACCTGCAGCGCGTCAAGATTTCCACGCCTAACGGCACGCACAAAGCAATGCTCGTCTGCACCCAATGCCTGCGCAGTGGCGCTGTCACCAAGGTCGTGCGTTCCGCTCCGTTCAAAGTGCCGCACGATGCTGCTGCCAAGGCAAAAGCGAAGAAGTAAGCGGGATCCCCTGCTTCCTTTGCCCCGCACCGGGTTTAGCTGCACTTACACTCCTGCCCTCCTCGCCTTTTAAGGCAAATCCGCCGATGAGTCTCTCACGCTCCGATGTTGAGAAAGTCGCACTTCTCGCCCGGCTGCAACTCACCGATTCGGAACTGGAAACCATCACCGGCCAGCTTGCCCAAATCGTGGGCTACGTCGATCAACTGAGCGAAGTCGACACCGAGGGCGTTGAGCCCATGGCCCACGCGATCGAAGTGGCCAACGTCTTCCGCAATGATGCCGCCCTGCCAAGCCTCTCACGCGAGGAAGCACTGGCAAACGCTCCTCACCACGACGACCGCGGCTATTTGGTCCCCGCAGTGCTCGGCGAATAAACGCCATCGTCCCTGTCGTATTCTTCACCGTTGCTCAACTCACCCGCCGCACAAGTTTTTGCTACACTTGTCGCCTGGGGCATTTAGCGGGGGTCCACAAAGTGGCCCAACCCGGTCGCTCGCTATTTGCTTTAAAATACTCTCGGCCATTAACCGTTTGTTCCCATCAGCCTCATGGCAATCTGCTCGAAAACAGCGACTGAACAGCTTCGCAGCCTCAGCACCGGTGAAGTGACTTCGGTCGAATTGACCCAAGCGTATCTCGACCGCATCTCCGCGCACGACCAGCAAATCGGCGCTTTCCTTCGCACAGATGGCGAGCGCGCGCTGGAACGAGCGGCGGAGATCGACGCACGGCGAAAAACAGGGAAACCGATGGGGCCGCTTGCCGGGCTGCCAATTGCAATCAAAGACAACCTCTGCGAAACTGGCCAAATCACCACCTGCGCATCGCGAATTCTTGAGAACTTTCGCGCTCCGTACGATGCGACCGTTGTGACTCGCTTGCGCGATGCGGATGCCGTTCTCATTGGCCGAACCAACCTCGACGAGTTTGCGATGGGCGGCTCGACCGAATCTTCGGCCTTTCAACCAACTCGCAATCCGTGGGACACCTCGCGCACTCCCGGCGGTTCGAGCGGTGGCTCGGCCGCGGCCGTGACTGCTGGAATGGCACCTCTCGCAATTGGTTCCGATACGGGCGGTTCAATTCGTCAGCCCGCCGGCCTTTGCGGCATCGTCGGCATGAAACCCACCTACGGACGTGTCAGCCGCTTTGGCCTCGTGGCCTTCGCCAGCAGCCTCGACCAAATCGGGCCGTTCGGCCTCTCGGTCGAAGACGTGGCTTTGCTGCTCGAAACGATTGCTGGCCACGACCCGCGCGATGCCACCTCACTGAACGCCCCGGTTCCCTCCTACACGGCCACGGTTAACAGACCGCTCGAGGGCCTGCGTATTGGTTGGGTCCGTGAGCATTTCGGACCGGGGCTCGATGCCGATGTCGAAGCCGCCGTTCGCAAAGCACTCGAAGTCTACACATCACTCGGCGCCACTCTCCACGAAGTTTCTTTGCCACACAGCAAGTACGCGGTCGCCACTTACTATGTCATCGCTCCCAGCGAGGCGTCGAGCAACCTGGCCCGATACGACGGCGTGCATTTCGGTTACCGCACCGATGAAAAACAAATGCTGGTCGATCTCGCGGCGGAGCAAAAAAAACTCGAAGCGGCCGGCGATCGACGTGGACTGGAAAATCTCGACTCGGCGCTCGTGCGGATGTATCGACGCACCCGTGCCGAAGGTTTCGGCCCCGAGGTAAAACGCCGCATCATGCTCGGCACCTACGCACTGAGCGCCGGTTATTACGATGCCTATTATTTGAAAGCGCTCAAAGTACGGCGACTCATCCGGCAAGATTACGACCGTGCATTCGCCGAGGTCGATCTCATCGCTGGCCCCATCACCGCTTCTCCTGCGTTCAAGCTGGGCGAACTGGGAGACGATCCCTTGGCCATGTATTTGCTCGACCTGTACACCGTGAGCGCCAACCTTGCCGGCATTCCCGGCTTGTGCTTGCCTTGCGGCCAATCGAAAAACGGCTTACCGATCGGCCTGCAACTTCAAGCGCCGGCGCTTGAAGAAGAACGACTCCTCCGCGGCGCTCGCATGTTTGAACAAGCAACCAATTGGCATCAAATGCGATCTCCAATTACTTAGTGGATTTTTGAACCACAAAGACACAAAGGCACGAAGTATTTGCAGGATGCGGGATAGTGGATGCAGGGGGCAGGGTATTTACTGAATGCCTTGGCCCTGCTCCCCGCATCCACCACCCTGCATCCTAAATCGTAATTCCTCTTCGTGCCTTTGTGTCTTTGTGGTTCAAAATTACTCCTCCGAATCTCCGTGCCTCCGTGGTTAAATAAACAAACAACGTTATGCCAGAGAATTACACCACCGTCATCGGCCTCGAAGTGCATGTGCAACTCAGCACGGCCAGCAAGTTGTTTTGCGGATGCAGCACCAAGTTTGGTGCCGAGCCTAATACACAAACGTGCCCCGTATGCATCGGCATGCCCGGCACCTTGCCGGTGATGAACCGCGAAGCGTTTCAGCTTTCGCTGAAAACAGCGCTTGCACTGAACTGCGAAATCCCGTCGTTCACGAAATGGGATCGAAAGCAGTACTATTACCCCGACCTTCCGAAAAACTACCAGATCAGCCAATACGATTTGCCGATGTCGCAGAACGGCTACCTCGACATCAACGATCCGAAGGGAGCATTCGAGCCAAAACGCGTGCGAATCCGCCGCGCCCATCTGGAAGAAGATGCCGGGAAAATGCTGCACGACGAGGTCGCCGGCAAGGCCGACAGCATGATCGATCTCAACCGCACGGGCACCCCACTGCTCGAAATCGTCACCGAGCCCGACATGCGCAGTTCGGCCGAGGCCAAAGCGCTGCTTAATGAATTGAAACTTCTGCTTACGTACATCGATGTTTCCGATTGCAACATGCAGGAGGGGAGCCTGCGCGTCGATGCCAACGTGAACCTGCACATTGAAACGTCCGAAGGACGCGTTGCCACGCCGATCGTGGAAATCAAGAACATGAACAGCTTCCGTGCGGTCGAACGGGCACTCGACTACGAAGCACGCCGACAGTGGGATGTTTGGCAGGAAACGGGCCAGCGACTCGGCGACGCACCCAAGCAAACTCGCGGCTGGGACGATGTGGCTGGTGTAACTCGCGGGCAACGCAGTAAAGAGGAATCGAGCGATTACCGGTATTTCCCCGATCCCGATCTCGTGCCAGTAACAGTTCTGCCGGAAGAAATCGACACCGTTCGCAACCAACTGGGCGAGTTGCCGGCCGCGCTACGCTCGCGCATGGAGGCCGACTTTTCGCTGTCGGCCTACGATGCCGACGTGCTCGTGAACCAGGGCCGTGGCGTAGTCGAGTACTTCCTCGACGTGGCCAATCGCTCGGGCGATCCCAAGGCGGCGGCGAACTGGGTAACGCAGGACATGCTGCGGACGCTTAAAGAACAACCGATGAATATCGAGCATTGGCCTATCCCCAGCGCTGGTCTTGCCGAGTTGATCGGTAAAGTAAAAGGTGGCGACATCCCCGGGCCCCGTGCGCGAGAAGTGTTTCAAACGATGTTTGAGCACCGGCTCGACGTGGCGGCCGCGATGGATAAAGTCGGCATTGCCGCGGTCGATGAGTCGGAACTTGTGGCCTTGTGCCAGAATTTGCTTGCCGCGAATCCCAAAACGATTTCCGATGTAAAAGCTGGTAAACTTCAGGCTGTCGGGGCGCTGATCGGGCAGGCGAAACGCCAGAATCCGAATGTCGATCCCAACCGATTTCGTGAACTTTGTTTACAATTGATCCAGGAAATGCCCTGACGAACCGCGGCTTCGCCGTGGTTGAGCCGGCATGTTTATAATGTAATTCCTGTTCCAAACCACGTTGGCGAGGCGACGTCCCATGGCCGACGCAATGAAAACTCCGGCGATCATTACGCTTACGACCGATTTCGGAGAGGGAAGTCGATATATCGGAGCGATGAAGGGCGTCATCCTCTCCATCAACCCGCACGCGAAGGTTATTGATCTTTCCCATACGATTCCGCACCAGGACATTCGGGCCGGGGCGATTACTTTGGCGGAAACGACCCGATGGTTTCCGCCAGGGACAATCCACGTTGCGGTCGTCGATCCGGGCGTCGGCAGCAAGCGGCGAATCGTGTATACCCACATGGGCGGGCATCATTTCGTGGCCCCCGACAACGGGCTCTTGAGCGGTATTTCTCGGTTCCAACCGCCATCGAAGGTGGTTTGTGTCACAAATCGGGCTCTTTGGCTTGGTGAAGTGTCGTCAACTTTCCACGGGCGCGATATTATGGCTCCAGTCGCGGCACGGCTTAGCCTCGGCATGTCGCCCGATGAATTGGGCGACACTTGTGACAAGCTCGTTGAACTTCCATGGCCGGAGGTCCAAAAAGTGCCCAATCGTATCGATGGCGAAGTCATTGAAATCGATTCGTTCGGAAACCTGATTACGAACATCACTCGCGACATGCTTGTAGGCGTGCCGACAAGCGATATCGTGTGCGTCTCGTGCGAAGAGCACGAAACGCAGGGGATATTTTCCACGTACAGCGACCAGCCGCCGATGACGTTCATGGCTCACATCGGCTCGACCAACCGGCTCGAGCTTGCGATCGTCGATGAAAACGCCTCGGCCATGCTGGGCGTAAAAGTCGGCGCTCCGGTTCGCATTTCGTGGTAAATTCCGTGGCGCGCCATTTCTGCTCCGATCTCCCACTCCGTTCCGCGCGTGTTGCCACGCCTTGCTTTGCCGATGACTGCTTCGCCGTCGCACGATAATCTTATCCATTGGGATCGCGATCACCACTGGCACGCGTTTACCCAAATGGCCGAGTACGAGCCGCTTGTGATCGAGCGAGCCTCCGGCTGTCGGCTGATCGACATTCACGGCCGAGAGTACCTCGACGGCGCGGCCAGCATGTGGTGCAACGTGCATGGGCACCGCCATCCGCGTATCGATGCGGCGATTCGGGAGCAACTCGATCGTGTGTCGCATTGCACATCGCTCGGAATGGGAAGCGACACCGCGGCCCGGCTTGCCAAACGGCTCGCCGACCTCGCCCCCGGCGAGTTGAACCATGTGTTTTTCTCCAGCGACGGCTCGTCGGCAATCGAAGTGGCGCTGAAAATGGCGTTTCAATACTGGCGGCAGTGCGGTACGCCAAAGCCTGAGAAAACCAAGTTTCTTGCGCTGAGCGAAGCCTATCACGGCGATACGATCGGCAGCGCCAGCGTGGGCGGCATTCCGCGTTTTCACGCAATTTTCAAACCGCTGCTGTTCGAGGTCGTTCACGTTCCGATTCCCAACGTGCGACGCTTGCCGCCGCAGACCTCGACTGACGAAGCGGCCCGAATTTTTCTCGATGAACTCGAAGCGTTGTTGCGCGAGCATCATCGCGAATTGGCGGCGATGGTCATCGAGCCTATCGTGCAGTGCGCGGCCGGCATGATTATGCACCCGTCCGGTTACCTGGCGGGGGTGCGCGAATTGACGAAGAAATATGGCGTTCTGCTGATCGCCGACGAAGTGGCTTCGGGGATGGGGCGAACCGGCACTCTGTTCGCTTGCGAGCAGGAGCAGGTGGTGCCCGATTTCGTGTGTATGGGGAAAGGGCTTTCGGGCGGCTACTTGCCAATCGCCGCGACCATCACCAACGACGAAATCTATCGCGAGTTTCTCGGCGCTTATCATGAGGCTCGCACCCTGCACCACGGGCACACCTTCAGCGGGAACGCGCTGGCGAGCGCGGCGGCCTTGGCATCGCTCGACTTGTTCGACGAGGAACAAACGCTCGAACGATTGAAGCCAAAGATCGCACAGCTTGGCGAGCATTTGAGTAAGCTAGCCGCGCATCCACACATATCCACAACACGACAGCGAGGATTCGTCGCGGCGTTGGAGCTTACGCCGGATCGGGCGACGGGGGAACCGTATCCCGCCGTAGAACGCCGCGGTTGGCAAGTGTGTCGTGAAACGCTGCGGAACGGGGTGTGGCTCCGGCCGTTGGGCGACGTGCTGTATGTGATGCTTCCGCTCGCGGCATCGCTGGAGGAAATCGACATTACGATGAACGTCTTGACGGCGGCCATCGACAAGGTGACTGCGAGTTGATCTGTATGTCGCCTCTTCGATTTTTGCTGCTGCAAACTCGCAACGCGGGCGACCTCATGGCACCGCAAGAGGTGCGGTGTTTTGCACGATCGATTGGCTGCGAGCCGTCGGCCATCGAGGTATTCGACTTGCTGGCTACGGCTCCCAGCGTGGAACGACTGAAGCGCTGCGACATGATTTTGCTCGGCGGCAGCGGACACTATTCGGCTGCGGATGTTACCGAGGAAACGCTCGAATATCCCCAAGCCCGTGGCGTTGCAGAATGGTTGGAACGCACGTTGGATGCGCTGCGGGAGATCCATACTTATTCGCTGCCGACGTTTGCTTCGTGCTGGGGATTTCAGGCGATGGCTCGGGCGATGGGCGGGCGGTGTGTGAACGACTTGCCGAATGCGGAAATTGGCACGATCCGGCTCGCACTCACGGAAGCTGGCTGGCGTGATCCGCTTTTCGGACAGCTTCCTCTGGAGTTCGACGCACAGGCCGGGCATGAAGATCATGTCGTGGAGCTTCCGCACGATGCGGTGCTGTTGGCGTCCTCGGATCGGGTTCGTGAGCAAGCGTTTTGCTTTCCGGACAAGCCCATTTATTGCACGCAGTTTCACCCGGAACTCGACCGGACGGCGATGTTGGAGCGTGTAGCGGCGTACCCCGAATATATCGAGCGCATCGCGGGCATTTCGTTCGATGATTTTGTTCATAGCGTGCATGAAACTCCGCAAGCAAATTCGTTATTGAAACGATTTGTGCAGCTCGTTTTCGGATAAACGCGATACGAAGCGGCTAGTGTTCTGTCAGTCTTGAATTGATGGGTGGCATGCTTTCACGCGGTAGCG
>CAZTWS010000074.1:0-25205 GCA_964618225.1 uncultured Planctomycetaceae bacterium
GACCTGCGGGGCAACTTGCAGCGACTTAGGCGTGCTGACCGTTGGCCACCTGCAGCTCCGTCATCAACAGTAGATCGAGCACGCTATAGCTCTCGTCGGGCTGAAATACGATAACTGTTCGACCCGATGGCGACTGCGCGACGAAGTCCGGATGAGAAACTTGAAAAGTTCGGCCATCGGCCATGCGAATAGTGAACGGCCTAAACGGCTGGAGGTGCAGCGCCGTTTTGAACTGTTCCTTGGTCATGCGACAATTATACCATGTCGGTTGTCCGACGCCTAACAATTAAACGCATAAAGGCACGGAGAAGAATGACTTGGTTAAGGATTCAGGATAGTGGATGCAGGGGGGCAGGGGATTCTGCTGAATGCCTTGGCCCTGCTCCCTGCATCCACTATCCCGCATTCTACAAATCCTTCGTGCCTTCGTGGTTCAAAATCACTCTTCCGAACCTCCGTGCCCTCTGTGGTTCTGTGGTTATTCTGAAAATCGAAAAGTTATTATCGAGGCGTTCCTTAAACCGCCACCATCTCCCGGCAAGCCTTCTCGCACTTACGGCATTCCTCGGCACACTGCTTCATGTGCTTGTCATCCGGAAACTTCTCACACTCCACGGCACATTGCGCGCACGCATCCGCACACGGTTTGCAAATCAATTTACTAAACGGCCCGCGCCGTGAAACAATCTGCGATGCCGCCGCACACACGTCGGCACAATCCTGGCAACTCATGAGCGTCGTCAGGTGCTCCTTGTTGCCCTTCGCAACTTCGTGAGCACAGTGGGTCGAGCAGGCATCGCAAGCCCGCTGACAATCTGAACACGCCTTGGCACACTCCTCCATCTTGGAATTGCCGTGCGAATGATGTTCGCCATGCTCGCTGTGTTCGCCGCCCACTTGTGCCATGGCACCACGGCCCGCCGCGGCAATCGCCACCGCCGACAAACCACTCGCCACAAACTTTCGTCGTCCGATCATAGCTCACCTCCCGTGATTAAGGATGCTGCAGGAGGCGTCTCCGACGCCGGTTACGCTCAAAAATTCAATGAGTCGTACAGAGTCGTCGGCGATGACCTCTTCACGCAAAAACCCTGACCAGCAACATGAATGCCAAGATTCGACCATCCAACTAAAGAACGAAACCATGTCGCACTTACGCCAATCCCAATCTGGCCGAAAATAGATACTGTACAAACAAACACAAACATGCTACACTGCGGCTCCAAGGAAAATTCGCATACTTGCCACGCTCTTTGATAACCGAACCCGCCGCATGGGTGGCGTCGTTACCGATGCGCGCCTACCCAGCCCTATCCCCAGCCCCTAACCCCCAGTCCCCGCCCCCCGACAATCGGCACGTAGATACGCAAAACCCAGGGGGAGAGTTTAGCGCATCTACATACCAATTACGCAAACCCTCGGTCTCCCAGCGTTCACCCTGGAATGTTGCCGACCGTCCCAGACACCCGACAAATACCCCATTTCCCCATACCTGGCCACCAAGGCCCTATTTATCATTTTAATCGTCGTGGCACTCAATTTGCGGTTTTCCGGCTCTGCTGAGGCAGACTTATACTTGCTTCGGTACCTACCTCCCGGGCTGGCGACATTTGAACGCCAGACGCGTTTCCAGAAACTCGTACGTGCGATCAATTCGCTCGGAGCAACAAAATGAACACACAAGAAATGAAAGGCAATTGGAATCAAGTAAAGGGGAAAGTGAAACAGAAGTGGGGTCAGCTCACCGACGACGAGCTCGCCGAGGTCGAAGGCAACATCGATGGCCTGATCGGCTTGGTCCAACAAAAAACCGGCCAGGCTCGCGAGCATATCGAACAAATCCTTCACGACTTCAGCGAACAAGCTGGCAGTTCGTTCACCGATGCCACCGAGACCGCTCGCAAGTATGCAAGCCAAGCCACCGAACAATTGCGGGATACGGCTGAGCAAGTCCGCGATCGTACTATGGAAGGCTACGAGCAGGCCACCGACATGATTCGCCGCCGTCCCACCGAATCGGTCGCCGTCGCTTTCGGCACCGGCATTTTGCTCGGCATCGTCGTCGGGCTCATTGCCGGCTCGCGCGACTAGCCCCTACTACACTCACACCAACCAAAACTACGTTCACATCGAACACAAGGAATCTCCCCATGGCAGCGGCAAATCAACGCAACCGCTCGGGTAACCATCGAGGTAAGTCCCGCGCGCAGCAAGCCTCCGGCCTTCAAGACAAAGCCCACGACCTGGCCGAACAGGCTGGTAACAAGTTAGGTGTAATGCGCGAACAAATGGCCGACTACGTGACTCAGGGCAACGAACAATTCGGCCAAATGACTCGTGGTCACGAAGGTCAGGCCGTGTTCGTGGCCCTGGCGGCCGGTTTCGGAATCGGGCTTGTTGTCGGAATGTCGCTGGCCGCCGGTTCCCGTCGGCCCACTTCGTGGCGCGATCGCCTGCGGCACGAATCAGAACATTACGGCAAACAATTCATGCATCATGTCGATAGCATGCTTCCCGAAATGATCGGCAAACACTTGCACAAGTCATAGCAACCAAACAGGCGGACGGCTTCGTGCCGTGGCGAGAAATCCGACGAAAGCCCGATACTCGTCGCGGCGCGAAGCTAGAATTCAAGAAGATGTTTTGAGATGCTTTAAAAAGGCATGCAGGGGTGCCACTGGCTTCGCCAGTGCTTCTCATGCCGCCAGCTTGTAGGCGAAACTCTAGTTGGTCTTTTTTTGACTGGACAGAACCTCGTCGCAAGCCGGTTCACACTCCCCAACACCCGCATACGAACTCCGAGCTTTACTTTCATATCGCACGAACTCATGAACGACGACTCTGCTGAAAAAGTATGCCGACGCATGGCGGAACTCCGTCGCGAACTCGAGTGCGATGTCCGCGAGGTCACTCGCGGTGCTCAGGTCATCACCGATTGGAAGTTCTACGTGCGCAAGTTCCCCTGGGCCGTTGCCGGAGCAGCCCTCGTCGCTGGCTACATACTGATTCCAAAACGTAGAGCCATCATCAAACCCGACGCCGACACCATCGCCGAGTTAGTCAAACAGAAGAAGATCCGAGTCGAGTCGGTCACGCCCGACCCTAACAAACCGGGCGTCGTGAAATCCTTGGTGATGATGGGCCTCACTTGGGCCGTGCGAAACGGCATTCAATATGCCACCCAGCAAATGGCCGCGGCAGCGCAAAATCGCGCCAGCGCCGCGCACCAGGCCCGTCATGCCGAACATTCAAATCCCGATCATCCACCAGGTCCGTCGCCCTTGCACGAACCTTGGAGCCCCACCTCCACGAATGGGTAAACATCATGCGAGGTAGTCCTGTAAATCGCTTGGAACCCCATTGGCCGTCGCCCGAAACACGCGGCCTAGCGCCCGAAGTCGAGCCAATTTCCTGGCAAGAACGGGCCGGCTCGTGGGAACACGACGTTCAAAATTTTCTCAGCGAGCACCCCAAGCTGACCGTGGCCGCTGCCGCCGCGGTCGGCCTCGTGCTGGGCTGGATGGTGAAACGTAAATGATAGGCAACGGTCGGCACAATTCGAACGGTAACAGCAAAGCGCCCAACGTCGCGGCCAGCGTCTCCGACCTCACGCACGACGTCATCGAGCTTGCCGAGCTTCAAACACAGCTCTTCTCGCTCGATGCCAAGCAGTCGGTGTCGAAAGCGCGTGCTTGCTTCGTGATGGCAGTCGTCGGCGTGGCAATGCTGTTGGGAACCATCCCCGTGGCACTGCTCACCATCGCCGCGCTGCTGGTTGAACAGGCTGCCTGGTCGTGGGCCGCCGCCGCCGGTATGGCCACATTCATCGGCCTGTTAGTCACCGCGGGCGTGCTCGGGGTTGCCTACGCGTATGTCAAAAATGGCCTGCTGAATTTCGACCGCTCGCGAGAAGAACTCCGCCGCAATCTTGGGTGGGTCAAATCCACGTTGCGAACACGCGGCAGTGCTGAAAAACTCGCCGCCCGTGCCGCCGCCGAACACCCCATCAATTATTGAACGACACTTGCAAACAAGTAACCAGATAATCAACTGTTCCTATTGAGGATAAACAATGCCAACTTCTCAAACGTCCCACTCAGTTTCGAATTCGCGTCAACAATCGTCGCAAATCAACCCCGGACAACAGATGGACGTGGGCCGCGACCTAGTCGACTATCTCAAAGAATATGCCCGCGAAAAGCCCGAAGTGGCCGCCCTATGGTGCTTCGGCATCGGCTTCATCCTGGGCTGGAAAATTAAACCCTGGTAATCGCCGGGGTTCGCGGGCAGAACATTGACCCGGCCATTCGCGCGGATTAAGTTGAGGCTTCCGCCTCACCCGCCCTTTATTGGCCCCGCGCATGTTCTCCCGCCGCCAGTTGTCGATCCGGCACGTAGCTATCCGGCGAGCAACTTGCGCTTTTCTGGCCGTCAGCTTCATCGTAACCGCCGCTGGCATCCCTCTGCCGACGGGCAGAAACCTCAGCGCCGGTGAGAAATCGAACGAGCAATTCCCCTGTGCCACTTCAAGCTGCGGCTGTCGCACAGCTGCCCAGTGCTGGGAATCGTGTTGCTGCCACACGCTCGCCGAACGCTTGGCCTGGGCCAAACAAAACGGTGTCCGCCCACCGGCGTTGGCAATCGCCACCGCCCGCGCCGCCGGCCACGACTTGAGTTGGCTCGATCAACCATTGAATAAAACCACCGAACACTGCCAAATTGCAACAAGCAGTTGCTGCTCGGGGAATAAGCCCACAAAAACTTCCTGCTGCGGCACGAAACTATCACACGGCGAGAAGCTGTCGCACAGCGATCAAGAATCTCTGACTTCGGCACCTGGGCGATCGTGCTGCTCGCAACCACCACAGAACAAGCAAACGGCCAAGTCGCATCACTCCACTGTCATCGTTTGGCAAGCGCTTAAATGCGGTGGAAAGTCGATGACCTGGGTCGCTGCTCCGCCTACGATTGCTTCGCACGAATTGCGTGAAGCATTCATTGCTCTGCCCACCGCTTGGATCGAGCCGTCTGGCTCACCCATTCTTAACTCAGTCTCCGACGAGCCCGTGATCCCTCCTCCCGAGCAGGCGTAATCCTTCGATTACGTGTCCAAATTGCAGCGTGTCGGCCGACTCACGGCCGTTGCGTGCTTTTCTTCATAGATTCTGCATCGGGAGTTATTTACTCATGCGCTCTATTTTCGCGTTTACGTTCGTTCTCGCGCTTGGCCAAGTGGCTGCGCACGCACATGGCCCGCAGTTGCAACTTACGCGTGACAACAACCAAATCAGCACGCGGCGTATTTTTCTGGAAGAACCCTATTCGCAACTCTCGCCAGAAACTTCGGTGTATGTGATTCCGCTTCTGGAAACCGCGGGCGTTTGGTACTCACGGCCAAACAATCTACCCAACGCGATCATTCCGGGAATCCCCGCGTACCCTTCTGGCCCTGGCATCACTTATGGCTACGACCAAGTCGCTGGCGGACCACGGGATTTTGCCAGCGGTTACAATTTCCTTCTCAATATCATCGACGGCCTAAAAATCTGGGACGGCGCGGGGTTTAGCGATCCGGGCCTGGAACAGATCGAGGCTTACCGCTCCTCGGGCTCGCCAGCCATTTCGAGCGATTCGCTCACGCCAGCGTCGCCGGCAACACTCCAATTCGGCAACGTGTCGGCAAGCTATAACGCCAGCGCGCACGGCAGTGCATCGTTCCGACTGCTAGGAGATGGAGTCAGTCCGACGGTTGAGGGTCAAAACGGCGTTTATTTGCTGTCGTTGACGTACTCCAGTTCGGAGCCGGGGCTCGATGAATCGAATCCGTTCTATTTCCTGCTGCATAAGAATGCGTCGGACACGGCCATCGCGGCAGCGGTGAATGGGCTTATGAGCACTTACGGGATTGACTCGAGCATGGTGCAGTACGTGCCTGAACCGAGTTCGATCGTAATGCTCGTCATCGGCGCTACTGCCGTGTTTTCTCGACGTCGCCCCTCGAACCGATGAGGCAATCATGTCTCGCGTAAAACATGGAATGACGTTGGTCGAGCTGCTGGTGGTGATCGCCATCATAGGCGTGCTCGTCGCATTGTTGTTGCCTGCAATCCAGTCGGCGCGCGCTTCGGCGCGCGCCGCTTCTTGCAAGAACAACATGAAGCAAGTCGGGCTTGCCGTTTTGCAGTTTTGCGACAACCACAAAGGCCAGTTCCCCGAGTGGTATCACGCGGGCGACACCAAGTCGTGGATATACACGATCGCGGTCCACATGGAAAATGTCGATGAAATCCGGCTCTGTCCCGAGGATTTTTTGCTTGCCGAACGTCGCTACATGAAGAGCACGAGCTACGTACTCAACGACTACCTGGCGGTGAAAGACATACCGGGCAGCGTGCGGAACATCAACAAGCTGCAAGCCACGAGCCGCACGATCGTTGCGATGGAAAGTTGCGACCATCGCAGCAGCGACCCGGCGAAGATCGATCCTCGTAAGTTCGATGCGGCCAAAGATGAGTTTGTATATGCACACCCGAAATACGACCACGCGCACTGCTCGCAGTGGTTTTCACAACTCAATAAAGACTGGGAACTGGTCGAGACTGCCGTCAAGGACGACATCCAGCCCGATCGTCACTTCAAGTCGTCGCATTATCTCTATGTCGATGGCCATGTGGACACGATCGCGGCAAGTCAGATCGATGATTGGATCAAAGACGAGTTCGACTTCGCCAGACCCGAATAAACAATCATGTTCCATTCATTTTATGATCGATGGTGGGCGTTTTGCCTCGTAATCGCCGTGGGCGTTTTCGGGAATACGCACAAGCTATTTGCTCACGGCACGCCCATTCTTGTAGGCGCTACCGGCGGAGCAATCGAAGTTAGTGGCGGCTATGCCGATAGCGTGGGATTCGCGTCGCAGATATTTTTCGAAGATGATGAAGATGGCGAACCCTTCGGTGAGTTCTCAGTCCCTGGCGTGGGCCCCATAATTCTTTGGCAAATTCCTGGCTACTACATTTCAGGCCTCAGCAACGCGGCAAGTCTTTCCATCGAAGCAATGACACGCCCCGTTGTTGATACGAATCCAATCGAGCAGCGGCTTGTGTGGTATTGGAATCCGGTGACAGAGGAAGTGTCTCGATCGCCTGCCGATTTTCATTTGCTTGGTTCTGGCCAACGATCTATGACGCTGTTGACCGATAGCGAAGAAGCGCCGCCGGCATTCCTCATGGCTTCGTCGCTCATTGGCCAGCAGAATTCTCATAATCACGGCTTATTGAATTACGGACTCGACAACGATTCGGCGCGTCCTGCCGGTGCTTATGGTTTTTTCGCACGACTGACCTCTAATGAATACGGTGCGTCGGATCCGTTTCTCGTCGTATTCAACTATGGCGTGGATTACGAGTTGATGACCACCGCGGCACTTGCCATTAACGCGGCGGCCGTCGAGTCAGAGTCGCTGCCGGGTGATTTCAACTTCGATGGCATGGTGAACGCGGCCGACTATGTCGTGTGGCGAAAAGCCGGAATGCCGAGAGAAGATTACGGCATCTGGAAAATGAATTATGGCCGCACGGCCGGCGACGGGAGCGGAACATCAACGACCGTTCCGGAACCAAACACATTGCTTACCGCCGCGATCGCGTGTGTGTTTGCAATGCGTTTGAAACGCCGTTCGGCCGCTCGAGTTCGATCTTGATATTTGTCCGCAGATGACGCAGATTTGCGCAGATGATATAGATCTGGGATCTCACGCGGAGGCGCAGAAAACGCGGGGTTTGGTTGGTGAGTATATTGAGGAGGAACACTAATCCGCGCTAATCGATTAGTGCGTTTTTTTATTTCGTGTACCGGTTGGGGTGAGAAAATCCTATTGGAGGATAGGAGTCCCCCGCGAAGTAGAGGATGCAAGTGCCATCGGTCGCGTAGCGACCAAGGAATGTAGCCGGGGACGTAAGTCCCCGGAACAGTCGCTATGGCTGATGATTGAAAGCCGCGAAGCGGCGAAGCGAAATCTTCCGTCGCCGCTGCGCGGCTGGATGCGTTTCAGGCCCCCCGTGCCCCGGGGACTTACGTCCCCGGCTACACTCTTTCGTCGCTTCGCGACTAAGGGCATGCGACCAGTAGCTGGGGCAATGTCTCGGAAATCGAAAGAACTGGGCGTTGCCACAGCCATCCAATTAAGGGTCGGTACACGAACTTGAAAAGAGTGTTTATTAGCGGCGATTAGTGTTCCTAAACGGATAGCACCCCACGCTACTCCTCTGGTTCGAGCGTTGGCCCGGGCGTTTTTAGGTTTGTGTGCTGATGGGCCGTGCTCTGGTCGCAGCGGCGTGGCCGCCGCCGCTAAGCAGTGTTCTCAGCGATCGCCGCGGGGGTTGCGGTCTTGAACGCGCTTTTTGGCTTGGAGAAGCCGACTGGTGTAATCCCCTTTCTCGGTTTCGTCGCTCGCGACGGATGGTGCCGCTTGGGTCGCGGCAGGTATCGTGGCTTCGACTCGTGCGGCGGTGGGTTCCACGGTAGTCGCGGGCAACTCGCGTAAATCGGGCGTAAAGTCGGCTGGTTGCTCGTAGCGCGCCGTAGCACTTGCTTTGGTGTGCTTGAGCCGTTGCATGTGTTGTGTCGATTCGACGGCCGCCGCGGACCGTCGTTTCCAGGGAAGCCAATTGATAGCCCGAGACACCCAGTCGAAAGAAAACAGAACGCGCCGGCACATGATGTCGCCCAGAAATAGCGCGCTGGCGATGAACACGACGAACGGCCACACGGGATTGCGACTTTTAGCGGGGGCGAGACCTGGACGAAAAACGTTGGTCTCAAGCAATGCCTGGGTATCGCCGATGCCTCGACTGCTTTGAATGACTCGCCCCGCTTCACCGTCTCGCGGCTTTCCTTCGGCAAGACTTGCCAAGAATCCTTCGTAACTCACGAGGTCGTTCAGTTCGGCCGAGGACGGCACGTTGATGGCTGCCCGCAGCGGCGCGTTGCTGCCGCTAGAAATGGCTAAATAGTAATTGCCGGGCTCTGTGGTCGGCAGTTTCGCCGAGTAGCGGCCGGGGGCCGTTTGTTCGAGGGAAAATGCCTGGCTCTTTCCGTTGGGTAAGATCGCGGTTCCGGTGAGGTTCAAAAAGTTTGCGTGCGCATCATCTTGGTCGAGGGCGCTTACGACGACATCAATCACCCCGTTATCGGTGTCGGCCGACATCACGAGTTGTTCGTTCATATCTTGCCCGCGCATGCACCAACGCACGAGTTGCAGCATGAGTTTTTCGTACTGCCCCCAACCGGGCCAGTCGGACGCCCAGCGTTGGCCCAGGTCGGTGGTGAGTGCAGCCGATCGGCCCAGTCCGTACTGCCATGTGGCCAGAATCGTACTATTGGCAGGAACTTGGCGCGGCGTGGAAAGGTGTACTTCCACCAGGGGATCTTGTTTTAATGTCGTGAGCACGTAGCCCGTTGGCGGCGGGGGCGGAGTATCGATCCCTGTGAGTACTTCACTTTCGCTGCCGCGTTGTATTGCGATTCCGTTTTGGTCCTCGAAAATAAGCGGCATGGCGACGCGGCGAGCTTCGCGCATGAAGATTTTAGGAATCGCGCGGGGGCTCAGCACCTGGTAAAACTTGCCGCCGCCGCGGCGAGCCATGTCGGCCAATAACGTGCGATCCGCATCGCCGCCCACGGCAACGCCTGTGGTGGTGATCCCTTGCTGCTTCATGCGCGAAACGAGTGCCGCGAAGTTGCCTGGGGCCGTTTGCCCGTCGGTGAGCACCACCACGTGCTTGAGCGACGCGTTCGCACCTTGGATGGCACGATAACCTTCTTCGAGCGCGGGCATCATGTCTGTGCCACCGCCCGAGCCGAGCCGATCGATACGAGCCTGCGATCGAGTCGGCACACCGTTGCGTTGCATGGGCACGACCCAGTGAGCCGCGGAATCGAACGCCACGACGCCGAGAAAATCGCGTTTGCCGAGCATCTTTGTGGCCGCGATGGCGGCCGCCTTGCTCCATTCGAGCTTCGGACCGCTCATCGATCCGGAGCTATCGATGACGAGCATCAGCGCGCCGACCGCATCGACTTTGGCGTTGTCGATGTCGAAATCGACCGGCAGCGCCTTTTCGAGTTCCGAACTTGCCCAACCGCCCGCACCGTAACTGTTCGGCCCCCCGAGCACGATGAGTCCGCACCCTAGATGGTCGGTATTTTGCACGAGGTCGCGAATTTGAGCATCGGAAAATTGCGTGAGGTCTTCCGTGCCTTCGCCCGTTACGCGTGCCACGTCGGCGAGGATGACGCAATCGAACTGTTGCAAATCGGCGAGGCTATCGAACGGCCTGCGTGTGTCGCGCACCGTGACTTCGATTTCATTCCGACGCAGCATGGCGATGAAGCTATCGAACCGGCCAGCCAGTGCGGCGTCTTCGATCACCAATACGTGCCCCTTGCCCGCGACACGGGTAAACCCCGTGCCGACGTTATTCTCCACGTGAACGTCGTTGGCGGCATCGTCCGGAATGAAGCGGGCTTCGTAGGTTGAAATGCCCGAGTCGAGCAACTCTTGGGCAATGGTGAAACTCCGCTTGCCAGGCGCGAGTTCGATCGATTCCTCGCTCACGAGTTGTTGGTTTCCGCCAAGCGTGCGCGTAATACGAAGTTTTCCGGGTACTGCCTTATCGGGCTGTAGATTGTCGAGCACCACTCGCACGCTGAACGGCGTGCCGCGGCGGACATCGGTTGGCACCGCGACTTTTTCGACTCGCACATCGCCTTTGCGCGAATAAGTGATGGGCACCGTATCGATCCCAATGCCTGAAGCGAGCAACTCGGCAGCAACCGGTTGGGCACGCCCTTCGTTTTCGTTGCCATCGCTTATGATAATAATTCGTTTGGCCGAATCGGCTGGAAGAGTTGCCTGGGCCAGCTTGAGGGCCGCTTCCAAGTTCGTGTATCGTGGCTCGTAGTCGGACTCGATTCGTGCCAATTGCCAGGGATGATCGATCGGAGGCACTTCGACGGCCGGTTCTTTGCCGAACACCACGACACCGGCGCGATCGCCGCGCTCGGCATCGCGCTGCTTCGCGGCGGCGTTCACATAGTCAATGGCTTGCTTCAGTTCCTGCCGGTCGATGCTGTCCGAAGCATCGACAACGAATAGAACCGTCAGCCGATTCATGAGTGTGAGCCAGTTAGGCTCGGCGAGGGCAATGACCACGAGCGCCGCCACGGCTAATCGCAACCAAAGTGCAATTCGTTGCTGCCATGAACTGAAGGCTCGTATCGAACGACGCCCTACCCACCAAATTACCGGCAACAAAACCAACAGCACCAAGTACTGCGGAGCGTCGAAGTCGATCCAGGTATTTGACATAGAGACGTGGAGCTAACGGTAAAGCCGGTACTTAGGGATAATTCAGAACTAACCGTTTTGAACCACTAAGACTCGAAGGCACGAAGAAGAATTGCTGATCTAGGATTCAGGATGGTGGATGCGGGGAGCAGGGCCAAGGCATTCAGTAGATACCCTGCCCCCTGCATCCACTATCCCGCATCCTGCAAAATCTCCGTGCCCTGTGGTTATTCCGAGCGTCCCTTAATGTACGTAGCCGATATGGTCCCTTGCCTTGTAATTATCGCAGGTCGGGCGGTTTTGCCTATGTGTAGGATGTACCTGCTTTATCTTGTGGGAATGGCGAGGTTCGATGCCCCTCTGCCTTTCGCAAAGCCTCCAGGGGGTACAACGCTTGGACCTGCAAACCTGAGTTGAATTATCGGGTAGGGCGATGCACAAAAAACGCTTGTAGGTTCCTTCTGCCGGAAGGGACCTTCGCCAATGCCCGGCATCAACACGCTCGAAAGGGCCCGCTCGGCAAGCGGGACCTATCTTTACTTTCTTTTTGTGCAAAGCCTATCGGATAGGGCGGTAAGATGGCTACTATTTGATTGCCCGTGCCTGCACGTGGCGGCTTGACGATTCACGGGGAGCGGGATACGCTTAAGGATTCGCCAGCGCTTAAGTTGCCTTGGCGTAAGGAGTTTCGCTCCGGCGGGGTGAGCTGCCACGATACCCGAGTATTGTGGCCGGGGGCATTTTATGCCCTAATTTGGCTCGTTTTCGCGGGTTTGCGACTCCCACAATTCGAAAAATTCGACCAATTTGGTATGCCCTCGCGGCGGGCGAGATACGTCGCGGAAAGGTGGCCATGAACCCCCAAGAGATTTTGAGAATCGTCGATGCAATTCACCGCGACAAAAACATCGACAAAGAAATCGTGTTCGAGGGGATCGAGGCTGCGCTAGTTTCTGCCGCCAAGAAGCACTACGGAGAAGAAGCCGATATTGTTGTCAAAATCGGCCGCGAAGACGGCTCGATTCAAGCCACCTGCGATGGCCGCGAGCTAGATTCCGAAGAAACGGTCGGTCGCATTGGTGCCCAAACCGCCAAGCAGGTAATGATCCAAAAGATCCGCGAGGCCGAGCGCGATGCCTTGCACGACGAGTACAACGAGCTTGTCGGCCAAATGGTTAGCGGCGTTATTCAGCGCTACGAAGGTGGGGCTGCCACGGTACAACTCGCCAACGTCGAGGCTATTTTGCCCCGCGGCGAGCAGATTCCGGGTGAAACGCACCATGTGAACGAGCGTGTGCGAACCACGGTATTCGAAGTTCGTAAAAGCGGAAGCCGGGTTAAGGTTATCCTGAGCCGTGCCCGGCCCCAGCTTGTGCAACGGCTATTCGAGCAGGAAATTCCGGAAATCGCCGACGGCGTGATCCAGATTCGTGCCATGTCGCGCGAGCCTGGCTATCGCTCGAAAGTGGCCGTCTCCAGCAGCGATCCCCGTGTCGATTGCGTGGGTGCTTGCGTTGGTGTACGCGGCAATCGCATCAAAAACATCGTCGATGAGTTGGCCGGCGAGCGGATCGATATCGTGCGTTGGGATGAGAACCTCGAAGTGCTCATCCCCAATGCCCTGCAACCTGCCGAGTGCGAACAGGTTATTCTCTGCAAAATGCTCGGCAAAGCGATCGTGCTCGTTCGCGAGGACCAGCTATCGCTGGCAATTGGCCGTCGCGGCCAAAACGTGCGCCTTGCCAGTAAGCTGTGTGGCTGGGACATCGAGATCATGACCCAAGACGAGTTGGCTCAAGAAATTGATCGGGCGGTTAACGGCTTCAGCTCTCTCCAGGGCGTGGAGGTGGAACTGGCCGAGCGGCTCGTTGAAGAAGGCTTCTTGAACTACGACGAGCTTTCGATCATCGAGCCCGATGCTCTCATGGCGATGGGCGGTTTAGACGAAGAGACGGCAAATCTCATCGTGGAACAGGCAGAGGAGCGGGCGGAAGTTGCCGAAGCTGCCGCTGCTGAAGCTCGTCGCCAAAAGCGCGAGAACGAGCGCACAACAGATACCACGGCCGACGACGATTCACCCGCAGCCGAAGAAGGCGACGAAGGTGCCTTTGCGGAAGCGGATGAAGAAATCGCCCAAGCCGAAGACGAGATTACGGAAGCCGTGCTCGAACAAGCAGGGCCAGCCGACGACTCGTCTGATGATTCTTCGCACGAAACCTCGGAGAGTGCGAAATAAAAAGCAAAAGGAACGTCCGGTGGGCCGAGCCGGACATCGCAATCGGTCGAGGGCGGCGTGGCCCCCGAACGTGCTGATCGGCTATTAGCACGTGAAGTTTTGGGTTACAGGAGACGCGCAACATGGTTTGCTGACGGCATTTTGTTCGAAACGGAGATTTACTTTGGCGGTACGCATCTACGCATTAGCGAAAGAGCTCAAAATTGATAGCAAGGACCTGGTCGACATTTGCACGAAGGCCGGAGTTCTAGGAAAAGGGTCTGCGCTGGCGAGCCTGACCGAAGAAGAAGCCGAGAAGGTAAAGCAATTCCTTCACGGTGGTGGAACCGCCAAAGCCAAACCGGCAAAACCGGCCCCGCTTGCGCCGCAGCCTCCCGCACAACTCGCACGATCGGGCAAAATGCCTGTTATCGTTACGTCGAAACCGGCGTCTCCGACCCGGCGTTCAAAGACTTCCGAACAACCGCTTGCTGAAGAAGAAGCTCCAGCATCGGTCCCGCCATCGGAACCTCAAGAGGACCTCCAAGTTGCCGCCGAAACCACCGCGGCGGAAACCGCCGAGGCCCCCACTCCACCTGCCCCGCCGGCCGATACATCACGTCGACCTGGTCCGCTTGCGGGAGCCATGGGCCGCGAAAAGTATATCGGCCCGGGCAACCTTGGCGGAAAAGTCCCCGTGGTTGGCGGCAGTGGAAAGTCGAACGATCGACGCCGCAACGAAAACCAGGGTCCCACCGAACGCCGCCCCGCGGTGAAGCTCGCGCCGATGCCGAAAGCAGCGCGCCCCATGGGCACGCCGGCGGCCAACGAGCCACCAGCACAAAAGCCAGACCTGCGCCTTCCGGCCGACATTCTCGGAGCCGGCAAACAAGGCGCAAAACCGCTTGCCGCCCATTTACGTCGGCACGAAAAGAACCTCGAAGAAGAAAAGAAGCAGGCCCAACGACCTGCTGCTAGAGGGGCTCGTGGCCCGGGCAGCGCGCCAGCCGAAGCAGAAACCGATCGTCGTGGTTCCAGTAGTTCCAGTGGTTCCGGCCGTGGTCGCGGAAAGAAGGGCAAAGAAGGCACAGGTACTAATGAAGACGGTAGCCCCATATTGGGCGGTCGCGAGCAACGGCAGTTGGCTCGCCGGCGCACGACGCCAATCGGCGTCGATACCGAGGATCGCCCGCAGCGATCTTATCCGCGGCGGCGTCAGCCTCGCGTGTCTAGCGGCTTGAACACGGCAGCCCCCCGTAAGGAACGGGTTGCGATTCAGTTACCCTGCACGGTACGCGAGCTTTCCGAAGCGGCCGGTGTTCCCGCGTCGGATATCCTTCGCATTCTCATGAACGAAGGCGTGATGACAACCATCACCGCGCAAATGGACCCCGACATGACCGAGCTGGCAGCCGCCGAGCTTGGCATCAACATCGAATTCAAACAAGCGGTAAGCCTCGAAGATCAATTAATTTCCGACCTGGAAAACCAGGAAGACGATGCGTCGCAACTCGAAGAGCGACCGCCCGTCATTACGTTCCTTGGCCACGTAGACCACGGCAAAACCTCGCTGCTCGATCGCATCATCGGCATCAATGTCGTAAGCGGCGAAAGCGGCGGCATTACACAACACATTCGGGCGTACACGATCGATAAAGACGGTCGCAAAATTTCGTTCGTCGATACGCCGGGCCACGAAGCGTTTACCGAAATGCGTGCCCGCGGCGCGAACGTCACCGATATCGCAGTGCTCGTGGTGGCCGCCGACGACGGCGTGATGCCGCAAACCGAGGAAGCCATCAGCCATGCTCGGGCGGCAGACGTGCCGATCGTCGTGGCGCTCAACAAAATCGATTTGCCGGGCGTCAACCTCGAAAAGGTTTACACCGGCCTCAGCACGAACGAGTTGCAACCCAGCGAGTGGGGCGGCGAAATCGAAGTCGTCAAAACGAGTGCTACCAAGGGCACGGGTATCGATGAACTGCTCGACACGCTGCTCACCGTCGCGGAGTTGCACGAATACAAAGCGAATCCCCATCGGCCTGCTACCGGCACTTGCTTGGAAGCTCAGCAAGAATCCGAGCGCGGTATCGTGGCTAAAGTGCTCGTGCAAAACGGCACCCTTCGCGTTGGCGACATCGTTGTGTGCGGCGATGCGTACGGGCGCGTGAAGGCCATGTACGATACGCTCGATAAGAACAAACGAGTCGCCGAAGCAGGCCCAAGCGTGCCGGTCAATATTACCGGCTTCGATATGGCCCCCAGCGCCGGCAGCAAGTTCTACGTGCTCGACGACATTGCCAAGGCTCGCGAAATTGCCCAATCACGTGCCGAGCATGAGCGTTCGCAGAATCTCGGTGCTACGGGATTCCGCCACGTTACGCTCGAGAATCTGTTCGACCGGCTCGATATTTCTGGCGAAGTAAAAACGCTCAACGTGATTCTTCGTGCCGACGTTCGCGGCTCGATCGAAGCTATCGAGAAAGAACTGTCGAAGTTGGAGCATCCGGAAGTAAAGATACGGCTGCTGCAGCGTAGCGTGGGCGGCGTTACCGAGGCCGACGTCATGCTCGCTCATGCTTCCGACGCGATCGTCATCGGCTTCAATGTGGTGCCAGACGAGAAAGCGCGTTCCTTGGCCGATAAAACCGGCGTACAAGTTCGCCGGTACGACGTTATTTACAAAATTGCCGACGATTTGAAACTGGCTCTCGAAGGCATGCTCAAGCCGGAAGAGCGCGAGGTCGAACTTGGTCATGTACTCGTGCAACAGGTGTTCAAGATCAGCCGCATTGGTACCGTTGCGGGTTGCCGCGTGCTGAGCGGGGTCGTGGAGCGGAACAGCCGGACCCGCGTGATCCGCAACAGCACGGTCATTGGCGACTACGCGATCGATACCCTCCGCCGAGAAAAAGACGATGCCAAAGAGGTTCGTGAGGGTTATGAGTGCGGTATCAAATTGGCCGGCTTTAACGACGTGAAAGAAGGCGACCTGTTCGAGATTTATAAGGTCGAGGAAATCCAACGTACATTTGAGAGTTAGAAATCCCGAGGGCCGAGAGTCAGGGGCTACGAGTCACGGCAGTTCGTCGGCTCGCCATCCCTGGGCTCTTCGCCCTTTGTTTGCTTATTATGTCGTCGCGCCGAGTACTAAAAGCAGCCGAAGCTATTCGTGAGGTGGTCAGCATGACCATTCTTACGGACCTGCGCGATCCCCGGATCAAAGGAGTCACCGTCACCTACGTCGAAGTATCGCCAGACATGCGCCAGGCAAAAGTGCATGTCTCGATCATGGGCGACGAGGCTCACCAAAAATTGTGCTTACATGGCCTGCGAAACTCCGCAGGCTATTTACAAAGCAAAATTTCGCAACGTATCGATACGCGATACACGCCCAAACTTCGCTTCGAGTTGGACGAAGGCGTTAAGAAGTCGCTCGCAATCAGCCAAATGCTGCAAGAGCTTCTGCCCGACACGCAATCAGCCGACAGTAGCGGAGAAGATTCGGACGACGCCGACGACGAGCTTTCGGCCCCCGAAGAAGCGGATAACTAGCGGCAGGCTGGGACGCCTACTGTTTGAAATAGTCCTTTGAAGTTTATGAGAATCCATGGCCACACAAAATCGAGCCACACTGATCGCTAACCTGCTGAAGGTAGCTCGTAAGCATTTCAAACCGATTTCCCCCTCGAAGGATCGCACGCTATTTGAGCATCTACTGTTCGCCTGCCTTGTCGAGGATTCGCCCATCGAATCGGCCGAGCAAACGCTCGAGGCCCTCAAGAAAGATTACTTCGGCTGGAACGAAGTGCGCGTAAGCACCCTCCGCGAACTTACCGATGCGCTCAAACCGCTGGTGAACCCGGCCGATTCGGCCGCCCGGCTCAAACAAACACTGCATAGCGTTTTTGAGTCGGTTTACGAATTCGACATCGAGCCACTAAAGAAGCAGAACATCGGTGTCGCGGTCAAAACGCTTCAGAAATACAGCGGCACCACGCCGTTCGCGGTTGCCTATGTTACTCAACACGCTCTAGGCGGCCATGCGATTCCGCTCAATCGCGGCGCAATGATCACACTGCACACGGTCGGAATTATCTCCGACAGCGAATTCAAACAGAACATCGTGCCTGGTTTGGAACGTGCCGTTCCCAAGAACAAGGGCGTGGAAGTTGCTTCTTTGCTTCATCAGCTTGGCATCGAGGTCGGCAAGAATCCTTACGGTCAAAATGCTCGCAAGCTCATGCTCGAGATCGCCCCGAACTGCAAAGACCGTTTGCCGAAGCGACCGACCGTGAAACCGCCGGAGCCGGTCGCCCCCCCTGCTCCACCGAAGCCGGAACCCAAACAGTCCGCCGTGAAGGCCAAAGGCAAAGAATCGGCCGCCAAGTCGGCACCGTCGAAGGCACCGGAAAAAAAATCAACCCAAAAACCGGTGCCGAAGAAACCCGCCGCTACCAAGAAGCCCGCCAAGCCAACCAAAAAACCGGTCAAGAAAATTACCAAGAAACCGGTGAACCGCAAGCTTACGAAGAAGAAACCAAGGTGATTGGAGAGGACAGATCACAGAGGTGAGAGCTCCGTGCAGGAGGCATTGCCATGAGCGATCATCACCAGATTCAGTCGCACCGAGACCTCAAAGTGTGGCATCTAGGAATGAAGATCGCTGAGCAACTGTATCAAATCACACACGAGTTTCCAGCCGAAGAACGATTTGGATTAACAAGCCAAATTCGTCGCGCGGCTGTATCTGTTCCGGCAAATATCGCAGAAGGCAATGCTCGGGCATCGGTTAAAGAATATTTACGTTTCCTTTCGATCTCGATTGGATCCCTAGCCGAATTGGATACTCTGCTAGACCTCGCGCACCGCTTTAATTATGGCAACCTTCACGACATTCGATCCGTCATGCAGCTAATGGTCGAAGAACGCCGCATGTTATATGGCTTGCAGCGATCCCTTCGAACAAAACTTACCTCGGATCTATCTGAACTCTAACTTCTACCCTCTCTCATCTTACTAATGGCCGGACATTCACATTGGGCGAATATCGCCCGTAAGAAAGCACTCGTCGATAACAAGCGCGGCAAGCTTTGGAGCAAGCTTGCCAAGGCTCTCATGGTTGCCGCCAAAGCGGGCGGCGGCGATCCGAATGCGAATTTGCGCTTGCGCTACGCGATTATCGACGCAAAGGCCGGCAACATGCCGAAGGACACCATCGACCGGGCCATCAAAAAAGGCACCGGCGAATTGGAAGGCGTGAACTTCGAGGAAATCCTCTACGAAGGCTACGGCCCCAATGGTGTGGCGGTGCTATGCGATATTCTTACAGACAATCGTAACCGCACTGCCGGCGAAGTCCGAAAGATATTTGAACTGGCAGGTGGCAAGCTTGGCGCTACAGGTTGCGTTGCTTGGATGTTCGATCGCAAAGGCTTGATCGAAGTCCCAGCCAGCCAGGCCGACGAAGAAACGCTCATGGAATTGGCCCTCGAAGCGGGCGCTGAAGACGTTCGCCACACGGGCGAAATGTTCGAGGTCATCTGCGATACCGATGCCTACTCGAATGTATGCGATGCGATCGACGCCGCCGGAATCACCACCGAATTACGCAAAATCACCCGCATTCCTAAAGACACGGTGGAACTCGACGCCGAATCGGCAAAGACGGTTCTCAAACTGATGGAGTCGCTGGACGACCACGACGACGTTCAGAGCGTGGCGTCCAACTTTAATATCTCTGAAGAAGCCCTGGCTGAGATTGAAGCCAGCCAAAGCTGATCGCGCCACAACCAACTGGCCCGATTGCTTCCAAACCAAGAACCGCCTGGATTTCTTGAATTGCCGCATTGCCCGTCATTTACGGCCTTTTCTGGCAATGCACATCGTCGTAGCGACATCGTGGCACGACGTTTGCTTTCTTTTATTACGACAACGCAAGCCTTCGTCGGCCGCGAACCAATCCGCGAGGCCGCTAGTGTTCTGTCAGTCTTGAATTGCTGGGTGGCATGCTTTCACGCGGTAGCGGGTAAGCATGCCTACGCCCACAAGGCGAAGGCATGCCACCCAGCAAATGACCATGGACAGAACACTAGTGCATTTTTCGAATTTGCGTTCCAAAATGATGGCCGATGCCAAAACAAACCCTTTAGCGGCGGCGGCAACGCCGTCCAACCAGCGATCGGCATCACAGAACGGCAAACCTAAAAACGCGCTAGGTATTGCTTGCGCATCTTGTTAACCAATGAATAAAGGAGGCGTGCATGTCTGCTTGGAAACATCTATCGCGACGAGTTGCGAGTGCCAGCTTTTTTAGTGTCCTCGCTGTGGCGTTATCTCTCAGCGTGGCTGGCTGCGAGCGTAAAGAGAAGATTGTGGATATCGAAGCGCCAGGCGTGAATGTCGAAGTCGAGCGCAACATCGATACCGGCAAAGTCGATGTCGAGGCAACCGACAATTAACCAGCACGGATCGCGCCGTGAGGTCCGATACAACAATAAAATCAAATTCCGCGTAAGGCTGCTCTTATGTCTATCTCCACGATTCTGTTAATCCTCCTGATTCTGCTTCTGCTGGGTGTGATTCCCGCTTGGCCTCATAGCCGAAATTGGGGATATGGCCCGAGCGGTGGCCTGGGACTCGTACTCGTCATTATCATAATCATATTGCTCCTACGTGGCGGGTTCTGAAGTCTGAAATAAGGAACTCTAACAAACCGGCGGGGACTATCCCAATTTTGCGGAGTCTTCGGAGCAGAATGGGACTGTCTCCCTCTCTCAGCGATTTGGTTAGAGATCCTTAGTTCTGTAACTGCAGTGTCGCGGTGATGGGATAGTGGTCGGACGGCCAAAGTCCGTCGTAGTGGGTACGCACGATTTCGGCCGCTTTGGTTTTGATTCGATCGTTGTGAATGATGAAGTCGATTCGGTCGCCGTCCGTTTTTCCGGCCCAGGAGTTGAAGGTGCCTTCTTCGCGAGTACGAGTGGGATTCGCCTGGCGGTAGCTATCGATGAGTTGGAAGTCGTCGCCCTGCTTGCCAAGGAGGGCCGTCGTTGCCGGGGAATCGGCACTTGCGTTGAAGTCGCCCATGATGATGTATGGTAAGTCGCCCGCGATTTTTGCGATTTGCGCGCGAATCAACCTGGCCGACTGACGGCGAGCATCGCCACTGAGATGATCCCAGTGGGTGTTGAGGACGACAAATTCTTTGTCGGAGTTTTTATCGCGCAATTGCAGCCACGAAGCCATTCGAGGCAGAGCGTTCGGTAGTTTGGAAAACGTGGTGCCGATCTTCTCTGGAGTTTCGCTAAGCCAGAAGGAACCTTTCCCGACAAGTTCAAAACGGTTTTTGAGATAGAAGATACCGGTACACTCGCCGCCTTTTTTACCGTCATCGCGGCCTGGGCCGTAAAAAGCGTAATCGGGCAACGCTTTCCGGAGGTCGTCGACCTGAATGCCGCGAGCTTCTTGAACGCCGAACACATCGGGCCGGTAATCGCGGATGACACGAACGGCTCGCTCGCGCCGTGGATGCTGTTTGTCGTTCCAATCGTTCTCGGCCTTTTCTTCGTGTGGCGTGCCGCGACTGTAACGGATGTTAAACGACATGACCCGCAGATCGGCCGGCGCTGCGAGCGCAAGCCCCGAACTGGTAAACGTGAGGACTGCCGTTAAAGCTGCGAAAAGCCAAATCGCTCGTTGGATAAAAAATCGCCTGTTCATTTTGATTCTGTGTGCTGACGTTTAATCGACGCCTTCGTGTTTCACTTTGGGCCAATACGTTTGGAAGTCGAATTCGGGGCTGTTGTCATGGTCATGGCATTGCATACACATGTCGACCACGCTGCCTCCTTTGAAGACCTGTTCATTTTTGTTGCCTTCGTTGGGTACGATTTTGAGGCGTAACGCGGCGCGAAGTTTTTCGAGTTCTTCGTCGCTGGCGTCGATTTCTCCGGATTCGGCGGCCACGTGTTGAGCGGCCGGGCCGTGGCAATTCTCACAGCCGTTGCCGGCAAGTTGCGGTGTTTCCACGAGGCTTACATAGCCCGAATCAAATGGAAAATACTTTTGCGGCTCCCAGCCGGTAACGTGGCAGCTCAAACACTCGGGATCGAATTGCCGTGGCGGGTCGAGCTTCACCAGCGTTTCGGTGGCGTGTGAATGAGGAGTCTTCAGGAAGACTTCCGTGGCCTTGGTGTGGCAATCGGCGCATGCCTGGCTGCCGGCGAACTTTCGGCCCGAGGGATGGGGGCTTGGTTTGATACCCAGGCCGCTTAGGCCAAGTTGCTCGAGTTGTTGTTGATACTCGATGTGCATCTGGTGTATCTCGGGCGCATCGATAAACCGATGATCGAGCGGCACGCGCTGATAGCGGAACGACGGATTGCCGTTCTTATAGAGACCGACTACCACGGCATACATGCCTTTGTAGCCGACTTCGATGAGGCGAGTGTTTGTGCCGGGGATTATGACCGGTTCGTTGGGGGGCACTTCGGGGCCGTGGGCAGAGGTGATCCAATTGAACACTGGAAACCGCTTGGCGAGAGCTTCGACTTCGGCTCGTTCGGCATGAGCGATAAGGACGAGTTGATCGCACTTGGCTTTCTGCAACTCGGGCAACACCTGGGCAATTGCCTCTTCAGGATCGAGGAACATGTAATCGCTGGAGTTTTTGAATTGCGCGATTTCTTTTTTGCCTAATACGCTGGTGACGCCGATGCGCATGCCACCTTCTTCGATAATTTTGTATCGCTTGGTAAAGCCGCTGTCGAAATCGCCGATACCGACGTTGGCGGAAACAAACGATTCGCCCGGGTTATCGAGGTTGATAACGATCGACAGCAAATCGAGCTGCAAATCGCCGGGGCCGAAGCCGACGACGGTGTAACCCATTTTTTCGAGTGCTCGATAGGCAAAATCGAGCTTCATTTCGGCTTGCACGCCGGAGCGTTTGGCGAGTCCGCCGGCATCCATTTCGATGAGGTTCCAGCCTTTGTCGCGGAGTTCCCTGAGCATCGTGAAGCGGCGTTGGAGACCGCCTTTTTGGTTTTCGAGGCCGGCACAACCGCAGGGTTCGATGTAGCCGCTTTGCTCGCCAGAGAAGACGAGTGCCACGTTTGGCTTTGGCCACTTTACGAAAATCTCCCCGTTTTCTTTGACCGGATCGACCTTGCCTTTATAAGGGCCAGATGTGGCGACGGCCGCGGCCGCGGGTTCGATGTTAGGGTCATTCGTGCGCGATTGGCCATAGACGAAAGCGGCCACGGCGACGGCGGCTGAGAAGACGACAATTCCTTTTGCGCTGAGCCTCATGAAGATGCAAAATCCTTTTGATGAATCGGTCGGGCGGCCGACCGTGGAATGTTATTTTTCGACGGCGAACCGCACGCCGAACGAGATTTCCTTCATATCTGGGTGCGTGGTTTGCAACACGACTTTGCCAGCATCGCCTTGGGAGGTGGCCATGCGAGCCATGGGACGCGTGCCGGCGGGCACTTCAATATCTACGGGAATGTGGACCAGGTTCGCGCGAAGCCGTTTCGGCTCGCCCATGGAAACTTTGAGTTCGGACGGATCGACTGTGCCGACGTCGATTTTGATATTTTCAGCACCATCGCCGCGGACGACGACATTGAGACGAGCCTTTTTACCTGTGGCGCTTTTTACAGGACCGAGCAGGAGTGTTCCTTCGTCTTCGCGCCAATTCGTGCCGTGGATGCTGATATCGCCGACGACGTGGCCAATGAGCGGGATGTGAAGTTTTTCGCCTTCTTCGAGGTTGGTGTCGAGCGTGACGTAGTGGAAGAAGCGACCGATGGGCAGCCCGGGCTTTGCGGTGACGGTGATTCGATAACCGTCGCGAGCGTCGCTGTTGGGCAATTTCTCGCGATCGACGTGTTCGACTTTGATGTCGAACTTATCGCGATCTTGTTCGTCGCTTAGCTCGGCCGATTTGATTTCGAGGTTGTCTTGGAGCATGGCCATGACGATAACGTCGGCCGTTTTGGTTTCCTTGATGGCCAGTTTGTCGAAAGCAAACTGGGGCGGTTCGACGCCGGAGGCATCGACGATTTGGCCTTCGATTTGAAGCTCGACATTTGGCTGACGCGGGTCGTTGGTATGGAGCGTGGCCGTTTGGCGGAAGGGGCCGGCATCGGATTTGGCCGACCACTCGAGTTTGACGTGAGTCGAGTCGCCGGGGGCGATGGCTCCCGCTTTCACCTCGCTGAGGGTGCATTTGCAGGAAGTTTGGCCGACCGTGATTTTTAGGGGGGCGTCGCCGACGTTTCGGATGAGGAACTCGTGGGATTTTTCGCGGCCTTTTTCCATGTGGCCGAAGTGGAAATGAGGCTCCTCGATTTCAATACGAGGAGCGGCTCCTTCGACCGGTGGAGGCGTGTTGGAAGCGGCCTCGGTGGAAAGCGAAGCCAAGATGTCGCGGTCGTTACGGACCTCGAAGTAGGCTAGCGTGCCGCCCACGAGGCCTCCGACGACTGCGGCGAAAAGCATGACCGTCAGAATTCGCATGGTGCAGCCTCGTAGCTCGGTGTCTCGTAATGATTTACGAGTCGGCAAGATTGGTAGTTCATGCCTATTTTACCCCCGTTTCCGTGGTGCCGCAATTCAAGAGCCAATCGCGGCAAAGGCTGAAGAATTGCTGAAAATCGTCGCGGCGGTAATCGGGGTACGTCCACTCGGCACACTGCCACGCGCGTTTACGAAAGTTGAGCGTGATTTCGGCATAGATGCCGTCGCGCAGATAAATGCGGTGAGCATGATCTTTGGTGGAAGCGAGCACGAGTTTTGCCGGCGTGATGTAGCCGGGGTCGAGGTTGAGAGGGCGTGGTTCAGGATGCTGGTGTGTGGCGGCGTAGTCGTGTTCCCAGTCGTTGGTTAGTTGTTTGATGTGGGGAAGATTGGCCGGGTCGATGAGCCGATCGAACGTGAAGAATTGTTTTTTGAGGTCGTGGCCCATGGTGGCTGTGTAGTAGTTCGTTTCGGTGAAATCGAAACGCTGGCTGCTGTGGGCGATGGGGCCGAAGTGGTTTGCGGCGTGGGAGTGCGTCCAATCGAGGGCGGCATCGTAACGGCTTGTGGCCGCGATGATGAGAAGGACGGGAGATGGTGGGTGGATGTCGCCCATGTGGGGTAGGCCGCGGGCTGCCGCCTGCGGCTAGTGGTCTGCCCAGGGTCATTTGATGGGTGGCATGCTTTCACGCGGTAGCGGGTAAGCATGCCTACGCCCAGAAGGCGAAGGCATGCCACCCATCAATTCAAGACTGACAGACCACTAGTGGAGGTTAGCGGAGTGGTAAGTGGATGGTGACGTAAGTTGGTAATTTTGTTTCTGAATTGTGGTTTGAAGTGAATTTGTTGGGCAGCGAATTTCTCGGAAGGGGACAAGAGGACAAGTTTCTTGTGTATACGGATGCGAAGTTGTGTTCTCGTATTTGCGCATGATGATTACGACCGACTGAGCATGGATTTCCTAGGTGCGCAGCAGTAGCGGTGGAGCGGGATTTTGGGGAAATCACGCCGGTTGTGTGTGAATATACTTTTGTACACACATCCTAGCGGACCCAGTGGCCGTTTTCAAGGGAGGTCGGGAAGAAGAGGGGGAGACAAGGAGAGGGGGAG
>CAZTWS010000075.1:0-24141 GCA_964618225.1 uncultured Planctomycetaceae bacterium
CGCTACCGCGTGAAAGCATGCCACCCAGCAATTCAAGACTGACAGAACACTAGCTTTGTAACAACGATAAATAACTTAGCCCCAAACTTATCGTCGAGCAGCCCTCAGCACTTGTATAGAGGGTGTACAGCGCATCAGAAAGCGGCTTTTGTTATCGCTGCCGCATTGGTCGTGGGCGGTTAGCATTACCTGGAGTGTTGCCTTGCGAAGCGGCGGATGTCTGCTGCACGTCTCGCAATTGGCCGATCTGCGATGCTTTTTCCGAGTCAATCGTTTGCGCCAATTGAGCGTACTTCGCAGCGTTCGAGTTTTCGCCTACCTTTTGGTACATCGTTGCCAAATTGCTGTAAGGCACGCCGAGGGTCGACTTGGCCAGGATGCCGGCCTGTACGGCCGATTCCACAAGCTCGACTCCCTTTCGCGTTAGTTCCAAGGCTCGATTTTTTTCACCGACCTGCCAATAGGTCACGCCCATGCTTACCAACATTTCGCCTTCACGGCGCGGAGCGTACAGTTCCGATTTCGGAAGAGGGCTCGTCAGCAATGGTTCCGCTTTGTCGTACCACTGCGCGGCCTTCACATGGTCGAGCTGGTGAACCGCCTGCACGGCACCCAGTTGGAAGTACAGCAGGCCGATCAATTGCTCCGACGAATAAACCGCTTGTCGAGTCGACGCACCCTGGGCCAGGTAATCAACGGCCTTGTTGCCATAGTTGATGGCATTCTGAGTCTCACGTCGTACGTGTTCCACTCGTAGCGCGTTCAGGTAAGCAATGCCCAACTCCCATTTCACGCGAGCTTGCCACATCTCGTCATCGCAGAAGGCAAACATTTCTTTCGATGCGTCGTCGGCTTCTCGTACCCAAGGCGTTGGATCAAGCGTTGGCCGGAAGCTAGCTAATGAGGCCAGGGCCCGTTGAGCGATGTGTAGCCGCAACTCCACACCGCCACCGTCATTCGCGATGAAGTCTTCTGCAATTCCCGAAGCGCGTCCGATCCAAAGCGAGATCGTTTGCACTTTCTGATCGAACGATTGGCGTGCCACTTCCTCAGCAATCGCCATGTGTGCTTCTACCAGCAGTTGTTTTGCAGCCCGACGAACTTTACGGTTCTTGCTGGTTGATAAGGGATCTGCCGCCTCGATGGCCCGTGTGTGGAAACCGATTGCCTTCGAGGCAATTTCCACGTCGCCCAACGATGCCAGGCACCCCATTTGGTGCAATGCCTGAGCCTTGTCGATCGCCGGCGTATATTCGCGATCGAGAACCGCACGCACAGTCAGCACGGCCTCGTCGAAGTTGCCCAGCATTTCTTGCGTTTGACCGCGAAGCAACTGATACGACGCGTTGTCGGGATCCAGCTTGCAAGCTTTATTTGCCGCGTCGTCGGCCTGATCGGCCTGCCCCGTCGCCAGGTAGGTTTTTCCAAGCAAATACTGAGCATGCGCGCAATCGGAGTCGAGTTTTAACGCCGTGTTCAGGTCGGTAATATTCTGCGTGTAATTGCCATGCAGCGATGCCTCGGCACGCATCACGTACGCTAACGGGTCGAGCCGTTGCAATACTACGTGCGATACCAACAAAGGCACCTTGCCGTCGCCTGCTAACGACTCGAAGTCCGAACCTTGATACATGAAGATAACGCCCCGCTCTGGGAACGCTTGCCCCAATGCAAGGTCGTCTTCATCGTAGGCAGTTACCGTACGAATATCGCCGAGCGCGAGTTGCTCAGCGAGCTCTTTGGGTTCCAGTGGCGAAGCGAGCGCAATCTTGATCGCAGACACCACATCGTCTTCGCCAATCAATACTTCCACTACCTGGAACGGATCGATGTCGAACGCGAGAACTGTTCCTTCAGCCGTAGCGACCGACTCAGATGGTTTACCCCATGCGTCGAGCAATTCCTGCTTCGAGGATTGGCCGACCAGCATCCCCTGAAACTTCACCGGCTCGGCAGGAAAGCCTTGAGCCGAAACTTTACGAGTTGGCGCGGGCGATTTAACAACCTCTTCTTTCGGCTTTCTGCTGGCTCGCGGTTCGACGCCGCCGAATTTCAATTCGCTGCTCACCTCTTTCGATTCTTTCGATTCAGCCAACTCGGGAATGTTGTCTGAGCTTTGTGCGACGGGCTGCAGCGAGTCGCTGTCGTCGCGTTGCGAAACGTCAACAGAGGGAGACTTGGGCACCGATTCGTTAGCTGGCACCTCGCGCGTGGCGATCAACACCGACGATTCCGTAGAAGTCGGCCTGGCCAGCTCCTCGGCCCACACACTCGCAGTATTGCCGGTTAACAGCAAAGCGGCGCTCACGCTCAATGCAAAACCAGCGGTTGAACGATTCGAGAAAGCCTTGGTGATGTGCGTGCAACGCCGTGCGCGCCGATGCCACTTGAACATGAATCCCCCCCTTCGCAATTCAGTTGCCCGAAGCTCAACTAGAGCTGCGACCTTGCAACATCCATGAATGCGATTTAAATCCGTCGTGCCGCACCAGGCGGCGCGACCTCTCTATACGGAATCACTAATCTCATCGGCACAAACGCTACAGTTTTGCAGTAGGATGTCGACATTCTGGTAGTTTTATCACTGCTATCACAGCCTGCATGCTGTCATTTCCATGCGAGCCAAGAGAGTGGTTATGCCCTTGTTTTGTTGTAGGAGGCGTCTCCGACGCTGATTCCGTATTCAACTTGTGAATGCCATCGCCTTAGTCACTCAATGCAGGGTCGTGAGGAAGTGAGTGAATAGCGAAGCATTCAGAGGCAGAAGTTAGCCGTTAAGGCAATCACACTGCATTTTTTTGCAATAGTGTTGATAACGCGATATCCGCCGCGCCAATGTCATCCGCCGAAACCGCTCTACGAGCTTCCTTCAAACGCTCTAGCTGCCATTCTGTAAAGGCAACCGCGGCACCCATTGGCGGTACAGCAGGCACTAATGCCCGGCTAATTGCTTCGATAAGCTTCAAAACTCCTTGGCCGCTAAGCGCGCTAACATAATGAATGCCCTCGCCTCGCGAATCGAAGGCAAAAGGTCGTGCTGCCACATTGCCAGCTTTTTCAGCTAAGTCAATCTTGTTCATTACTCGCAATACTTGGGCCGTATCGGGCAGCCAGTGGGATAGCTCAGCAAAACCGGATTCGCCGGAATCCACATCTGACACTAGTAAAATAAGATCGGAATCCTCCGCGGCCGCACGTCCTAACGCAACGCCCGCCGCTTCGATCGAGTCGCCTGTCTCCCGCATGCCAGCCGTGTCGGAAAATTGCACAGGCCAGCCGTCAACCGCAGTAGTCAGCGAAACCACGTCACGTGTCGTTCCCGGAGTCGCCGATACGATCGCCCTTTCGAAGCCGGCAATCCTGTTGATCAAGCTACTCTTTCCGACATTTGGCCGTCCCATCAGCACAACACGCCAAGGCGAGGTCAACCGCAAGCCAAGTTCTGCGTACTGCAAAATGTCGTCGAGGATCGTGCCCGCATCGCCCAATTTGCCATCGCGGACTGAATCCAGTGCTGCCGATACGCGGCCTCTCAACGCTCCGCGAGTTTGATCGAGCAACACGGCGGCAGCCCTCGTAGTCGGGGTATTTGCCAATTCGATAAGAGCGCTGCTCGCAATGGCATCGCCAGATTCGAGCCAAGCCTGCCAAGCCTCCCCACGGCATCTCAGGCTTTCCAGACGCCGTAGGATGGCACCTGTCGCTGCTGTTCCGCCGTGGCAATGGACTTCAAATTCCTCATTCGCCACGCGGCAGACGACGATTTCCTCGCCGTGGTCGTGTCCCCAGCGCCCGAACCCAATTCGGCCAACCGGCGGCCCTTCCGCTGCCCATGCCGTAGAGGGAACAAACGAACTACGCACTGCCTCGAGCGCATCGGGGCCCGCCACAAGCACAACCGCCACGGCACCGCGACCGCGAGGTGTTAATTCCGTCACAATCGTTGGCCGATCCGTGTTGCTCATCTCGCTACGAGGGCGATTCCAGAAAGCACTAAGTACGGCTCGTGACGCACCAAATGCACGCCAATGCCTTCCAGCAGCTTGGCGACATGCACTGATGCACCCCCGGTAATAAACACCTCGGGCTCCAACGACAGCGATTTCGACATCTGCGACACGAGTTCCCGAACCGCCCCCACTGCTCCCCAATACAATCCCGCCTCGATTGCCGGTATCGTACTCTTGCCCACTACGGCAGGCGGATGTTCAAGATGATCCATGGCAACTCGCGGTAATGCGTCGGTGTACTCGTGCAACGCACGGGCAGACATCGCAATTCCCGGCAAAATCGCCCCACCACAGAATGCGCCGCTTTCGTCGACTAAATCAACCGTAATCGCCGATCCTAAATCCGCCACGATCGCCGCACGGTTCTTCTGCCGAATCCCATTCGCCGCCACTGCCGCCATCAAGCGGTCGATGCCAACTCGCCCAGGCTCCTCGACACGAATCGCATTCGGTGCATCGAGATACGTAATGCGATGAAATGCACACGCCAAATTCGCTTGCAGATTCCACTGCTCAATAAACCGGCCTAATTCGTCCGCAGCACCCCGATGTACACTGGCCACGAACCAATCAATCGAACGGTTTAATTGCTTGCACCAGTTGGTCAACTGTTCGGTATCGAACCGCCCTGTCGCGTGATCGATCGTAAGATCTAGAGTGATGGTCGGTAGAGGAAGATCGCCGCCTTGGGCTTGCTCGTCGACCGGCGCGCGAGCAATCAGCCCGATTTTCATACGGCTATTGCCGATATCCACGGCCACGATTTCTGTCGAGCAACGGTCGCTCATGAAAATATCAAACTTTCAATGATCCCATCACCGACGTCGATTTTTCTGCCCGGCAATCACGATTACCACGAGCAGCGACACCGGAATTCCGATCGCGATCAAAAGCAGGAGCAGTACTTCAAGAACGCCAAGTCCGAACATTTAATCCCTCGATTCTAAATAGAAGAAATTTGGCAGCTAGCCAAATTCGTACATAATTTGGCCAATGGAGCATCGTCGAATCCGAAGGATCCAAACCATCCCCTGTTTCCGCCATTCCAGGCCTCAACAGTCGTGCTTGAACGCGGCCCCTTTGGCTTGTACACTTAATTATTCGCGACAGTCGGCCATTTATTCCTCAGGCCGCTTCGCTTTTTCGGGCTCGTGGCGGAATTGGCAGACGCGCAAGGTTGAGGGCCTTGTGCCCGCAAGGGCGTGCTGGTTCAACTCCAGTCGGGCCCACTCGTCGAGGGTCGAGATTCGGTGTACGCCGGCTCTCGGCCCTCGCTTTTTTACCCCACGGCTTATTGATACTGGGACTCGAAACCATTTGGTTCGTGTCCTTTTTTTATCACTTCGCCCTTGCGAGAGCGTTGGGCTCAGGCCGAAGAACTTCTATAATCCATAATTCCCAGAGCGCTCTCGACGTGCTCGCTACTCGAATCGACGGATACGAAAAATGCTGCTGAACGAAGTCGTCCAAGAAGCTATCAACGAACAGATCAACAACGAACTGTTCGCCATGTACAGCTATCTTTCCATGAGCGCTTATTGCGAGCATAAACAGCTACGAGGTTGCGCTCGCTGGATGCGGCTTCAAAGCCAGGAAGAATACGCCCACGCCATGCGGCTCTACGATTTCTTGATCGCCCGCAATGGCCGTGTGAAATTGCAACCTATCGCGCAGCCAGAAATCGAGTTCAAATCGGTGGCCGAAACCTTCGAAAAGGCACTCGATCAGGAACAAACGGTCACGCAGCAAATCAACAAGCTTTACGAATTGGCATTCAACCAAAAAGCGTTTGCCGCGCTCGTGGAACTCGAATGGTTTATCAACGAGCAAGTTGAAGAAGAGAAAACGGCCCGCGATATCGTCTATAAGTTTCACCTTGTCAAAGACGACCCCGCCGCCTTGCTCGACCTCGATCGCGAATTAGGAACTCGCCAACCCGGTGCAGAAGACGGCGCTGGCTGAGCATCCAGCACCAAGAAAGGCAGCGCTGACTTGTGTGAAGTGCTAGTGGGCCGTTATAAGACGCGCCAACCGAATCCGCTTAAACACGTATGTCGGCAGCATCGCTATCCATGGGCGATGCCATCGCGATCCGCTGTGGCACGGTGCCGAAGCCACCGAAACGGCGAATTTCCATGTACAGAAATATGCACGCCGTCAGCAGCGCGATGAGCGCCAGGATCAGCATTGCAAAGTACACCGTCATCTTCGGTTTCGGTGCGGCAACGCGAAAAGTAGGCGGCGAATTGAAATCTGGTTGCGCCATGAATCACTACGGCCATTACGCCGCCGGTATTAGCGGTAGTTAGTCGGAACGTTCCAAGGAAATGACCACGGCGGGCCGTACTGCCATATCTCGATCACCATAATCAGGCAACCGAGCGCCAGCGCCGCCGCCGAAAGGCCAAGCAGCACCGTGTAGACCGTCATCGTCGGGCGGCGCACCAACACGCCGCGCGGTCGGTCAGAGTTTAATTCGGGTTGCGACACGATCGCCCTCCTGGATCTGACCCTGTTGGAATCGGCGATCTACGCGACCGACCGACTTATCGGGCGAAGTTTCCAAAATCTCGATGCGACCCAGGTAGCGGTCGCCACGCGAAACTTCCAGCGTGTTGCCAGCCGCCAGACCGTCGTCGGCACCAATCGTTACTTCCACGAGCTGAGCACCATTCGACCGACGAATCTGGCTCACTACGCCATCCACGGTCGGCACCACCGACCCGGGTTGCGTGTTCGGGTTGAGATTGTTCTCACGCATCACATGCGTCATGCCCGATACTTGCTTGATCAACTGGTCCGACCGCGAGCGAGCCGACTCGTATTCGTTCTTTAGCTGGTGAAGCTCCTCGGTCGCCGCAAGCGTATTGGCTACAGCCGCATCACGTGCCTGTTGCTCATCGCGAATATCTTGCCGCAAGGTAGCCACTTGCTGCGACAAGCCTTTATTGAGTTCTTGAGTGGCCGAAACCGAAGCGATCTGTTCGCGCTGTTGTTGCTTCAGCTTATCGAGTTCCGTTTGCAGGCGAGTGTTGTTTTCGGCAAGCGAAGTACGCTCGGTTTCCAGCTTGCTCACCTGCTGCAAACGCGCTTCATTCTCGGCCTGCAACTCTTCAACGCGCCGGTTATGGGCCGTTTTCTGCGTTTCATACTCGGACCGCGACGTGTCGAGGTTTTTCTGCAGGTTGTCGGCTACTACCTTCCAATTCTTGTGCGTGGAATACACCGCCATCGAAAGCCCCATAAAAACGAGGCTCAAAATGAAGATGAGCAATACGAAGACCTTACCGAGCCAATTCATGATGCAAGTTCCTGAAGGTCCTGGGCGGACGCAAGAGTGGCGAGCGACAACATGGTACCTCGCGGCAAACGCCGCAATGTCCCCGTCTTACCGGGCCGCAGAATAGTGGCCCAGACTCCAAGTTCAGTATACGCAGCCGCAGAAATCAGTGTCAATTTTTCGAGCGGGCCTCCAAGACCGTCCAATCAGCACCCAAAACGCCCCTCCCCGGAAGAACGTCCCAATCGCTTTAACCGCTACTCGGATGGCTAGCGTCGGCATCGCGACTTTGGCCACAAAAAGGCACGAAAAGTCGCAAAAAAAGGGAGAGCGAGCCGGGGCGTCCCCGCCCCCCGAGAAGTCGGCCTACCTCCCAGTTCGCCTAGCGTTTTCGGACGGCAACGCCCCTAAAAGACCCCCCAGTCCCCTGTCAGATATCCGCCCCCTTTGCGACTTTTTGTGCCTCTTCGTGGCAATTCCCTTCCGAGCACACCTTAACACCTTAGTGCGGATGGCACGCGCATCCCCCGCCGCAGCTACCCATCGGGGGTCCCGAGGGTGCCGTCTCGGCCCCGTCACGCGCAGGAGCTGCCACGATCGAAAGCAGTTTGCTCATTTTCGAGCTGCCACATTCCGGACAATCTGGCTTCGCGTTCGCCGATACGAGTAGCTCAGAGTCGCGTCCGCACGAGTCGCAGTGATATTCGTAAAGGGGCATCGTACATTCCTCGTAAACAATTACCAGCGTTCAGTCGGTCGGCGTAGCACTTCATTAAGAATAATCGCCTGCCGCACGCCATCGGGGTTAGCTAACATTTCCGCAATCTGCGACGCAGGCGTTGACTCTCGAACTGGGGTCAATTCCGACGCGGGCACCGTGTTGGCCGCCAGCTTCCCGAGCGTGTGGTCGAACTTCGACTTTAGTTGCACGTCGAATTGCTGATCGTCGGTAACGATTCGCTGACCTAAATTCGACGCATTCTGAGCAATGGTTCTCGCCCGTGCTCCAATACGATCCTCGGCGCTCTGTGCGAGCGACTGCCTAGGGCGAGGCCCTGCAGTTTGGCGACGACCCGGGGAGCTACTTTTCGATGCCCGCGTTCGATCTCGCTGGTCACTTCCGCGGCCCGAGTCTCCGCGTTCTGAGCTAACTAAGAGTTTAGTATCGCGTGATGCGGCGGCCGGCACTGGTGTTCCTTTGGCCCCCTGATTCTCTTCCGATTGGCCCGCCCGACGCAGAAATTCTTCCACCTGGGCACGCAACGAATCTGCTTGCTGGCCGCCCGGTCGCTCCGCTCCCCCGGGAGCATTTTCAGCAGCCTCCGGCATAGCCGGGTGAGGCTCGCGGCCTCGAATCGCTTTATTTGCTTCAATAATCCGCTGGACCACCCAGATCACGATGAACAATAACGGCACGATAGCGCCGATCAGTTCGCCCAGCTCGGCTAAAATCGGATTCAAGAATAGACCCAACATCGTAAACTCCGGTGCCCCTTCAACCATCTAGTGTTCTGTCAGTCTTGAATTGATGGGTGGCATGCTTTCACGCGGTAGCGGGTAAGCATGCCTACGCCCGGAAGGCGAAGGCATGCCACCCAGCAAATGACCATGGACAGAACACTAGGTTAAACCACACCATCGCCAAATTTTTCGCGATTCTTCGTGCCTCTTTGTGGCAATTCCCTGTTATTTTCGCCCGGGAATGCTCGCCGACGCGATTGCCCCGCGCATGTTCGTATCGGCTTGCACATTCTGCAGTTTGTAGTAATCCAAAATTCCCAACCGGCCGCTACGAAATGCCTCGGCCATCGCCCTCGGCACTTCCGCCTCGGCCTCGACCAACTTGGCGCGGTTTTCCTCGATTTTGGCGATGTTCTCCTGCTCTTGCGACACGGCCATCGCACGCCGGCCTTCCGCTTGAGCTCGTGCCACTCGTGTATCTGCCTCGGCCTGATCGGCCTGCAAACGCGCGCCAATGTTGTCGCCCACATCGATATCCGCAATGTCGATCGACACGATTTCAAACGCCGTTTGCGAATCGAGCCGACGTGCCAACACCGCCTTCGAGATGCGGTCCGGATTCTGCAGCACCACCGCATGCGTTTCCGCCGAACCGATCGCGCTCACAATGCCCTCGCCCACGCGGGCAATAATCGTCTCTTCCGTAGCGCCACCAATCAACTGATCCAAGTTCGCACGCACCGTCACACGCGCTTTCACTTTGAGCTGAATGCCGTTCTTCGCCACCGCATCCAGTGTCGGCCGTTTGTTATCCCTGGCCGGGCAATCGATTACGCGTGGGTATACGCTTGTTTGCACAGCTTCGAGAATGTTGCGACCCGCCAGATCGATCGCTGTCGCCCGCTTGAAGTTCAAGTCGATAATCTTAGCTTTCCTCGCCGCGATCATCGAACGAATCACCAGCGGCACGTTACCGCCCGCCAAGTAATGGGCTTCCAACGCCTTGGTGGTAACGCCTTCACTGTCTGTTATGCCGGCCTGCACGGCCATGATTTTGCTACGCGTGATAACCGTCGGGTTCACCTTCCGAAATGTCATGCGAAGCAGGTCGAGAATGCCAATGCGGGCACCGGTCGTCTTCGACTGAATCCACAGCCGAAAGTACCGAGCAAAAACCGCCGTGATTGCCATAATGACAATGAGCGCGCCAAACAACAGAATCAGCACGGGTATGCCCCAATCGTCACCAGCCGCCGCTAATAACAATCGACTCATACCATTAAACGCATTCGCAAACGGTTGAAATTCCAACATACATGCTCTCATGGCTTAGGGATGACTCAGAAATAGCTTCAGTAGATGGATTTACCACAGAGGCACGGAGGGCACGGAGATTTTAAAAGAGGTTTTGAACACTGATCCACACTAATGATCACTAATCGAGCGCGGCAACATCCCCAATATAAATCTCTGAATTCCGATTGATATCAGCGATGATTAGCGTCGATTAGCGTTCCCCAAAAACTTTCGCAACTATCCTTCGTGCCTTAGTGGTTTAAAAACTCCTTCCGAATCTCCGTGCCCTCCGTGTCTCCGTGGTTCCGTGGTTCCGTGGTTATTCTGAAAATCGGGATGTTATTATCGAGGCGTTTCTTAGAGGCCGGTATTGTAGCTGGCCTCGATGAGGCTCACTGATCGGCGATTTTTAAACTCATGTCTCAAAATTACACTTCGCACCACCCAAGAAAAAACGCATGCTTCAAACATGCTCATTCTAGTCTGCGACTTTCCGCGCCTCTTGGTGGCAATTATACGAATCTACTTGGCCACCGTTGCCAAGCTGCCTTCCTTTTAGTCTTGCTCCAACTCGTTTACAAGCACGCTGCTTGCAGCTTATCGCCAGCCAATATCATTCTAACGGCTCATCCAACGCATCAATACCAAACTCATCAATCGGGCGCGCCAGCAATTCATTCGGATTTTCATGCTCTGGCCGCTGATTCTTGCCAGCCGGTCTTACCACCACACGATTCGCACGCACCTCGTTGACCACCACGTAGGTGCCCGGCTCAATCGCTTGGCCCTGGCTTACCGCGTCAATGATTCGCCCCTCGATCTCCACGGCACCGCTCGGCAACATTTTCGTCCGCGCAATGCCGACTTTGCCTAGCAGCGACCGCCGCGGATCATCCGGCAACACGTCGGCATCGCTAGGCAAATCGCCCAAAAATGCTTTGCCCATGGGTGTACGCGGCCAAATCTTGAGCGCGAGTGCCACAAGCGTCGGTACGGCAATCACCGTGGCCAACGCAAAGAAGAACCCGACCATCGGCCCGGTTGTCGCACTCTCCTGAAAAGATATCACCAGGGCTGCGACCAGGGCGATCGCCGCAAGGATGCCGATAATGCCCCCCGAGGGCAAAAACACTTCGAGAACGGCTAACAACAACCCTGCCAAAAGCAAAAGAATTGCCCAGCCGATGTTAGGAATTACGTCCATGGGTGCAAGTCTTACAAAACAATACCCGCGTCTGAGCCACATCAACGACGCACGACAGTTTTACCTTTCGCTGGGATTATACCCGCAATCCACCGGTTTGCCCAAAGACGCAATGTAGCAGGCACACTCCGTGTGCCGTCTGCCGGTGCCGGAAAGGAGAGGAAGGGCAAGTCAGGGCGAGTTTTTAGTCCGCGGCAGAACTCATTGGCCGACCCGCCGTGCTAAGGGATTAAGGAACTCTAACCAAACCGTCTGAGAGAGGGAGACAGTCCCATTTTGCTGCGAAGACTCCGCAAAATCGGGACAGTCCCCGCCGGTTTTGTTAGAGTTCCTAAGTCAAAAATAACTTCGTCAGATGGGATTCACCACAGAGACACAGTGAACACGGAGATGTTAAGGAGTTTAATTAACCACGAAGGCACAAAGGCTTTGTAGGATGCGGGATAGTGGATGCAGGGAGTAGGGTATCTTACTGAATGCCTTGGCCCTGCTCCCCGCATCCACCATCCTGCATCCTAAATCAGTAATTCTTCTTCGTGTCTTTGTGCCTTAGTGGTTATTCTGAAAATCGGGATGTTATTATTGAAGCGTTCCTACGCATCCACCTCACGCACCACGACCCGGCTGCCACGTGCCTTGGTCACCACAATCGCTTGCCCGCGCTCGATCGGCAGCCCCTCGGCAATCACATCGACGAGTTGACCGTTGAACTCTCCTTTACCGGCCGGCATTAAATTCGTCGTGGCAACACCCTGCTGGCCAATAAGGTTTGTGTAGTCGGCAAGCGATTCTCGATGGTCCAGATCGATCAAATCCTCCTCTGCCGGCGGATCCAGTAAAATCGTGCGGAAAAATGGCGTGTGGGGCAAATAGCGACGCAGTACGATGCCGGCCACAAGGACGCCAGCCGTGACACCGGCGATCATCGTCAAAGTTTGCCGCAATTGACGCAACTCGGAATCGCTTTGAGGCAACACGAAGGTTTGGCTTGCCAGCACCAGCGACGACAAAATCATCAGCGCGCCGCCAAGGCCGAAAATGCCAAACCCGGGTAGCACCAGCATTTCAATCAGCAGAAATACGATTCCGCCTACGAACAGCAAGACCTCGAGCCATCCCGCGGTGCCGTGCAAAAAGTTGCTCCAGAAAAATAACATAAACGCCAGCGCGGCCACGAACGCTCCAGCCCCCACGCCCGGCGTGTGAAGCTCCACATAGATTCCCACAAAGCCGATTACTAGCAGCACGGCAGCAAGCCCTGGCGACGCCAATGCTTCGATCAGCTCCAATGCCCAGTTTGGCTTTGCCACACGCGGGTCGCGTTCAAAACCATAAAGTTGTTTCAATTCGTCGAAGCTATCGACCACATGAGTAGCAATGCCCAACTCCTTGGCGCGCTGGCTCGATAGCCGCAACGGCTCCCCGGCTGCTTTGACTCGCGGACCTTTGCGCCAATCGGAAGCATTCTTTTGTTCGGCAGCCTCTTCGGGGGAAAAAATGCGTGCCCCGCCTGTTTGCGTATTCTGATAGGTGAACAGTTCGATTTCAGGGTCGATCATCGCCGCGGCCAGCGACCAGCCGTGGGCACCACGGTCTGCATATTCCGCTTGAATCGCATGCAGCGCGGCATCCAGCGTAGCCCGGTCCTCTCGAACGACCTCCGGGCCGCCCAGATTGGCTTCCGGATGCATTACGAGTTGGTCGCATGCCAGGGCGATCATGGCCGCCCCACCGCTTGCCTCCGCCGGTATGTAAGCCACCGTCTCCACGTCCGACTCGGCAAGGCCAGCCAATCGATGGGCCAGGTTCTTGCAATCTTCCAAGTCGCCACCCGTGCTATCGATCCGTACCCCAACCCAATTCGCGCCGCGGTCTCGTGTTTCAAAAGCGATTGTTTTATCCAACTGCCGCGCCATGCGCGGCGTTATCGGTCCTTCCACGTTCACAAACACAGGCCGCCAGTCGCCAATCAACGACTGATCTTCCACCACAGCGCTCGGTGCAACCGAAAGCCCCCGCGCAAGCGACTCCCGATCGGTCGCCAGCAATAACGCATCGGAATACTCGCTAAGTTGACGACCCGTGAAATTCCCCGTCGTGCCGCTCGGCTTGATTGTTTCCGGCGGCGAAACGAGCGTGTGCGTTTTCTCTAGCTCTTCGAGTCCGTCTCCAAGCACGTATTCGGTCGCTTGGTCCGTCTCGACTTTGAGTACTTCCGCACGCGAATCAAGCATGCCCATCGCCAGCGCCGTAGGCACTGGCTTGCGATGCTCGACCGTCTGCTGATACGTCCGCAAAATGTTCGGCTTGATCGGCCGCGAGTCGTCCTCGTCGATCCCCGCCTCGCCAAGCTCCGCGTCGGGAGCCATCGCTACTACTTCACACGCTAGCGCAATCAACACGCCATGCCCTTTGATCGTCCTAGGTACATAGGCAACCGTTTTGATACCGGTTGTCTCAGCGCTCACGAGATAATCGGCTACCGCCAACGCGCGTGTGAAATCGGTGCCTTCACCGTAACCCCCTTCTCCGCCCTGAGCCGTCAGTTCCAGGAGGAGCACCGGCCGGCCACTGCCAGGGCGTTGAGATTTTTTGAGCGTCGCCACCGCCCGCTGCAACACGCCGATAAGCTGCGAATCCGCGTTCCCAGTCAGCGGCAGCCGCACCCGCACCAACCGCCCTTCATAAAGCTCCGCCTTCGCGCTGCTCCCCTCAGTCGCTTGCGGCTTAGCCTCCCCCTCTCCTGTCTCACCGCTTGTATCTTCAACCTCACCATTAGCAACCGCCTCGACAGTTCCCTCTTCCCCCGCACCTTCCTCCTGCGCTCGGGCAATCGCAACACCAACCAACACAATCCAAATACCAACCCACGCGGCAACGGGCCCGCACAATTTCAGTCGGTTTACTGCAAATAAAGAATACATAACTAGCAACAGTCCTTTGATCCGCTTGGCTTGATCCGCACGAAATTATAGAAATCTCCAGCCGCTTCGGCAAAAGTTCTTGAAAAAGCAACGCTGGGGCAGTTTGCGCAGGGCTGGCAGAGGCTTTGCCCACCCTATATGGCAAAATTTGCCACGTCACCCCCCGGCCACCTGGTGGAGTTTTTTAAGCGATCGCCGATAAAAAGCACACTTGACAAGTAAGTATACTTTTGTATACTTATTGGTGAGGCGGTTATTCATTCACTACTTCGCCCTGCAATTCGGATTCTTGCCATGACTGGCTCCATCAAAGGTCGAGGTGCCGCGGTTCAGCCCGCGAATCCTTATGTAGCAGTCCACGTCGAGAGCGATCTCGAACAGGTCGAAAACGATGCCGATTACCTGGCCTCGCTAGGCCGTCCACCCACCGAGTATTTTCCTGACCACTCCAAAACGGTCGTTACCGAAAACGATAGCCCCGACGTCGGTTTCCGTTTCGGCGTCAATCCCTACCGCGGTTGCTCGCACGGCTGCTCCTACTGCTACGCCCGGCCGTACCACGAATACATGGGGCTCAGCGCGGGCCTCGATTTCGAAACCAAAGTGTTCGTCAAACACAACGCGGCCGAACAGTTCCGCGAGTTCCTCGCCCGTCCAAGCTGGAAGCCCGAAACCATCGCCTTCTCCGGAGTCACCGACTGCTACCAACCGGCCGAACGCCAGTTTCGCATCACCCGCGGGTGCGTTGAAGTCGCCGCCGAATGCCTCCAGCCCATCGGCATCATCACGAAAAACGCACTCGTCACTCGCGACATCGACCTATTCCAAAGACTCGCCGAACACAACGCGGTTCGCATTTCACTCTCCATCACCACGCTCGACGCTAAACTGGCCCGCGTGATGGAACCTCGCACGAGCTCGCCCGAAGCACGCCTGCGCGCCATTCGGGAACTCACCGCCGCCGGCATCCCCACGAATGTCATGACAGCCCCCATCATCCCCGGCCTCAACGACAGCGAAATCCCCGCCATCCTCACCGCCGCGCGCGAAGCTGGCGCTCAATGGGCTGGCTACGTGCTGCTCAAACTCCCGACTACCGTGAAAGATGTCTTCACCGATTGGCTTCGCCGTTCCTACCCCGACCGCGCCGCCAAAGTCGAATCGCTGATCCGCTCGACCCGAGCCGGCCGCCTCACCGATTCCCAATTCGGCCGCCGCCAGATCGGCACCGGCAACGTCGCCGAACTCATCGCCCATACCTTCAACCTCTGGACCCGTAAACTCGGCTACCACGAAGACCACGGCCACCTCAACGCCAGCGCTTTCCTCCTCCCACTCCCCAAAACCGGCCAATTGCAGCTTTTCTGATATTTGCGGAACTTTGTTATCCTACGGTGCATCTAATAACGGCTCCGAACTTTTCCGGAAGATTTTAGGGGCGAGGGCGACTCGGTTCATAAGCTGCCAGTTAAGGAATATCCTATGCCGAAGTACATGTTGTTTTCATTGCTCTCCCTAGCGATTGCAGTCCACTTATTAGTAGCGAACACAAACGCACAAGACGCGACCGTCACATCACTCCTCGAAAAACTTTCTGACATCGACAACGACGTCCACGCGAACGCAGCCACCGAATTGCGCGAGTTATTAGCCAGCGACGCGGGCGCACGAACGAACAATCGCGGCCGACTCTATTGGGAAGAACGCCTCTCCAAAGTGAAGCCAGGAATGACACACGACGAGGTCCAGCAATTATTGCCGCCCGCAGACGAAGGCGTTGCCGAGAGTTGGTCTGGAGGCTCTGGATATAAACAGTGGCGTCTAGACGATTACTGGAACATCACTGTTCACTACAATTATCCCGATAGCGTCCACGAAATGCGTCCCACACTTCGTAGGCACGCCCGGGAAGTCTGGGTTGACCCCCCCGCCGACTTCACAGGCACCTGGACGACGTACCACATCAACGGACAAAAGGCTCGTGAGGCCGAATATAAAAACGGCAAGAGGAACGGCGCGGTTACTGTATACCACGACAATGGTCGTAAAGCCTACGAGCAGCATTACGTCGATGATGTTTGCACCGGCACCGACTGCGGATGGTACCCAAGCGGCGTGCGTTCCTACGAAGGTAATTACGCAAACGGCAAACGCGATGGTGTTTGGGTTCACTGGAGCGAGGACGGCCGCTTCCAGTCACGCGAACAGCTACTCGCAGGCGAAAACCATGGCGTTCGCACCTCCTGGCATGAGAACGGCCAAAAGCGTTACGAGAGCACCTATAAAAACGGCAAAAAACACGGCCCCGATCAAGCTTGGGAGCCCGACGGCAAGCTTCTCTGGTCACGAGTCTACCACCACGGAGAACTCGCTGAATAAGGCTATCGGTTATACGCCTCAAGTTGCGATCGCCAAAAAACTGGAAGGCTCTCACCTGCCGCCCTCAGGATTCCTCCAGCAGTCCGCACCGCATCAAAGCTCTTGAGCGTGAAAAATCACATCCACTAACGCGCCGGGCTGAAGCGACAGATCACCGGGGGTTTTGATTCGCACCGGCGCGCCCCATTGCGGCATCGTCACATTGGCTCGCTGGTGTCGCGGCACTTGTTCCACCAAAGCGCCGATCTGCTCGACTTCACTTGTTGCCCGTCCGCCGGCAGGGCCTCGTCCACGAAGCGTCACTCGCATTCCAGGCTTCACCTCCAGCCGGCTTCCTTCGGGCAGGTAGCTAAGCACGTGCTGGGCCTCATCCGCCGCAATCGTCACCAACAATTGACCAGGCAGTACAGTTTGGCCTGGCCAGCATGGCACATCCACGATCGTTCCACTTATCGGCGCAGTTAGCTCCACGATCTCAGTCGCCTCGCCAGACTCGATTTCCAGCTTTGCGATCACATCGCCGGCAGCTACTCGATCATAAACCGACCAGAAGCTGCTCGCATCCTTAGGCAGCGCGATCACTAGGCCGGTGCCGGGGCTCGTGATATTCACCTTGGGCGATGCCACTTCGCCGATGCTCTGAACCGCTCCACCTTGCTCCATCCACAGCCACAATGTTGCGGCCGAGGTGGCTAAAAACATAACCACAGGCACAGCTTTCGCCCGCAAGCGACGCATTTTCACCGAGGGGGCCAACGGGATTCGATTCTCTGCCATCGTCGAGCTCATCGTTTGTCGTAGCTTTGCCTGTCTTTAAACCTCTGCGCCGTCGTCTTGTAAATAAAACGACAACTCGCGAATATCGCCCACCGATGCCAGCTCCGATCGCAGTTCCGTCCTCCGCGAGGGGTCTCGGAGCAACAAGCGGTAGCTAAGAATGTTGTGCGCGTCACCAGCCAGGCGCTCGCTGGTGAGAACCGTTGAATCCGAGAAACGGTACAAGATCTCCTCGAGTTTTTGACGTGCCGCACCACTACCACTGGGCACCGACACCGAGATCGCGGCGTCGAACCGATGACGCACGCCGAACTCGGTCACCCACAAGTAGAAGAGAACAAGTAGTACGCAAAACGCGCCAACCATCGAAGTCGTATAACGGAACGTCCCCGCCGCCATACCTTCCACGATCGCCCAAAGCACGAATGTCGTGTCGCGAGTGTCTTTGAGCACGTTGCGAAAACGCACTACCGCAAACACGGCAAGGAGCCCGAACGCAATGTATAAACTCCCCGACATGAGAATCATCATCAGCGACACAATCACGGGAAGCACTACCAGCGACGCCACGAACGACGATGAGTAAGAAGGTGCCGTATGCGTGATCATGTAGACCCAGCCTATGATTTGCCCCAACACAAAGCCCATCAATAGGCTAAGCATGACCATCTCAACGCCCGGCGAAGTACCGGGATCGCCGTATCGCAATGTCTCGAACAGATCCATTAAAAACTCCGCACTACGGCCACGGGTCGTCGCGGAGCTAAATCCATCGCGTCCGCACATCGAACATATTTAGGAAACGATAGACGCTGCAAATTGAACGTCGTTGCCAAATCGTGCATCCACCGCGGTGCCCGGCCGTTGTACTTCAATTCGAGCACAACATGATTCGTCACCGGCAGCGATGAATCCCTTGGAACCGAAAGCCCGTCGCCGCATGAATATTTGCGCGCCACGATGTAGCGATCGAATGTTACTCGAACCGCCTCGGCCGATTGAGAAACAAATGCTTCTCGCATATAGTCCACGTACACGACGCCATCCGCATTCAATCGATCGCGATAGGCGAGAAACTCGTTCAACGCTAACCACGACCCGTCGCCGCACGACGTCAGGTCGGAAACGTCGATCCGCTCGCCAGCCAGCATGCGCTCTGCAACAGGCTTCGAAACGATCGACCTAAGCTTGTGAACTGTTTCCGTCGTACGCCGCTTGATTTCCAAGAAGGCCGGCGAACCGGATGATTCCTCGTAAAATCGAATCCGCAGTTTGAAGCGATTCTTCACCCCGTCGCACGATTGACGATAAAGTTCTAGTTGAGGCGAATCGAGATACAAGCTGCAAACGCGGTATCCATCCGCTCCGCAACCTCGCATGTGTTCATCGTGTACCAAGTACGCAGACGCGAAATGCCGGATCGCCGCCGCCATCGGTTCCGTCACCGTATATTTGCGCTCGTACCGATAAACTTCCATTTCCCCAGCCCCCGAATCCCGCCAAACTTCGCTCTAATCTTGATGCTGCCCCTTGGCTCAGAACAGGTCGCTCGGTATCGTCTCGCCGCCGTTGCGCGTTGCCAACGAACGAACGACCTTTTTCTCAACGTCTTCGTTCATGAAATGCACAGAACCATCGCACCTCAGTACATTCGCCCCGTTAGGATGGTCGGAGTGGATCTGCTCCTCATACCAAACCTTAGGCGTTTTCGAATCGTTGATCCCTCCATCGATATGAGAGACGTTAGTGCCAGATGCCCAAGCACCATGCGGCGCATCCATAACGCCGTCCTCCTGGCTCATACCACGTCCTGTGCATTCCGAGATACAAATCGTCGAGGATAGGCCGTCGGTAATCTTGGCCGACGTAATCGGCGGCGGCTCGATCAGTTCGTCCGCCAACGGAATCCCTTTCGTTCCAATTAGCACGCCCCTCTGCCGGCCATATAACTGCTTAGTGACAGGGTGCTTCGAGTCCTTGTCAGGCCCCGAGATCCCCAGGTAATCGATGCATGCCAATCCCTCGCCAGGCATCCCGCCCAGGTTAACGAGCTGATTGTTTTCTCGATGCTCCTCCACGTCCGACGTACTAGGGCACAAATAAACGGGCACGATCGTCGAGGTCATCGGCATATTCGCCGGGTCGGTAAACGGCAACTTGTAGTTGATCTCCTGGGCAAGAACCCGTTCCTCCAAGTAATTCAACAAAAACGCCGACCAAGACATCGCAAACGAATTGGGATCATCCGCTGGTCCCGACCACTTTTTTCCCGCCGGCCAACGCTTCAACGTCGCTTCATGGTTCGCCAACGCCACACCCAATTGTTTCAAATGGTTTTGGCACATGGTGCGACGCGAAGACTCGCGAGCCGCCTGCACCGCCGGAATCAACAGCGCAATCAGAATTCCCACAATCGCGATGACCACCAACAGTTCCACCAATGTAAACCCGCCCAAAGCCCAACAATTTTTGCTTCGCGCCCCCAACCCCCCCTCAAAAAATCTGGCTCGATGCTTCATGAACGACCTCGATGTTACCTAACATGGGGAGAAAAAAAGTCGCAGTCCTAACACAATCTTCATATTTGAATGCTATATATTCAAGATTTATCCTGCATTATCTAGCCATTTTGCAAGAATTCCCTGTTTGGCGTGCTATCGGCCCCCCAACAAAACAGGCCCCAGAGCAATCCTGTTCGGCACGGAATTTGCGCGTTAAAAATTGCCCTTGCGCGTTTGCGAGTGAGTCGGCATTATTGGGGAGATGAGGAAGCGACGGGAAGAGGTCCGGTCCGAAGATATCCTAGGCCTCAAGTACTTTCGACGGCTGTTGCCGCTGTTGGAACGCCTGCGAGAAGCGGGCTGCGCGCGAGATAAAGCCGGCAATCGCACGCTCACGATGGATCGGTACTGCTCGCTGGTGCTGCTCTATCTGTTCAATCCCGTGGTGGTCTCGCTACGTTCCTTGCAGCAGGCGAGCGGATTGAAAAAGGTGCAGAAGAAGCTGGCTTGCGGACGGGCCTCGCTGGGTTCGCTCTCGGAGTCGAGCCAGGTGTTCGATCCTGAATTACTTCGGGAGATTGTCGGTGAATTGGGGGAGCAGCTCGAGCCGATCGCCGCCGACGCGCGGCTCTCCGAGATCAAGCACACGGTGACGCTGGTCGATGGCACGCTGCTGAAGGCTCTTCCGCGGATTACCGAGGCGATGTGGCTCACGACTCGCACGGGAACGAAGCATCATGCCTGGCGGTTGCACACGCAGTTCGAACTTGATAAGCATGTGCCGCTACGAATGGACCTCACCAACGGTCGCAACAGCGGCGACTCGGACGAAAAGACCGTGCTGCGGCAGCATCTGGAGCCCGATCGCTGCTACGTGATGGACCGTTGGTACGCGCAGTTCACGCTATTCAATGACATCCATCGCGTGGGCAGCAGCTATGTCTGCCGGCTTCGCGACAACACGGTAGCGGAGGTTGTCGAAGAGCGTCTGCTTACGGCGGAAGCCTCGGCGGCCGGTGTCTTGAGCGATCAAGTTGTGCGGCTGGGGTTCTCCAAGAAGCCTGATGCGCGGCCCGATCACCCGCTCCGGCTCATCATGGTCCGCATGACTCCCCATGCCAAACGCTCGAACCGCAAGGGCAACACCGGCGCGGGCCCCAGCGACGGAATTCTACGGATTGCCACCAACCTCGTTGATGTGCCGGCCGAAGTCATCGCGGTAATCTATCAGCACCGCTTTACGATCGAGTTGTTCTTCCGCTTCTTCAAGCACGTGCTGGGCTGCCGACACCTATTGAGCAACAACCGCCGTGGCATTGAAATTCAGACCTACTGCGCGATCATCGCTTGCATGCTGATCAGCCTCACCACCGGCCGCAAGCCGACACTGCGGACCTACGAGATGATCTGTTACTACTTCACCGGCCTGGCCGATGAAGACGAACTGCTCGCTCATCTGGCGAAACTGAAAAACCACGACGCCTGACCAACTCGGCCGCTTTGACTGCAGCGGACGCGAGCCGCTTCACGCTGCGCAGGCAATGGCTCCCCGTCCACGCTGCGCTCCACGTCCCCCCTCTTCCATCTCACCGCCAATCGCAAATCATGCTAAATTCAACGCCAAGCAATACAACGCAAGCGACGTGCCGAACAGGATTGGGACGGGAGCTATTTGCCAGTCCGCTTAGAGTTAGATACGGTCCTACCCCAAGATGAGCGAAACCATTTGAAGCCAGCGTTTAGGGAACCTCAAAACGGTAAATCGATTGGTTTTTTCCCTCGCTCACCGTGTAGTACGCCTTGCCATCATGAGTTAGCGAAACTGCCTCGCCATTCGGACCCTGGCGCTTCCCTCGCACTTCAATTCGCGTGGGCTTGCCAGTGAGTGCTACTGCCGACGATTGGCCTTGCTCGCGATGCCATAGCCGCCCTTCTCCTTCCCGACGCAGAAGGATTCGAGTGCCGTCGCCCGAGATCGTTCCCCCGGAAACCTTCTCGAATCCAATGCTGCCTGCCGATTCTAGCTCAACCATTCGCCCCGAGCCCAACGCACTCGCCTCAGCCGTATACAGCCGTGCTCCTCCATTCTCCTTGGTCACGATGGTCAATTCTCCGGTGTCGGGAGCAATGACAAATGCCTCTGCGTTGTGCGGACCGTCAGGATACTTCAGTCGGATTACCTCGACGTTTTCAACCGTCAACTGCTGCCCGCGGGGCCCCGCCAGCTTGGGTTCCGGAAATCGTATCAATCGAACTTCTTGCCGCCGCGCTGAATTATCGCCAATATCTCCAAGGTAAAGATACTCAACTCCTGCTCGCGGACCGGGCCCGACGGCAATCTCTTCTAAGTCCACTAGGTCGGCGTCCACAGTAAGCATTGCTACGAGTTTCCCCGAAGTGCTCACCCCATACAGATGACGCGTAGGCCCATCGTTATGCAGCCAAAGAACGCCATCATTCAAGCGACTCGCCGCAACCCCCGATGTCTCCCGCAAGTCGCTTACTTTGATCTTCCCCAATTCATGCGAAAGATCCTCGCCACGTGCAGCCGTTTCCACTAGCGACATCGACCACAACACGACCACGATGCCCCCAACCGCAACAACTCTGCTCCAATCGTTCGTCACTCGATGCCAGACCATTTTGAAGAAAAAGTAGTGCATCTGTAGTTCACGCGCCAGCAAGGAGCCCTTCACCGGATCCGGATTGATGGGTTCCGCCCGAAGCTCGTGCCGGCCCACTCGGGCAACAAAAGTACTTTCGTTCCTAGTATAGTAGCGCTCCGCCGATCGCAAGTTTTTGGTGAACTTTTTCGCCATTTTTCAGTCCTAGTGACTATTGCCATGGGTGTTGCGACCCACCTTCCCCCCGGATATTATCAAGGATTCCACCAAATTCGGAGAAATCTGGCAATTTACCTGCGAACGCCGGCCGACTCGCGCCCCTGTTCCCCAGCCCCCAACCCCCGCCATGCGTCACGTTATTTCCGCCACCGTCCAAAACGTGCCGGGCGTGCTAGCTCACGTCGCCGGTATGTTCGCCTCGCGCGGCTACAATATCGATAGCCTCGCCGTCGGCGAAACAGACGACCCCCGTCTCTCACGGATGACGTTCGTCGTAGTCGGCGACGACCGGGTGCTCGAACAGGTTCGCAAGCAGCTCGAAAAAATCGTTACCGTCGTACGCGTCGACGATGTCAGCTCTCGCGACCACGTCGAACGCGACCTCATGCTCATCAAGGTTAGCGTGAAGCCCGGTCAACGCGCCGAAATTCGCGAGCTGGCCGACATCTTCCGTGCCCGCATCGTCGATGTCTCGCCCGAAGAAGTCATGGTCGAAATCTCCGGCCAAGAAAAAAAGATCGAAGCCTTCATCGACCTCATGAGGCCGTTCGGTATCGTCGAGTTGGTCCGCACCGGTCGTATCGCCATGATCCGCAGTATCGACCGCAAAGGTGCCAATGGCGGCCTCCGCAAATACGCCGGCGAAGCGTAGGTCAGGCTTTCCAGCCTGACAACACCCACAACAACCCAACCAATACTACCGGGCGAAGACGCGCGGGATGCACCCCGCGCATCCGCCCGCCTAACAAAAATCATACGAACAACAAAGAGCTTTATTTCAAGGGGCAAAGGTCGATGACTTAACAGTCACCCCGCCCCGGTATCCCGTACCCTCCATCCTCAAGAGAACCTCATGGCAGCCACCATCTATTACGACAAAGACGCCGACCTCAACGCCCTCTCCGGTAAGGCCGTGGCCATCATCGGCTATGGCTCGCAAGGACACGCTCAGGCTCAAAACCTCCGCGATAGCGGCGTCAAAGTCGTCATCGGCCAACGTCCCGGTGGTAAGAACTACGATCTCGCCAAGAGCCACGGCTTCGAGCCTATAAGCGCCGCCGACGCCGCCAAACAAGCCGACGTCATCAACATCCTCGTACCTGATGAACTCCAGGGCGATCTCTACGAAAAGGAAATCAAGCCGAACCTCAAGCCGGGCGCCATCCTCATGTGCTCCCACGGCTTCAACATTCACTTCGGCTTCATCAAGCCGCCCGCAGGCCACGACGCACTGCTCGTCGCCCCCAAAGGCCCCGGCCACCTCGTGCGCAGCGAGTTCGTCGCCGGCGGCGGTGTGCCATGCCTCATCGCCACCAGCGAAGGCGCGAGCGACGACACGTTTAAAATCGGCATGGCCTACGCCAAAGCCATCGGCGGCACCCGCGGTGGTGTTATCCAAACCACGATTAAGGAAGAAACCGAAACCGACCTCTTCGGCGAACAAGCCGTCCTCTGCGGCGGCGCGG
>CAZTWS010000076.1:0-6541 GCA_964618225.1 uncultured Planctomycetaceae bacterium
ATTCCGTGCCTTTTATCGTGGCCGTTCACATTTTCGATATCGCGATTCTGATCTTGGCATGCATCGGTCACACGGTGCTATGGGTCGCACTCGTGAATCGTGCCCACGCGCTGGGCATTAAGCGTCGTTGGGTCCATGCGATGACTCTCGCCTGCATGGCGATGTTTGGCGTCATGCCTATCGTGGTGACGGCGGCTTATGTCAGTGCTCTTCTTGCTCCTCCCCATTTACTAACAACCCTGTTTTACGGTGCCGCGCGAACGTACGTTATCGCCTGTGCGGTCGTGTGCATTGTTGGGGCCGTGCAGCGGCTCTACTGGCGCTTTCACACCGAACGCCGAGGAGTGCTCCACTCCAACCACACCACTCGAGTCAACTTTGCCGAAGAATCGGTCGAGCAGTTGTTAACTCCAGGAGTGATAAGTTTTCTGGGCCGCTTGCCCGGCAACCAGATCCTTAACATAAGCGTGCATGAAAAACGGCTCGTGATCCCACGCCTTCGTTCGTCCAATGCGTTGTTACGCGTCGCTCATTTGAGCGATCTCCACATGTCGGGGCGCATGCTGCGGCCGTTCTACGAACAACTGGTCGATACCACGAACAAGCTCCACGCCGATATGATCGCCATAACCGGCGACTTGGTCGATTCCAACGACTGCGTCGATTGGATTCCCGACGTACTTGGCCGGTTGCATGCGCCCGCGGGCGTGTTCTTCGTTTTGGGAAATCACGACAAGCGGGTCGATCAATCGCGGCTGATGGCCGCCCTGGCTCGGACAAGTTGGATTCATCTCAACAGCGGAATGCGGGCAATTCAGGCGAAAGGAATCGACCTGTTGCTAGGTGGCAACGAACGGCCTTGGTATGGTACTCCGACAGATTTTTCACACGCCCCCAACCATTCCGCGGCCGGATTGCCGCTGCGGATCGGTTTAAGCCACTCGCCCGACCAATTTGGTTGGGCATGCACCAATGATCTCGACCTCATGCTGGCCGGACATGTGCATGGGGGCCAAATTTGTTTACCTGTTATCGGGCCGATTACGGCTCCCAGTATGCACGGCGTCCGCTATGCCGCGGGCACGTTCCGTCACGAAAACACGGTTCTCCACGTCTCCCGGGGCACGGCCGCTTTCACCCCTTTACGCTGGAATTGCTCGCCAGAAATAGCGGTACTCACTCTTATAGAGCCATCCGAAACCAGCTTGTTGAGCTGATGGAAACGGTTACTTTGCCAGTATCTTCCAGTGGGCGGTAATTTATTTGTATCCTCCCTCAATATGAGTGCGGCGCGCCGTTTGCAGGCTATGTTTTGGTGGCAAGCAGTTCTGTCGCTTTAAAGGCTTGGCGGACTGCATAGACTGAGGTTGGCAACTCGCATTCATGGTTATCGCTATGGCAGTTTCGAAAAGCGTATTTGAAGACCACCTCCGAATCGAAACCGAGTTCGGCGCGATCGACGGAGATTTGGTGGTGCCAGAGCGCGCCTGGGGAACCGTGATTTTCGCTGATGGCTGCGGAGCTTGGACTCCAGAACTCGAACGGCCGTTGTTGCCAGTATCTCTGCAGGAACTTGGCTTGGCCACGCTCTCGGTCGATTTGCTCAAATCGGCCGACGACCACGATGAAACAAGTTCTTACCGTCGCCGCTTCGACCTGCGAGTGATGGCTGCCCGCCTGCACGCCGCTACCGATTGGGTGCTTGAAAACTGCGACCATACGGATCGCCCGCTTCATGTTGGTTATATCGGTACTAGCCTCGGCGCGGCTGCGGCCTTACGAGCCGCCGCTCAACGCTCGGAGATACCAGCCGTCGTTTCTTGCGGTGGCTGGCCCGATATGGCCGGCTCCGAGCTCCCTCGCGTTCGAGCAGCCACGTTGATGATTATAGGCGAACGCGATGAACAACTGCTCGATGCGAACCGCACGGCATACGACCAACTCATTCACGCCTACCGGCGCGAAGTTGCCGTCATCCGCGATTCAGACCAATACTTCGAAGAGAACGGAAACATCGACGAGGTGTCAAAGCTTATCGGACAATGGTTCGTCCGCTACCTTAGGAACGGCTCAAAAATAACTTCCCGATTTTCAGAATAACCACAGAGGCACGGAGGATTTGTAGGATGCGGGATAGTGGATACAGGGGGCAGGGGTATCCTACTGAATGCCTTGGCCCTGCTCCCCGCATCCACCATCCTGAATCCTAATCTTCTCCGTGCCCTCTGTGTCTCTGTGGTGAATTCTATCTGCCGAAGTTATTTCTAAGTTATCCCTTAGCTCGGTACGGCAGCATTCCGGATGCGAAAACCTTGCTGATCGATGCGACACGACAGTTGCTAATCGTCCCCGCGCGAAAGGACGAGCAGCGCCAAATAACTCGTGTTGATGCTGAAATAGAACTCTAATGCAGACAGGCTTACACCCGTTCGATATCCACACAAATGCCTCCTGCTTTTAGCGCACGGTGCATCGGTGTGAACCATAGTTCTTTTTTCCAACGCAAGCCGACCGATTCGCACATTTCTCGCAAATCCTCGCGGTTGATCGTGCGGCAACACCAAATGCGGCTTGTCCAAGCCCCCGAGAAGGTGTCTTCGGTGGCAAGTAGTAACATGCGCCCCCCCGGCCGCAGCACGCGGGCGATTTCTGCCAAGCCCCCGAGAGTATCGGGGACATGTTCCATCACGTAACCGCAGGTTGCGCCGTCGAACGAAGCGTCGGCAAATGGCAGGCATGAAACATCAGCCGCCACGTAAGCTGGTCGGTTGCTTTGTAAACGCTTCCGCGCTCTCACGAGCATGGTCTGTGAAAGGTCAATGCAAGTGATACGAGTTTCCCGATCGGCAAACTTCAACAAGTGGTCGGCCACTTGTCCGGCACCGCTGCCGATATCCAGGATCGACTTCATCCCGCGGATATTAAACTGGCGCGATCTAATGATACGACGCCCCATTCGAATATGCAGCGAAAGGCGGCTGGCCGTGGCCAGGAGAGCCCCCTGCCGGCCGCCATAAACCTCTTTAATGCGGTTCTTGTATTCGTCCGCGCTAACCCGGTCAATCAAGTCGTTCTCTACCACCTGTTTGAGCGAACTCATAGGGAACCTATCGAATTATATTGAAATTTTCCGAACAGCACGGCCACGATGGTCGAGCCAACCTCGTCGGAAAGTAGCATTTTTCGCGCCGAACCACGGAACACGATGGTTTTCAGCCCGCCGGCATATTCAACCTACAGATAAACGCGACGATTGTAGATATACCACTCAAATACCAGCACTGCCAGGGCGCACGCAAGCACTGCTTTCCACACCTCTTTTCGAGCCGGAGTACGCCCTTCCTCCGCTTCGATTTCCGAGTGACCAATGCGGATATCGGCCGCCCGCGTTACTTCGGCGTCAGAATCTTCCGCAAGCCGCACCCGAATATCACTCTCCTGCCGATCGAACAAATTGACCGCGAAACGCTCGGTCACTTGGTCGCCTTGCCGCACCTCGTACACACCAAGCTGCCGTGTATCGTGATACTGGAAATTGTCTTGAGGCGACCGTTTCAACTTACGCTCATTTCCCGCGGGATCGACGACCGTGATTTCGGTTACCGCTGCCGGAGCACGCAACTCCACGGTGCGACCAGGCGGTATCGAGTTATTGAGCGATTCTTCCCGATCGCTTGCGAGGTATTCGAGCGCGTTAATGCAAAAGGTGGGGAAGCTTAGCTTGGAAGGCCAGTTGGTATTCGCAGTTAAGGCTCCGTCCTTTTGGCCAACAATCTCAAACCCAAGTACCGCGTCTTGATAAGAATCTCGCGGTGCGACGGCTGCGATGGGGCCGGCCGTAGAATCAATAAGAACGGTCGCTCCTTGTGGCGGAGTCAGTAGAAGGCTGTCTAAAACCGTAACGTTGCCTAGCTCCACACTGGTAAGCAGCGGATGAGCCCGATTCCAATCAATGATCTGGGGCAGCGATACGATGGAATCGCTAGAAGCGGGCGGAGAGGCTTCAGCTTTCTGGTCACCAGCCTTTGTATTTTGCCCGTTCTCTTCCGATTCCGGATTTGCTTTCCCTGTATCGTTCGATGAAGTGTCACTAGGCGCGGGCGACTGTGGATTGCCTCGCCAGGTATTCCCCGGGGGCAGGCGGCCTACAAAGAGCGTATTCGCGCGGGGCATGCTAGCCGGAGAGCATTGATCGTAGACAATAAGATCGTACACGCCGCCGTCCGCATCTTTCTTATACTGGGCCGTCTGCAGAACCTCGGGCGATTGAATCTCGATTGCTCCAAGTTTTCGCATGCGCTCCGTGGCCAGCGCGACTTCCAACGCCGTGTTGCCCGGCGTAACTACGAGCACACGTCCAGGACGAGAATCGTTGAGCGCCGCGAAAGCGGAATCGTCTTGTCTTAGGGCATCCAGTTTGTTCGGGGTATTCATTTCGTATTTCAAAGTGGCCGTAAGTTCACCCGGCGGAGCGTCGGCAAGCGGAAATACGACCCCGCCCAACTCGTGCGGTTTCATTTCGACTTCTTTGGCGTCCAAAAACTGCCCGTCCAGTTGGATCTCGACGATTGTTTTCTGTGGCTCGTCTGTGAAATTGGTGATTTGAACAAAAGCTTGGCGTTCCTCGGGCTTGGCTTCGCTACGTCGTGTACTAAAGCTTGTGATGCCGATGTTTTTGGCGTCGAATGAGCCAATCGGCACATAAACGGGTTTCAGATTACCGAGCGACACGCCATCCACGCCTTCAAACCGACCGTCGCTAACGATGTAAACCGTGGCAGACGGCAAGTTCGCCACCTTGGACTCTTCTTCCGAAGCTTCATCACCAGGTTGAGACGATCCCGCAAGACCGCTGGCTAGCTCGATGGCTCCCTTAAGATTCGTGGCATGAACCGATGACTGGATCGCCTCGAGCCGCTCGCGCAGGAGCCTCCGGTTGTTCGTGAACTCCTGAACTACCTGAGGCGAATCGGAGAAGCTTACGATCATGGCCGACATGTTGGCATCCATTTGATCGATGAGCCCGCCGACGACCCGCTTCGACTCCTCGAGTCGCGATTTGGCCCCTTCCGCATCGTCTGCCGACATGCTGGCGGAATGATCGACGAGAAAGATAAACCGGCTGCCGGTTAGCTTTTCACCTTCCCAACCAGGCCGCAGTAATGCGAGCATGGCCAGGCCGATAAGTAGCAACTGTAAGAACAGCAGCAGGTTTTGCCGCAATCGTTGCCATAGGCTATTGACGTGCAAGTCCTCGATCGTGCGCTTCCACAGATAAGTGCTCGGCACCTCGAGCGGCTGCCGCTTGAGCTTCAAAAAATATAGCGCAACAATCGCCGGCGGAATGAGCGCTAAAATGGCCCATTGCCAGGCAGGAAGCGTGTTTCTAAATAGCTCAAGCATAAATTGAACCACGAAGGCACAAAGACTCTAAGACGACTAATCCGCATGCTTGCGGCCGATTCATAAACCTTCGTGTCTTTGTGCCTTCGTGGTTTGAAATTAAAGCTACTTAACGAAGTAGCCCCCTTCGGCGTAGATAACTTCCAATCAAATCCTTCACCGGCGTCTGGTTATTGGCAAGCAGGTAATTCATTCCCCGTTTGGTGCAAAACTCTTGCGCACCGCTAACAAATGCGTTGAGCGTGGATTTATATCGCGCCAGCAATGGTGCGCTCACAGTAATTTCCGCAATGTCCTGGTCTTCGCAATCCACGAGCTTCAGATCGCCTTTCACTTCAGGATCGAGTTCTTCCTGGCTCAGCACGTGGATGACATAAACGTCCATTTGCCGCGACACCAAATAGCGTAGCGCCGACTCATAGCCGTCTTTGTCCATCAGGTCGGTAATGAGCACGATGATGCCGCGTCCCGGATTGCGGAGGCAAAAGCTCTTTACGCCCTCGGCAAGCGAAGTGGTTTCTCCAGGTTGGATGCCCTCGATATATTCGAGCATCCGCCACACGCTACGCCGGCCACGCAAGACGGGGCCGCGTTGATGAACGCTTTGTCCCAGGGTTTCGATGCGGACCCGATCGGTGCGAATCAACCCGACGAATCCCAGTGCCGCGGCGAGTTGCTTGGCGTACTGCAGCTTGGTCGGGGTGCCGAAGTCCATCGACAAACTGGCATCGATAAGTGTGAAAAAGTGGAGGTCTTCTTCTTCCAAAAACAGCTTGATAATCAGCTTGTCGAGCCGAGCATAAAGGTTCCAATCGAGCGACCGTAAATCGTCGCCCGGCACATAGCTGCGGAAGTCGGCAAACTCGACACTTTGGCCTTTCCGCTTGCTGCGTCGTTCGCCCTTCATTCGCCCGCGGAAAACTTTACGCGTCACAAGCTCGAGCCTCTCAAGCTGAGCCATCAAATCGGGCGGCAAAAGTTGCGATTCAGTAACAGGCATAAAACTCTACAAGCCGCAGCCAACTCCAACGCCCCAAGCCTTCGTACGACCTACTACTTACGACTTACGACTTAAACCTTACAACTTACGACTTAAACCTTACAACTTACGACTTAAACCTTACAACTTACGACTTAA
>CAZTWS010000076.1:6641-24012 GCA_964618225.1 uncultured Planctomycetaceae bacterium
AACCTTACAACTTACGACTTAAACCTTACAACTTACGACTTAAACCTTACAACTTCCCTCACTCCGCCTTTTCCGGCACTTTCTCCAATATCTCCAGCAGCACTTTGTCGGGATCGATCCCTTCCGCTTCCGCCTCGAAATTGAGAATCACACGATGACGCATGGCTGGCAGAAAAACCCGACGCACATCTTCGAAGCTCACGTTGTACCGACCGCTAAGCAGAGCACGAACTTTAGCCGCTAAGGTCAGCGTTTGAGCACCGCGCGGACTGCTGCCCCAGCGCAAGTATTGGTTCGTGATCGGCACCGAGTACGGTCCGTCAGGATGCGTTGCCAAGGTCACGCGTGCCACATAATCTTGCACATGGGGTGCAAGAATTACTTCTCGCACCAGTTGTTGCCACTGCACGATTTCGGAACCGTCCATCACTTTTTCAGGTTCAATACGAGTGCCTTTCGTAGTGCGGTCGATAATCGTGTTCAGTTCCTCGCGAGTCGAGTAGCCCACGACGAGTTTGAAGAAGAAACGATCGAGCTGCGCTTCGGGCAGCGGATACGTGCCTTCCTGTTCGATCGGGTTTTGCGTGGCCATCACGAAGAATGGCTCTTTCAATTTGTGCGGTTCGCCCGCGATGCTCACCGACCCCTCCTGCATGGCTTCGAGCAATGCCGACTGCGTTTTCGGCGTGGCACGATTGATTTCATCCGCCAGGCATATCTGTGTAAAAATTGGTCCCTTCTGGAATTGAAACTCGCGATGCCCAGATTGGTCTTCCACGATCATGTTCGTGCCAAGAATGTCGGCCGGCATCAAGTCGGGTGTAAACTGAATCCGAGAAAAATCCAAGTCGAGCGTTTGTGCCAACGTGCGCACCAGCAGCGTTTTACCCAACCCAGGCACCCCTTCGAGCAAGCAATGGCCGCCTACGAAGAGGCATGTGAGAACGCCATGAACGATGTCATTGTGCCCGACGATCACGCGGCCCAATTGCTTGAATACAGCGTCGTAACGCTCCGCAAACTGGGCCGCCCTGGCTTCGATGGAACTTTCTAAACTCATGTAGAGGACAATTCTTGGATTTAAGTGTTAGTTGTGACCAATACGCGCCGGCTCGCAAAAAAACAAGAAGCAAAGCCTCAAAACAGTTGATAGAGCATTGCCTGTATCTGTCTCGATGTAATTTGAAATCCCCCCTTCCAAAGGTCGCACCGTTACGTGTTTCATCGAAGTTACTTCGTTCGCACGGTATATTCCTTGGTTGGCCATTAGGGGACCAATGTTTAATTGTCGCATTTCAATTAGCTATCAGCCTACCTTTTCCAGGCACTCTTCTCAATCGAGTGCATTTTTCGAACTCGCGTTCCCCCGGTGATTGATGCAGAACAAACCCCTTAGCGGCGGCGGCCACGCCGTCCAACCAGAGCACGGCATAATTATTAGTAGAGATCGAGCGAAGAGTGCGCGGGAGATGCCTCAACAGAACTGTAAATTAGCAGATTTCAGCCCCCCTGGTCGTCCCCGTGACGGCGTGACACTCGGGCGGGCTCCAGGTATGCTTGGGAGAATAAATTTGGTGACAGACAAACCTCAATTCGCGATTTTTTCGGCGTCTCAACCGCCGCCGAGATCATAATGTTTTACCCGTTGGTCGAATCAGCCGTGGGCATTCAAGAGCGAACTAGGAACAGAACATGAAATATGGCATGAATCTGCTGCTTTGGACCGATCACCTGCACGATGGTCTCATGCCTGTGCTGCGGCAAATCAAGGAAATGGGATACGACGGCGTCGAGGTTCCCATCTTCAGTGCCGACGAGGAACTCTACCGTACCTGGGGGCAACGACTCGAAGGCCTGGGGCTGGAATGCACCGTCGTTACCATTCGTACCGAGGCCGACAATCCCATCTCATCCGATCCCAAAATTCGCAAGGCCGGAATCGAAGCCACCAAACGAACGCTCGACTGCTGCCACGCGCTGGGCGCTCAAGCAATGTGCGGGCCCTATCACTCGGCTATCGGCTTGTTCAGCGGTGCGGGCCCCACGCAAGACGAATGGAAATGGGGCGTCGAAAGCATGCGCGAGGTGGCTGAACACGCGGCCCAGACAGGTGTCAAACTAGCCGTCGAATACCTCAACCGTTTCGAAACCTATTTCCTCACCTGTGCGGCCGACACGGTCCGGTTCATTCGTGAAGTCGATCACCCTAGCTGCCGCATGATGTACGACACGTTCCATGCCAACATCGAGGAGAAGAACGTGGCCGATGCAATCCGCACGGCAGCCCCCTACACGGTCCACGTTCATATCTCGGAGAACGACCGCAGCACACCAGGGCAGGGGCATGTTCACTGGAAAGAAACGTTCGACACACTCCGCGAAACCGGCTACGACGGCTGGATGACGGTCGAGGCATTTGGCCTGGCGCTTCCTGAAATCAGTGCGGCCACCAAAATTTGGCGACGCATGTACGACAGCGAGGAGCAGCTTTCCCACGATGCACTCGCCTTTATGAGGACCAACGTGGAACAGCGAAAATAGACTTTCGCATACTCCAAATAACTAGGTTCCCCCAATAAAACCGGTTATATCGGTCATCGCTTTTTCCGCTCGTATTTCACACAGTGTGCGATGCGTTAAATCTCTACGACGATTGCCCAAAGTTTAGCGGTATCAACAGGTTGCGTTCTCTGCGGGCAAGCCCGACCTGCTTGACCACGGGCCGCGCAGGGGGGTATAGTTGATGATCTGCTGCCAGAGGTTTTTTGGCCCACTGTTGTTTCGGCTTTGATGCTGCGGTCGGTCTCTCCGCGCGGCTTTTTTATCTTGCCCTATGCCGCCGCTTGTTATCGATATTCGTAACGCTGAAGACTCTCGCGACGTCGTCCATCGGGCTGTCCAGGCGCTAGCGGAAGGGCAGTTGGTCGCGTTGCCGACGGAAACCGTGTACGGCCTGGCCGCAAGTGCCTGCCGTGCCGATGCCGTGGAGCGTCTGCTGCAAGCCAAGGGGCGTGCCCCCAGTCAGCCGTTTGCCCTCGCGATCAAAAGTGCCGACGAAGCCTTCGACTACGTGCCCGATATGTCGCCTTTGGCACGCAGACTCGCTCGTCGCTGCTGGCCGGGCCCCGTCACCCTCGTCGTCGATAACCATCATAAAGATGGCCTCACCAACCAATTGCCCAAAATAGTTCGCGAGCTGGTTTCCCCAAAAGGAACTATTGGTTTGCGCGTGCCGGTCAACGAAATGTCGCAAGATGTGCTGCGAATGATGACCGGCCCCATCGTGCTGACGAGCGCCAATCGATCCGGCGAGCCCGATGCGGTTACTGCCGAACAAGTAGTGAGCTCCGTGGGCAACGACGTGGCGATCGTGCTCGACGATGGGCCCTGTCGGTATGGCCAGGCATCCACCGTGGTGCGAGTCCAGGGAAACCACATGCAGGTCCTTCGCGAAGGCGTGGTGGGTGAAGCCACGCTGCGGCGACTTGCAAGCGTGATCGTGCTCTTCGTATGCACTGGCAATACCTGCCGCAGCCCAATGGCTGAACTGCTGATGCGAGCCGAGCTAGCCAAATACGCGGGCTGTTCCATAGACGATCTTGAAGAGAATGGCGTGGTGGTGGTGTCCGCCGGCATCGCGGCGGCTCCCGGTTGCCCTCCCGCGTCGGAAGCCGTTGTCGTCATGAACGAGCAGGGGCTCGATTTATCGCGACACGAAGCCCAACCACTCACAGAACAGCTTGTGCGACACTCCGATGTAATTCTTGCGATGACCAACAGCCACATGCAGTCGATCATCGAGCGATGGCCGGAAGCGGCAGATCGCACCTGCATGCTCATGCCAAATCGGCGCGATGTGAGCGACCCGATTGGCCAGTCCATCGGGGCCTATCGCCATTGTGCGGCTCAGTTGTCCGAGGGAATTAAATACCATGCCGAAAAGATTCAGCAGGAAATTTCGGAACTCAAAAAGTAATACCGCGTTTCAATAAAATAAATCCACTTACCGAGTGGGTGGCCATGGTGGTTGATACCCGCTTCCACTTGGCTAAATCAAATAGCGAAAGATTCGCCGTAGGAATCATTGACCATGAAAGTAGCCATTGCCAGCGATCATCGAGGCTTCCACCTAAAGGAAAAGGTGATCTCACTGCTCAAAATCAAAGGGCACGAGGTGGTAGACGATGGCCCTTCGGGCGAGACCAGCGTTGATTACCCCGACTTCGCCGCACTCGTGGCTAAAAAAGTAAGCAACCATGAGGTCGAACGCGGCATTCTGATTTGCGGCACCGGCATCGGAATGGCCATTGCCGCCAATAAATTCCCCGGCGTACGGGCTGCCGCTTGCGCCGACGAAGTAACGGCCGAGCTAAGCCGCAGGCACAACGACCTCAATATTCTGTGCCTCTCGGGCGACCTGCTAAGCTCGCGCGTTACGGAAAGGCTCGTCGAAATTTGGATGGACACTGAATTCGAAGGCGGCCGCCATGCACGCCGCATCGACAAAATCGGCGAGCTCGAACGCGAAGGCCACACCGGCTGAAACTAGGGACTGGCCACGAAAAAGCACGAAAACCCCACAGCGAGCCGGGCCGTCCTCGGCCCCGAGTTGTACGCATACATCCCACCCAACTCAGCCCTAACAACAGGCCCCGTCGCATGCTAATAGCACACGCACTACGTCTTTAGAGGTTTGGCCACGAAAAGGCACAAGAAAGCACAAAAAGAAACGCCAAACGCAACAGCTTCCCTTCTGGCTCTAGACCCTCGTCCCTCGACTCTCCGCCCTCTCACGAAACTTTCTTCTGCATCACATCCACGAGCACTTCGCGCAGCTCACGCATCTTGATCGGCATTTTGGCCACCGCGCGATGCTCGGTTACCTTGGCCTCGGGTTCCCAATCGTGATGGATCTGGTCGAGAAGTAGCACGGCAGGCAAATCGCGAGTGGCAGTATCTTGACCAAGCCGGTTGAAGGCCTGCAAAGCAGTGCGGCCGTTCGTGCCTGTCGTGAACAACGCCACGTCTGCGGCTTTGGGATTGTCGAAGAATCGCTGCATCACACGGTCCGGGTCGCCCATCACTAACACGCGGTAACCGTTCTTCTTGAACAAGTCGCGTAGCATGTCCTGCATCTTCACGTCAGACTCGACGATCATCAGCTTACGCGGCTCGCCTTGCTCGTTCAGTCCTTCACGGCTTTGTAGTTCTCGATTAGCCTGGCCGCCGCCTTCTTTGGCCGCCTTTACCCGCTTGATGGCAAGCTTCAATTCCACAAGCATGTCCGACGGCGTTTGATAGCGCTTGTCGGCATTGAATTCAAGCGCCTTGTTCACCACCATGGCGAACGGCAAAGGCAATTTGGGGACGAGTTCCAAAATCGGCTTGATATCTCGATACAAGGCTTTCCCCGCCTGTTGGGCACGATCGCGCCCTTCAGCCAGCGCTGGAGAACCGCTCAGCATTTGGTAGAAAATCGTGCCCGCGAAAAAGATATCGCTACGCGGATCGTCCGCTTTCACACCCGTGGCGCGTTCCAGCCCCGCATAGAGCACCGTGCGGGTACTCATGCCTTCCGCGACTTTTTCCTCTTCGCCTTGCAGGCCAGCCAGGCCAAAGTCCACTAGCTTCGGCTCGCCATCGCTGGAAAGCAACACGTTCGACATTTTCAAGTCGCGATGCGTAATGCCTTGCTGCAACGCGTAATTCAAGCCAGCCATCACACCTTCCATGATGTGCGCCGCTTCTAGCGGATCGAAGCGTCGTTTCGCGCGGTAAAACTCCCGCAGGTTCCGACCTTCGACAAACTCCATCACGATGTAATGCGTCACACCATGAGAATACACCTCGTGGATGCCCACGATATTCGGATGCTGCAGCTTGATGCCGATTTCACCTTCGCGCTTAAACAACTCAATGACCGGCTTGTTGGGGCGATTCGTCTTCGGGTCGGTGCCCTTTGGGTTACTCAAGCTGCTACGCAGCACTTTCACGGCATACATTTGCCCGGTTCCGAGATGCACGGCGCGAAACACGCGGGCAAACGTACCGGCACCAACACAGTACAGCACCTTGTAGGGCCCATAGATGAAACCCGTGCGGTTCTCGCCGCGCACCAGCCGTTCGAGCTGGTAGGGAGTCAACAGTCCGCGCCGCAGGCACACTTGCTGGAAGGCATCGATGGGAGCGTTGGTCGATCCAAGCTCGCTCCATACCGATTGCAGTTGCGCATCATCCAAAACCCCCACATCGAGTGCGCGCTGGGCCAATTGTTCAGCAGTTTTTATATCGGCCATAGCACGCAAGCATGAGTTGCAAAGAAGCAGACTCTTTTAGCTCTCGAATTCCTGGAGTTTGGCATGATATTCGTCGCGCTCGCGGCGAGTCGCTTCCAAATCGAACATCAAATATTTCATATCGAGCCGCAATTGGCTCAATGCATCTTGCACCAGGCTCAGGATTCGTCGTCGGCGTTTTGTGCTCTCGACAACCCGTTCGAGGGCCGGGATCAAATCTTGGGAATACTGGTCCGGCAACTCGCGAATTGCCGCTGCCAAACGCAGTAAATCGGCGGGCAATTCCTCGGTCGTGACAGCAGGTACTCGGTGCGTGTGTGCCATAGATGCGTCTCTCAGGGGTGATGCTAGTGCCTTATTGCACACTTCGCGCCACGCCCCCACTCGCAACGTGTTGTTGCATAGCTTAACTGATTATAAGGAAAGAACTTGCATTCATTCAACAACTTCGTTTGGGCAGCCATGCCCGCTGCCCTGCATGTTGTACGCATGCAACGACTGCCCTGGTTCATTGTCGGAAATACTGATAGAAGGCCAGTTTAGGACGATTCGCGCTCGCGCCGTCGAGGTTGCATTTTTGCAACCTGCCGACACATTTGGGACATCTTTTCACTCTCGCCACGTTGCCCCGACAATGCCCTCGCCTCAGAACAAGGTGGTTATCCAGCGCGGAATGCTCGTAGCGGCTGCCTGCATGCTCCTTGCCGGGCATCTCGCAGCGGCCGAACCAGCTCCCCTGAATCGGAGTTTCGACGGCCCCGCAACCGTTTGGGAACTGGTCGATAGTGCTGGCATGGGGCGAATTCAAGCACAGGAATGCGTTTCCGGCGGTGCTCGCGATGCCTCGGGGGCCGAACGCTTGGTCGTAAGCGCTCCTCCAGGCCAGACCGTTCAGCTTTATTGCGATGTCGTTCCGGCCGCCGTTCTCGAAGAACTTGAGCTGCGGATGTGGATCAAAGCCAGCCTTCCGAATACTCAACTCGCCGCTCGAATCGTGTTGCCACGCACTGCCACGGGCGACGGGAAACCTCCTGCCACGGTCGTTGTGCGGGGGCCCAAATACGTGCGAGCCGGGCATTGGCAGCAATTGGTTTTTAAGGGCATTCCCAAATCGCTGGCTGCGGAAGTTCGATTTTTGCGATCCACTTCCGGCGATAAGCTTGAAACGCGCGAAGCCTACCTCGATGCGGTTTTCCTCCTCGTTCCGGGCGAACGCCAGGGCGTGGAAATTATGACGGACGACCTGGTCATTGACGGCGTTATCCAAACTCGCGACGACAACATAAAGCTGACCAGCTACCCCGAATCGAGGCGGACGAACGCGACTCCTATGGAATCGGTTTCCGCAAACCTCCGCCGCTTGCCTCAGGCAGGTGCAGTTCCAGTCGTTGAGAAAGACTCTGCCATCTGCATGCGGAACAACGTGTTGCTCGTGAATGACCGGCCATTCATGCCTCGCGGTATTCGCTGGCGAGGAGAGCCTTTTGCCACGCTTGCCCAAATGGGCTTCAACACACTCTGGCTGGACGAGATGCCAAGCATCGAACAATCGAGGGAAGCCAAACGCCATGGAGTGTGGTTTATTGTAAGTCCGCCGCGTCCCGAAATGCTGGTTGGGCAAACGCTCGGCAGCGAAAGCGATCGTATTCTCGCCTGGTATTTGAATGATCCGGCGGTGGAGGGCGATGCGAGTTATGCATCGCGTTGGGCGAACGGTGTGCGGCAATACGATCGCATGCAGGGACGCCCGATCTTGATGCCGCCATGCGTTTCGATGGCCACCACCAGTAGCGGCGATATTTTGTTTGCTCCGTGTGCGTTGTCGGGCACCTTGGATGCCGATCGGTACACGAGTTTGCTGCGTAATTATGCAAAAAATGTTCATCCGGGTACACCGATGTGGCCGTTGTTGCCTGCGCAATACGGTCCGTCGGTGGCTAAGCAGAACGCGATTTTGAGTCATACCGCGCCGATGGCTCCACCAAGCGTTTCGTTGCCGCAACTGCGCGAGATGGTCCGGTTGGCCAGTATTGAAGGTGCTCGGGGTTTTGTTTTCGATTCTGAAAGTTCGCTTGCGGAAACCGATCCGTCAACTCGCAAGCGTGCCGTGCAGCTTGAGCTTCTCAATCGTGATTTGCAACGCATGGAACCTTGGTTGGCGTCGGGCAAAGTTCTCGGCCAGATCGATTCTTCGCAGCCTGCTTGGTCGGCCATGGAGTTCCGGGTCGAGCAAGCAAGGTTGCTGGTCCTGATGAATAAAGCTAGAACCGGCTCGACAACAGGCGAAGAAATTTCGTTCGTTGTGCCAGGCATCCCCGAGTCGTGCCAAGTTTATTTGTACACGCCAGTCGCTTTGCAACCGCTTCCTGTACGGCGCATCGCCGGTGGCATGCAATTCACTTTGAAGCCGTCGGACAGCACGTTCGTTCTGCTCACAGAAGACATGCGAGTCGTTCAGCAATTGCGGCAGTTCATAGCCCGATACGGCGATCGCACGGTGCGATTGGAGCGCGAGTCCGCCGCGATCAGTGGGAAATCTCTTGCGGAAACCGCACATCGGTTGAATTTGAGCGGCAACGACCAATCGCTTGCTCAAGCAATGGCAAACATCAATGCACTGGTGGCGCAAGGTGATGCGTCGTTGGCAGCGAACCAGTTGGGACCGGCTCATCTTGCGATTACCAACGCGAACCGCCAACTCGAACAGAGCTGGCGCGAGGTTCGACAAGCGATTACGCCCACGCACATTCGGCTCAGTCATCCCCAGTCGGTCGGAGACGAAGCGTTGGTGCAGTTCGTAGCTTTTGAGCGTTCGCGCCCGTCTCTGCAGCTGGGGGAAAACCTGTTGTACGGTGGCGACTTTGAAGATGTTGGCCAATTGACGCAAATCGGCTGGCAACACTTCGGCCGCGAGGTGGCTGGGGTGCAATCGCATGTGGAGCTTTCGATGGCCGAGCCGAGGCACGGCAAGTACGCGCTGTTGATGCATGCCGCGGCAACAGGTAACGCACTTTCGGCAGCCGGCGAACCCGTGTCGTGGATCGAGTCGCCGCCCGTGGTCGTGCCCGAGCATGCGGTCATCGAGATATCTGGTTTTATTCGCGTCGAACCGGCGAGCCCCGAGGTGTCTGAAACGCTTCGCATTCTCGATTCCCTGGGCGGCACCGACTTGGTGCTCTCCGTGGATCGAACGAACGGCTGGGAACGATTCTCGATGATCCGTGCAACAGACAAGCTGCATGAGTTGCGGCTGACCTTTGCATTGATGAGTCCCGGCACGGTGCAGCTCGACGCCATCATGGTACGGCCGTTGCAAATCGCCCCGCCTCAGAGGTTGCCTGCTTTGAAGCCCGCGGGCACGAATTCGCCAACGGCCGCGGCCGCTCCGTTTGTTGCACCGCAGCAACGCTAGTACACTTGCGTTATGCCGAGGGATGCAAAAGTACTGCGCGATCATGTAGAACGTATTTGGCGAGCCGGTGTAGCGGCGGTAATGCCCGAGCAACTGATTCGTTCGCAGCTGCAAGTCGATGGCTCGACGCTCTCCATCGACGGCGAGCCATTTGACTTGAGCAGCGTTAGCCGCGTCGCGGTGGTTGGTGCCGGCAAAGCGGCAGGTGCCATGACGGTTGCCCTGGAGAATTTGTTGGGGCCGCAACTGCTGGCAGAGAAACAGGTTGCCGGTTGGGTGAACGTGCCCGCCGACTGCGTGCTGCCGACCCGTCGCATCACGTTGCACCCTGCGCGGCCTGCAGGAGTCAACGAGCCGCGTCCCGAAGGCGTTGAAGGAACGCGACGAATCCTCGAATTGGTGCGGTCGCTTGGTCCGAGCGACCTTTGCATTTGCCTGCTTACCGGCGGCGGGTCGGCGCTCTTGCCCGCGCCGGTGCCGCAGGTTTCGCTCGAAGAAAAGATACAGCTTACACGTCTGCTCAGTGCGGCCGGCGCAAATATCGAGCAATTGAACACGGTCCGGCGGCAAATCAGCTTGGTAAAGGGGGGCGGACTCGCAACGGCGTGTTGTGCGGGGCAATTGGTTACGCTTATCATCTCCGACGTCTTGGGGGATCCGTTGCAAGCCATCGCGTCGGGGCCAACCGTGGTAGGCGATACGACCACGGCCGCGGATGCACTTGCGGTGCTCGATGAACTGGGGCTCTCGCAAGAGCCTGCCATCAGCAATGTCGTTCGATACCTGCACGATCGACAGGATGTAGCTCCTTCGAGTCCGACGACTCGTGTATTGCACTTCATCCTCGGTAACAACGCCACGGCCGTGGATGCGGCTGGAGTCGAGGCAGAGCGACTGGGTTATTCGCACGCGATGATTTGTGCGACGAAGCCCGAAGGCGCGGCCGAAGGGGTGGGGCGGCACTTGGCGACGGTGGCGGTACGGATGCGTCATGAATCGGGGCCCGATTGTCTTATTAGTGGCGGTGAGCCGACGGTGACGCTCGTGGATGAGGCGCGCCGCGGCAAGGGTGGTCGAAATCAACAGCTCGCGCTTGCGGCACTGGAGCAGCTTGGCGGTTGCGAGGGAATCGCCGTGCTGGCCGCGGGGACCGACGGCGAAGACGGTCCGACGGACGCAGCCGGGGCGTTCGTTACCGAAAGCGTGGTGCGCGAGGCGCGAGAAAGAGGGCTCGATTCCCGTACAGCATTTGCCGGGAACGATGCCTACCATTTTTTCGAGCAAGCAGGCGGCCTGTTTGTTACAGGTCCGACGCACACGAATGTGTGCGATTTACGCGTCGTGGTTGTCGATCGAGAGTCGGTGTAGCTTAATCCCACCACCATTGATCTGGGGCGAGCTTCTTCAAATCGATGGCCGCACGGGCGTTTTGTACTTTCGATTCTGCGTCGTCGAGCAAGTTTTCGGAGGCGATCGCATCGGTTGGGCGCATTTGAACGCCACCGCCGATCGGGGTGACGAGCGTATTTCCCTTCCAAATCGCGTTCACAGCCGATTCGACTTGTTGCGGAGCGTTCAGTGTTTCGACCGGATATGCGGTTTCGTCGCTGAACAGTGTGGGGTTCCATCCGGCGATGTCGTAGTAGTCCTGATCTTGGATAAAAGCCGCGGCGACGGCCATGTCGATGCAGTTACGCAGTTGGGCCCAGATGGGCGTGCGTTCGGCAAGTTTCGGATAGACCTTGGTGAACGCGCGGACAAAAGCGTCGCTGGCTGGGTTTGCTTTGCGGCCACGGCTGCGGGAGCCATCTTTACCGACGACTTCGTTCTCGCCGACGAGTTTTACGCCTTCGCCTTCGAGTTTCATGGCGAGGGAGTCGTCGCTCACGCGAACGCATTGGTATTCGGGAACAAAGTACCAGCGCTGCAATGCGTTGCGGGCAACGGCAGCCGGGTTGGCTCGCTCGACGTAGCTGGTGAGTCGGACGGACGGTTGTTCCATGCCGATGCCGATGAGTTTCATGCGGTAGTCGGCCTCGACCATGACTTGTGCGAAGTGAGTTTTCGGGGAGATGCCGCCGACGGTGATGACTTGCATACCGAGTCGATCGCGAAGGCCGTTGACGATGAATTGTTCTTGCCCAGGGTTTTGGGCCGGGTTGCCGATGCGGCCACCCAGCTCATGCAGGAACTGGTGCATGCGTGAGAGGCCTTCATCGGTGGGGTCGATGGAGCAGTAGATGAAGGGCTTTTTGTTTAAGGCTCCAGGTGGAAACGCGCGGAGTGCTACGACCATGTCTTGAAGTTCGAGCACGGGCTTGCCCGACTCGAGGGCTTGCATTCTTCCCGACGGAGCTTGCCCCCAAGCCTCGGCGGGGCCGGCGATGACGATGTCGCCGGATTCTGGGTAGCAGAACACGTATTCGAGCCGGGTGAGGCCCGCGAGGTGTTTCATGGTGTCGTCGATTTGGCCGCCCTTGGCGAGGCGTTCCTTAATTACGCGTTCGAGGCGCGTGAGCGAGACCTTGCGAAGCGGGCTGCGCTTGGCAACATCACGATCGAGGTTCGTGAGCGCTTCGGCAACTCGTTGCCGTGCGATTTCGCCGGTGGGATCGACTTCGGTCATGCGACGAAGCACGCCATCGGCATCGACGGCCACGCCGGACGTATTACCACCGCCGATTGTATCTTGAGCGTTGGCTGGCGAAGTGAAGTGGACCTGCGCGGCGAGCGCGAGAGCGACCGTGAAAACAGCGTAAGAGCTGACGGCAAAACGACGAGACTGCATCGACCGAACCATGGAAATGCCTCTTTGCAACGATCAACCGAGCGCGCTGGATTGCGCGTCGTACTGGGGTATCCGCGGATGGGGAATCCCCGTTCCTTTCATGCTAATTCGGGAGTTGGGGTAAAGCAAGAAAACAGGGCCGGGTAAGGGGTTGGCGTGGGGTACTGGTCGCTGAAGCGACCAGTCCGTCGGGGTTTGGGGGCGGGAATTGGCATGGGGAGGGGGGTGTAGACATCGTTTGGGGCGTAGATGCGCTAAACTCTCCCCCCGGGTTTTGCGTATCTACGTGCCAATATCGGGGCTGGGGGACGGGGTTAGGGGCGTTGTTAGGGGTTGTCGTTGCATTGTAGCAAAATGTGGACGTTTGTATAGATACAAAAAACGGCCACCAGGGGAGGGGGCTAAGGTGGCGTTCAAGGGGCCTTGAAATCGTCACAGGTCGTACCAGCGGAATTTCGTGTTGAGAAAAGTCGACAGATCGTGTGGCAGTTTGGCAACATCCATCTTTGCCAGGCGGTAAGTTTTAACAGGCTGGTCGATTGCGCGCGCCGCGCACGTTGCGCGGGCGCGCAGTCTTTTTCCTGCCTTTTGTTTGAAACGCGGTTTCAACAGAGCCGGCCTCGGAGAGGCCAGCTACAGAGAGCGAATGTCCTGTTACTTGTCAGTGCGAGCGGTATTACGCCTTGCGATCCTCACTGGGGTCGCGATGGCGTTGGCTGGTTGCGCGACGTGTCCGTGTTTGTGTCCGCGAATCGATCCTTCTGGCGATCGGGTTTTTCTATGGCCGGGTGAGCCCGGTTATGCGTCGCCGGCTCCTGTGGCGACGTCTCCGTTTGGCCCCCCCGCGACCGTGCCGCCGCCCGGGACGATGGTGGTGACCCCGGCGACTGGCATCGGGGCACCGATGGGGAATATGCAGGCACCGCCCGTGTACTCGGATCCGAATCCGATTGGCATGCCGACCTCGGCTGGGGTTGTTGCTCCGGGAATGGCCACGGTGGTGGCACCGGGAGCTGCGCCGTTGCCGCTCGTTGCGATGCGGCCGGCGGGTGTGCCGACGATCGCGACGCCGGTAGGAACTTGTGCGCCGCAGGGCGTGCAGTATTTACGAGTGACGCCGAACGGCATCATGGCACCGATCGGAACGGAGATTGTTTTCAAAGCGGGCGCGGCCGATTGCGACGGCTCGCTGCTGGTGAACCGATCGGTCGAGTGGGGCATCAGCGGCGTGGGACAATTTACTGATATGCGCCGGCCCGAGTTGGTTGGTTATTTCGCCTGGCCGTGGCAATTGCCGCAGGTGTTGGCGGCGAATCACGCGGTTGGCAGGACGGCTTTGGCGGAAACGACGTTGTATCGAGGTACGCCCGATGCGAATGACGATGTGCCCGTGTTCCGCGGCGAATCGTGGGTCACGATTTCGAGTGCGTGTGAAGGCACGAGTTTGGTAACGGCGTTCGTGCCGTCGCTGGGCAATTACAACCGCGTGACGGTGACGGTTTACTGGGTCGATGCGCAGTTTTATTTCCCGCCTTCGGCGATTGCCGAGCCAAGGTGCCCGCATACGTTGACGACCACGGTGACACGTAAATCGGACAACGCCCCGTTAGCGGGTTGGACCGTGATTTACAACGTGGCGAATGGTGCCTCGCTCGGTTACGAGGGCGGAAGTTCGGTGCAAGCCACGACCGATGCCTCGGGGCGAGCCAGTGTTGAGGTGAGCCCGGTGGGTGGGGGTAGCGGAACGAGCAACGTGGAAGTGGCCGTGTTTCGGCCGGCGATCACGGGGTCGAACGGTGTTCCACAGCTTGGGTTGGGGCGTGGCAACGCGACGATTACGTGGGGAGCGACGATACCGGCGATACCAGTTTCTCAGCCCTCGCTGCCGCCACCTCCTGCGCCGCCGGTGACTTCGATTCCGGCACCGCCGCCAGCGAATCCTTACTCGCCCAATCCGTACACGGTGCCGAGTCAGCAATCGCCTTACACTCCGGGGGTGCCACCGGCGATGGGGCCGACACCAACCGCCCCGCCGCCGGGCAGTAATCCGCCACCCAGCGTGCCAAGCAATACGCCGGCGACGCGAAGCCCTGATCCGTATACGCCGCCGACGGGAGCTGCTGCAACAGGCACGCCGCGACTGGAAATGACGATGAGCGCGGCGACCCCGGCACAAGCCGGGGTTGGTGAGTATGTGAGCTTTAATGTTACGGTAACGAATCGAGGTGACGGCGTTGCCCAGGCTGTGAAGGTGGAGTCGAAGTTCGATGCTGGGCTGAAGCATCCGACGGATACGCTGAACAAGCAGGTCGTGAATTACGAGGGCATCGGAGATTTAGCACCGGGGCGTAGTGCTTCGGTGCCGTTGACGTTTCAGGTGGTGCAGGCTGGTCGGCAATGCCAGACGGTGACGGTGACTGCTGAAGGCGCGAATACTGTGACGCAAAATGGTTGCGTGAATGCGGTGGTGCCCGCTATGGAATTGCGGATGACGGCACCGCGTAGCCGTGTGGTGGGCGAAATTGCCGAGTTTAATGTGGTGGTGCAAAACGGCGATGTGCCGGCGAAGAACGTGCTGGTAATCGTGCGATTCGATCCGTCGCTGGAGCCCGCGGAGAATTACGAACGCCTGGCAGACGGAAGCATTGCCTTGCGCGTGGGCGACTTGACGGCGCCCGAGCGGCGGCTATTTCCGATCAAAATGCGTTGCCGAGCGGCGGCCACGAACGCTTGCGGGCGAGCGGACCTCACGGCGGATGGTGGCGTGACGACGGCTCAGCAGGCGTGTGTGGAGATTCTACCGCCGTCGGATGGCGGAGGCGTTTTTCAGTAGCTGTTTTCAGAATAACCACAGAGACACGGAGGGCACGGAGGATGAAGCAGGGAGCGTGGAGCAAGGAGAGCAGTAGCGTGGGTGCTTCCGCACCCACGAATTGTGCTTGGAACACTGATCGCCACTAATCTTCGCTAATACCAAGGCAACTTAAAAATTCACCCTGGAACATTGCCCCACCCAATTTAGGAACTCTAACAAAACCGGCGGGGACTGTCCCGATTTTGCGGAGTCTTCGCAGCAAAATGGGACTGTCTCCCTCTCTCAGACGGTTTGGTTAGAGTTCCTAAGCGACAATTAGCGTCAATCAGCGTTCTAAAAAACTCTTCCGAATCTCCGTGCCCTCCGTGTCTCTGTGGTAAATCTCCTCTCTGTTTGAGTCGTCCCTTAGCGGCGGCCACACCGCCACGAACGCATCAACGAAGCAAACAATCCGCAAACTGCTACTAATACTCCCGCTGCTGGTTCCGGCACGTTGCTGGTGTAGTTGTCGAAGGCCATTTGGAGGCCGAAGTCGGACATTCCCATACCGGCGAGTTGGTTTTGGAAGCCGGCGATGTCGTCGAAGTCGAGTCGGCCGTTGCCGTTGAAGTCGCCGCCTTGCTGCGAGGTAATGTTACAGTTGCACTTAGCAGAGAACTTGCTGATGCTGTTGTTCATCAGCCCGAATACGAACAGGTCGTAGTCAGCCTGGTCCATGATTCCATCGCCGTTCATGTCGCCGCGGTCTAAACGTTCGGCATAGGCCGTGACCCCGTCGTTTTGGCCCGATCCCGCTTCGGAGCCTGCGCCGTTGCTGATTTGCCGGATGGCGAAGTAAATGTTGTTATCACCGATCGTCTCCACGTTGTTGAACGCTCCGCTCATGCTCGCCGCAGTCATGATGGGAAACAGCGTACCCACCGGCACCGAGGCCAGGTTCGTGGCATCGATCACCAGTTTTCCGCCAAGCGTTACGGAGCCCGTCACGGCAATCGTATCGAACTCTCCGGGGTTCTGGCCTTTGAGGTCGATGTGTAGTTGTCCGTTCGGGGCTTGTGCGTACGCGCCGTTCACGCTGATGGCACCCACCACATCCCCCAGCGGATCGTTAGGCGAAACTAGGCTGGCATTTGTGAACGTGGTGGCCTCGATCGTGCCGGTGCCACGGACCGTGCCGTTGGTCAGTGTAAACGTCGCGAGTTGTAACGTGCCGCCGGAAAGCGAGACGCCGCCGCTGTAGTGAAAATTGTCGCCGATGAGTTCCAGATGCGCCCCGGGTTCAACGATGAACTCGCCGTCGCCAGTGCCGCTACCCGTGAGTCGCAGAGTCCCTTCTTGAACATGCACCATGCCGTAGTTGTTGAACTCCATCGGAGCGGGGGCAAAGGGATAGGGTATGAATTCCGCGAAGCCTGGACCGACCTTAATGAACGTATCGAAATTGTTGAACGTAGCAGTGCTTGCAGAGTTCTGGGTGCTCAGCGTCCCGCCGGTACTATCGGCAATGAATGTTCCGTAGTTTTGGAACTCGGTATCCTCTATGAACCATCGACCGGAGCCGGTGCCAGTCAGCGTCGTCACGCCATGGTTGACGAGCGTCCGAGCCAACCCCTGTTGGCCGCTGGCATCAGTAGGTATTGAAAGCATCCCCCCCTCGGCAATCGTCGTCGTCCCCGTGCCCGCCATCGTACCCCTAGTCCAAGTGGAGACGCCAGTCAAAGTGAGATTTCCGGAACCGGTCAACCAGGCTTCACCTACTAAGTTCAGCCCGTAGGTTGTAGTGTCGTTATTCAGGACGAAGGTTCCAGAATTAACCAAGAGCGATCCGGTCGATGACAACGCGCCGCTAAAATTCGTCGTGCCGGTGATTTCGAGCGTGCCGGGACCAGTGACCTGAGAGGTGGCACCGAACGTGTGTGTGCTACCCATGTTCAGCGTCGTTCCGCTCGAAATGTTAAAGGTGCCGATATGGTTACCGCCGCCATGGAGCCGCAGTTCGCCCTCTTGCACGTCGACGGTCCCGGAATTGTTGAAACGGATGTTGACCGTGGCCGTTCCGC
>CAZTWS010000077.1:0-2246 GCA_964618225.1 uncultured Planctomycetaceae bacterium
GCAGCAAAATGGGACTGTCTCCCTCTCTCAGACGGTTTTGTTAGAGTTCCTAAAGCAACTTTCGAATTTCTGTGCCGAAAACACCTCGTTGCTGGGTGGCTGGGGCAACGCCCCAAGACTTGAAAGAACTGGAACTCGGCAAGCCACGACAAATTTCGCCGAACCGTTGGCTGGAATGCGGTGGGTGGCAAAAGACGTGTGAGCGAACTAATCAATGGTCCGACGGCGCGATTGCCGTCGTGAGCACCCCATCGACATTCCGGCATAGATCGCTAGCAAGACGATGGCGGCCGGTTCCGGCACGCCGTTTGCGCCGCCTGAACCAGTGCTTTGCGAATCGCCGAAGTTGGTGCGCCATTCCGTGTATTGAACTGGAGTGCCGTCGGTTTTACGCCAGAGCACGTAATCGGCCGTATTCACGGCACCGTCGTCATTAAAGTCGCCGGGGAACGCGGCACCTTGGATGACTTCCAATCGCACGAAGTTGGCTAGGTAAGTAACCTGCCAATCCAAGTTGCCGGGCAAATGAGGAAGCGAAACGGAATTGAACGTGCCGGTACGCCCGCTGCCGGCCTTGAGGATATCAAACGTTTGACCGAGCGAGGGAGCAAACACTCCGCTGCCCAGGTCAACCAATCCGACATTCAGCGTGCCCAGCAAACTGGCTGTGCCGGAGATAAACAACTGGTCGTACTGCGAGTCGGCCAGCGGACCACCGATTTCGATTTGAAGAATCGAGTCGGCCGTCTGCGTATAGTTGCCGGTTACATCGAGTCGGCCAACGGAGATACCGGGGGCTACTGTTCCGCCGTTGTTGGCCAGGCTGCCGATGATCGTTCCGCCACCGGCGAGGGTGCCGTTCGTGGAAAGGACAACGAATCCGGCAGCGGGAGCGGAGAGCCCATCGCCGACGCGGATTCTGCCGCCACTGGCGGTGAGGTTCCAATAGTGGTTGTCCTCGATCGTGAGCGTATCACCGACGCGCAAGAAGCCGTTGCCGAAGTTGATGAACGAAGGTCCGCCAATCGTGTAGCGGAACGAACCTTCGACATTGAGTGTGCCGCCGTTATTGATCGAAAGGCCGCCGGCATCCTGGAGATAATCGCCACGAACGCGGAGTACGGAGGTGGCATCGTTGACCGCTACATTGCCGTGTGCTGTCAATTGGCCAATGGTGGCTTTACCGCCGGAGAAAATGGCCACGTCGTTAGAAACGCTGGCACCACTATTCGCGCCGGTCGTGGTGAGCACGGCGTTATTGCTGACTTCGAGCCTGTTGCCGGCGGTATAGGAGAACCCGCCTTGAACTTGCATGGTGGCGTTGTTGAGCAAAAAGAAGTTGCTCGAATCTTGTGAGAAGTTTCCTTGCACGACGAGAGACGTATTGACGTGCTCGATGTAAGTCGTGCCATGAATCGAAAGATCGTCCGTCGTCGCGTGAGTGCCACTGGCAAGCCAAATTGTGTTCACTTCGGCATTGCCGGAAGTGAAAGTGGCGTTGTGGATATTGACGGCACCGGCGCTGGTGTTCGTGAAGGTTCCGGCGACAGTGACCTCGGCGCTATTGAAGACTTCGAAGCTTCCATTGTCCTGTTCGTAGTCGCCAAGCAGGTGCAGCTTCGATCCTGCCGGTCCGTCTCCTACGCGGACGTTGCCATGGACCAGCATGTCGCCGAGAGTAGCTTGAGCGCTGTTGTTGATGCTTACATCTCCGGCTTCGATGGAACTGGCTGCGGCGTTGGCTAATTGCAGGCTGGTCGTAGCGCCACCAATACCGAAGAAGCCGTTACCAGTTTTAGTGAAGGTTCCATCGACGGCGACCTCGGCGCTATTGAAGACTTCGAAGCTTCCATTGTCCTGTTCGTAGTCGCCAAGCAGGTGCAGTTTCGACCCTGCCGGTCCGTCTCCTACACGGACATTCCCATGAGCGAGCATGTTGCCGAGGGTGACTTGCGCACCCGCTTCGATTCTTACGACTCCTGCTTCGACAGAACTTTCTAAAGGGTTATCTAATTGAAAGCTCGAGTTTGCACCGCTAATCCCGAAGGCACCGTTGCCTACTATTGATAATTGGCCACCGACGCGAAATATCGTATCGTTGCTTACGGAAAAATCTCCGTTTCCGGTCTTGTTGAACGCGCCATCGACGCCGAAAGTCGAGTTCTCTTGGACGGAGAAGTCGCCGCCATCCTGCTGGTAGTCGGTCAAGAGATGCAAGCTGGCCGAGTGTCGTAGCTCGAAGTTGT
>CAZTWS010000077.1:2346-23733 GCA_964618225.1 uncultured Planctomycetaceae bacterium
CGAAGTTGTCGTGAACCGTCATTTGGTTGACAACGACGTCGTTTCCATCGCGAATACTTACTACACCAGCTTCGATCGAGCTTGCCGCAGGGTTACCGATGCTAAAGTCTGTGTTGCTCCAAGCGACCACAAACTGACCGTTGCCGGTCTTGGTGAAAGTTCCATCGACATTGAAAATGGAGTTGCCATCGACGAGGAAGTTGCCGCCATCCTGCACGAAGTCGGACAGTACGTGAACGGTTGCCAAGTTGCCCGCTTCGAAATTACCGTGAGCTGTTATCTCGTTGATTGTAAGAACTTGACTGTCGCGGACGGTTATGGCTCCTGCCTCGATCGAGCTGGCAGTTGGGTTCGCAATCGAAAACTCGGCACCGATGGAGTTCACCGTGAAGTTACCGCTTCCCGCTATTGTGAACGCGCCGTTGGCACGGAATTTCGAATTATCGCTGCTCACGATAAAATCGCCGCTTCCAGTCTTCGTGAACGCGCCATCCACTTCGAACGCGCCCTGGAAAATCACAGCAAAGGAACCGCCATCCTGCACGTAATCTTCCAACACGTGCAGCTTTGTGCCCACGTGGCGAATGTCGACGTCGTCGTGAGCGGTCACTGAACCGAGAGTGATCGGCGGCCCGTCTAGGCCAAACGTTCCGGCGCTCACGTTAATCCGCCCTGCTTCCACGGAGCTTCCGGCCGCATCGCCAATCTTAAAGTTGGGCGTGCCGATATTGAAATCCCCGTTACCCGTTTTAATAAACGCCCCATCGACCTCGAACGCGCCGTCGAATAGCAGCCAAAAGGCACCACCATCCTGCACGTAGTCATTTAGTACGTGTAACTTTGTACCCGCGTGGCGGATATCAACATTGTCGTGAGCAGTTACTGAACCGAGCGTAACGAACTGTCCCGCTCCCATGTTTATTCGACCGGCCTCGACAGAACTTGCTGCCGCATCACCAATCGTGAAGTTAGGCGTGCCGATACTGAAATCCCCGTTACCCGATTTAATAAACGCCCCATCGACCTCGAAAGCGCCATCGAATTGCAGCCAAAAGGCACCACCATCCTGCACGTAGTCATTTAGTACGTGTAACTTTGTGCCCGCATGGCGAATATCAACATTGTCGTGTGCTGTGACTGATCCAAGCGTAATGAGTTGGCCCGCGCCGAGATTAATTGTACCGGCTTCAACCGAGCTCGCAGCCGCATTGCCGATCGTGAAATTTGGGGTCGTAACCGTGAACTGACCATTGCCTGTTTTCGTTAACGCTCCCGCGATATTGACCGCTGGAGTCGACCACCCACTCATCGCCTGGATCCAGATTTCGCCATCCACATTCGCATTGCCGGCGAAGTTCAGTCCGCCACCAAATACAAGCAAACGTTCACCATCCCAAGGATTCGCCAACTCGTTGACGGTGTCATTTCCATCCTTAATGCCCGCAACCGAGTTCCAAGCGGCATCCGCCTCAGATAGTGGCAATAGCGCACCCAGTAGGCATGCGGCAGTAATCGTAAAAGCGGACAGAGCGAAGATATTTCTTGCGCGATTACAAATCTTCATGCGGATAACTCGTAGATGAACTGAGGCATTATAGGTAGGAACCGGCTCCCTCCCACAGAAGGGTGACTGAAAGTCTAGCCAGAGAACCGCCGAATTACAATTCAAAGCCCGCAATAAAAGAGAAAAGGAAGAAACCACAAAGTAGTAGGCACCTTCCGTGTAGCAGCCCAGAAAATCGTGCGAGGGCGGACGCACGCGGTGTATGCCTGCTACGGCGCGAAAACTGGGACGTTGCCCCAGCTACCCCACGAAAGACACGAACTTAAAAATGCCTACGCCGCAGAGCCCGCGATGATCGACGCGTTGTGTCCGCCGAAGCCGAAGCTGTTGCTCATGACCGTGCGGAGTTGGCGTTCGCGCGGTTCGTTCGGCGTGTAGTCGAGATCGCACGCCGGGTCGGGGGTCGTGTAGTTGATCGTCGGCGGGCACACGCTATGGACGAGCGCCTTCATGCACAGCACGAGCTCCACGCCGCCGCTTGCGCCAAGCAAATGGCCGAGCTGGCTCTTGGTGCTGGAGATGCTCACCTTACGGGCATGGTCGCCGAACACGCTCTTGATGGCGATCGTTTCGGCCGCATCGCCTAGCGGTGTGCTCGTGCCGTGGGCGTTGATGTAGTCGACGATTTCCGGGTTGAGCTTCGCATCGCGAAGCGCGCTGGCCATGGCTTTGGCGGCACCGGTGCCTTCGACATCCGGCTGGGTGATGTGGCCGGCATCGGCGCTGGCACCGTAGCCCAAGATTTCGCCGTAGATTCTCGCGCCGCGGCGTTTGGCGTGTTCGAGTTCTTCGAACACCAATAGGCCCGCGCCTTCGGAGAGGACGAAGCCGTCGCGGTCGCGGTCGAACGGGCGACTCGCGCCCGCGGGGTCGTCGTGCCGTTCGGAGAGAGCACGCATGTTCGAGAAGCCGGCCAATCCCATCGGCGTGCAGGCGGCTTCGGTTCCGCCGGTGACCATGATATCCGCGTCATCGTACTGAATGGCTTTGAACGCATCGCCCATGGCATTGGTGGCGCTGGCGCAGGCGGTGGCCACGGCGTAGTTCGGGCCGCGCAATCCGTAGCGGATCGAAACGTGTCCGCTTGCCGCGTTGAGCATGAGTTTGGGAATGGTGAAGGCTGAGACTTTATCGGGGCCTTTGGTGATGAGCCGTTCGTGCTGGGCTTCGATTTCGGTGAGGCCGCCGATGCCCGAGCCAAGAATCACGCCGCAGCGGAACGGTTCTTCTTTCGAGAAGTCGATCCCGGCGTCGGTCACGGCATCGATCCCGGCCACGAGCGCGAACTGGGTGAAGCGATCGATGCGTTTTTCATCTTTGCGTTCGATATAGCCTTCGGTCGACCAATCGTGAATATCGCCGCCGAAGCGAACTTTATGGTGTGAGGTATCGAATGCTTTAAGTTCGTGGATACCGCTTTGACCGCGCAGGATTTTATTCCACAAATCGTCGACTTTGCAGCTCAACGAGGTAACGGCTCCGAGGCCAGTGACAACGACGCGACGTTTCATAATGAGGATTCAGAGCACGGGACAGCGGTCAATAAAAAAATGACGAATTCCGAATGACGAATGACGAATGTGGTGCATTCGTCATTCGTGCTTCGTCATTCGTCATTCCCAAAATAAGAACATAAGAGCCCGAAGGCAGGCTTTAGTTCTTGCCGTTCATGCCGGCTTCGATGTATTGCACAGCCTGGCCGACGGTTTGAATTTTTTCAGCGGCGTCGTCCGGAATGTTGATGTCGAACTCTTCTTCGAGTTCCATTACCAACTCAACCGTGTCGAGCGAATCTGCACCGAGGTCGTTCACGAACGATGTCTCGGGCGTGATCTTCTCTCGGTCGACTCCCAGGTTGTCGGCGACGATGTCTTTTACTCGTTCCATTACTGAGGCGGCCACCTTGTCGATCCTCCTGCTAACTGCTGCTTGTCTATGTGTCTTTAAATGTATGGGAAAGGCCGGCGGGTGCCTGCCGAAATCTTATCCACCGGATGCTTCCAGGCCAGAGCCTCGCTAGCGGCAATTGGCTTGTCGGCAAGCCTCTAAAGATAGAGGGTTTCCGTAAGTGAGGTCAAGATATACCAATTCTAGGGGCAACACGCTAGCCGGGTTATCCTGTAGTAGACCAGTTTGCACTGGGGTGCCTGGGGTTGAGGCTTTACGCCGCCCCAGAGGACGAAACCGGGGGTGTGCCCCAGCCACCCGTTTACGGCGTCAAACCGCCATCGATTGTGATAACTTCACCCGTGATATACGCGGCCGAATCGCTGGCCAGGTATAGCACGGCGTCGGCCACTTCGTCGGCCTCGCCAAGCCGCTTGGCCGGGATTCGCGTTTTTACGAACTCATCCAGCGTGGCCCCCATAGCCTGGGTCATTTCCGAGGCAATGAAGCCCGGGCACACGGCGTTTACGGTCACCTTGCGGCTGGCCAGCTCCTGGGCCACCGTACGCGTAAAGCCGATGACGCCCGCCTTCGAGGCCGAGTAATTAGCCTGCCCGGCGTTGCCCATCAGGCCCGATACGCTGGAGATATTGATGATCCGCCCGCTGCGCTTACGCATCATCACCAGCGACGCTGCCCGCGTGAACAGGAACACGCTGCGCAGGTTCGTGGCGATAACGGCATCCCAATCTTCGTCGCTCATGCGCGGGATCAGGCCGTCTTTGGTGATGCCCGCGTTGTTGACCACGATATCGAGGCTGCCCCATTTTTCGGCCAGCCCTTCGATGAGCTTGGAGACCGAGTCGCTGTCGGACACGTCGCAGGTGTGTACTTCGGCCTGGCCGCCCGCGGCGGTGATTTCGTCGACCGTTTCTTGGAGCTTATCGGCACTGCGGGCCACGCAGGCCACCTTTGCGCCACTGGCGGCCAACCGCAAGGCGATCGCTTTGCCAATGCCACGCGAGGCACCGGTCACGATGGCCGTCTTGCCGCTGAGGTCCACTTGAATCCGCCGGTTAAGTTCGTCTGGCATGATGCAATTCCTTTTTTTATTTCACCACAGAGGCACGGAGGATGAAGCAGGGAGCGTGGAGCAAGCGGAGTTTAATTGAACCACGAAGGCACAAAGACACGAAGGTTTTTTAAAAAAGCTTCACGGTATATTTAGAGCCTATCCGAAAATCGTCGGGGACTGTCCCAAATTTGCGGAGTCTTCGGAGCAAATTGGGACTGTCCCCCTTCGGCAGACGGTTTTCGGATAGGCTCTTAGGTCACTCATCACGACAATAGGCAAAGTGTTACAGTGGATTAAACTCTTTGTGACTTCGTGTCTTCGTGGTTCAAATCACTATTCCGACCCTCCGTGTCCTCCGTGCCTCTGTGGTTAATAATCAAAACAAAGACCGGGTAATTAAGCCGTAATATTTTCGCACGGCACTTTGCGGGCGATGCGTTTCAGCAACCCCGCCAGCACTCGGCCTGGGCCGAGTTCGTAAAATTGCGTGATGCCTTGTTCATCTAGCAGGTAACGCATCGAGTCTTCCCACCGCACTTGCGAGCAAACTTGCTGAATGAGCAGCTCGCGAATTTCGTTGGGATCGCTGTGCGGCCGGGCATCCACGTTGGATACAACCGGAATGCGCGGCGCGTGCATCGGCACGTCGGCCAATGCTTTGCTTAGCCGTTCCACCGCCGACTGCATGAGCGACGTGTGGAATGCCCCGGCCACGGCCAGCGGAATCACTTTCATGGCTCCGGCTTGCGTGGCGAGTGTCAGTAGTCGTTCGCAAGCGGCCGTTTCGCCCGAGCACACGATATTACCCGGACAGAGCAGGTTGGCAATTTCGAGCGTTTGATCGCTGCGCGCCTCATCGACCAGCTTTTGCACTTGGTCGCGCTCCATGCCGAGCACGCAGACCATGCCGCTGGAAACGGCGTCGGAGGCGTCTTGCATCGCACGGCCGCGTTCTTGCACAACCTGCAGGCCCGTTTCGAAATCCATGACACCGGCGAACACGAGTGCCGTGTATTCGCCGAGGCTCAGCCCGGCCGTGGCCGAGCATTGCTCGACGATCTCCGGCGAGGTTTGCTTAAGCTGCTCAAGAGCGGCCAGCCCACACACGAACAGCGCGGGCTGGCTGTAAATCGTGGAATCGAGTTCTTCCGCCGGTCCCTCGGTACAGAGTTGGTAAAGATCATAACCGAGCACGTCGGCCGCGCGATCGAACAGCGCCCGGGCAGCAGGCACTTGCGAGCAAACGGCCTGACCCATGCCTACCGATTGGGCACCTTGGCCGGGAAACAGAAAGGCGATCTTGGCCGAGTCGGTCGACATGGCGGTTCGATGAAATGACGAAGAACGAATGCAAAATGACGAATGGGGAAATTGTGAATCGATCCCAATTCGTCATTCGTCATTCGAAAATTCGTCATTACTTCCTTATTCTGTTTCAACCACAGTACGGCCCGCGTAGTGGCCACAATTGGGGCAAACTACGTGCGACGGCTTCGGCGTGCCGCACTTGGGGCACGACTGCAATTGCTTGGCTTTCAGAGCGTCGTGCGAGCGACGCATGCCGGTGCGGGAATTCGACTGTTTGCGCTTGGGGACGGCCATCGTTCAACCTGTGCGAGAGCGGCTTTTCGTGAGTTTTGGAGAATCCACCAAGGTAAAGGCCAAGGCGGGGCCAGGTCAAGGGCGGCACCCGTAGGTCAGGCTTTCCAGCCTGACATTCCCCGGCAAAAATCTCTGCCTTACGAGTTTTTGAGCCCCAGCGTCAGGCTGGAAAGCCTGACCTACGCTAATCCTGGCCAGCCATCGTCGATAGCGCTCGCCACACGGCCAAATCGATGCCGTCGCCAATAAAGTGCGTGCTGCCGTCCGCGTACACCGCGTTCACGCCGCCCGGGTGGGCACTGCGGGCCGTTCGCCATCCGTACGCCGAGTAAAGCCGTTGCGGAGGAATCGTCGGGTCCATCGTGACCGACGTGATGCAGTCGAACTTCGCCGCGTTGGGTGGATAGAAGTGGTTGTATGAGGCACAGCGATACTCGCCGCTGCACCACGCGAAACCGCGCGGGTCGTTTCCGTTGCCCACCGTTGAATTGTAACTCTGCGTTGCATCGCAGCGCGCTTCGGTAAGATCGGGAACCGCCGAAAAGCCGAGCGTGAATTTATAGTTGCGCTCGGGGGTAACCCCGGTGAACGCACTGGCCTGATCCAACTGGGTTTCTTCTCCCAACAAGCTTTCAGACATCGCGATGGTGTGCGAGCTGCCGTCGCCAATTTTTGCGAACGTGGTTGCCGAGTTGACGTAGAAAACGCCGTCCGTGTCGAACGGTGTGCCGCCACCCGCGCCCGAGCCGGCACAGGCCATGTAGTTGGTCGGTCCCCACTCGGCTTTCACCGGTTGGCCCAAATCACTCGCGCAAAGAAACTCGGGCAGCACTTGAGCAACTCCGAGCTTGTTTCGCTCGGAGATAGGGTACCCGGCTCCCGGCATGTAAAGCGGCAGCGATAGGTCGAGCAGGTCGCGGACCGCTTGGTTCTCCATGTACGGCAGCAAATGTGCCAGCGACGACCAACGATAAAAAGTTTGCGGATGCGTGGGCTCCTCCGCATACGTTTTGGCCAACAAGCCGGGCGGAAAGTGCTTTTTCGTCGCGGCGTAGTTTTGCAGCGCGACCCCAAGCTGTTTCATGTTATTGATGCACTGCGTACGCCGCGCCGCCTCGCGTGAGCTTTGAATAGCCGGCAGCAACAGCGCGACCAGCACGCCGATAATCGCGATGACCACCAGAAGCTCCACGAGCGTGAAACCTCGCGATGGCCCGTAGTCTGTAGTCCGTGGTCCGTTGCTGTCGGCATCGCCACGGACAACGAACCACGGACAACGGACCACAAACACCATGCGAGGTTGCTTTCTCAAAGTGAAAAACCTAATTCGAGTTGCTTCAGTTTCGATATCGCACCGAACTACTCACCAAAATCGCAACGAGCATGAGCAGCCCTCCGGCCGGTTCTGGCACGGTGCCGCCGCCACCAAATCCGGCAGAACTAGCCGCCGCGGACATGCTGAAGTTGGTCCGCCAGTCATTGTAGCCCGACTCATCGAGCGGCGACGTTTTTCGCCACACTACATAGTCGGCCGCATCGACTTTGCCGTCGTGATTGAAATCGCCCACGAGTCCGGCAGGCGATGTCGGCACCACGACGAACGCGGTCGCCTCGGTAAACCCGCCGCCGCCGGGCGTGGCGAACGTGCCGAGAAGAGTACCGTCGAACGCGTAGCGGGAAATATTTCCCGCGCCGGGAGAAAGCCCCAGTACACCAAGCAAAAAACCACTGCCATCCGGTGCCGCTACCAAGTCTTGAGGAAACGCAACGCCCAAGATTCCCCATGAGGCGTCCATCTGTCCACAGGGTTGCCCGTCACAGTCAGAGAGATCGAATCGCTGAATTCTGCCGGAGAATAACCCGGATACATAGAGATAATTGTCGTGGACCATCAACCCGGTGGCACCGCGGATTTCGGTCACCGGATCCACGAGATAATTTGGAAACGACGTAACGCCCGAATCCGAAATAGCGATGCCGCCGAGTACGCCGGTCGAATTCTGGAACGCACCGGCCAGCAACCTGCCGTCGGAGGTAAAGTTCATCGACGAAGTCGGCGTTGCCACTTCTTCATTGTCGGTGGGCAAAAATAGCTTGGGGCCCGCGCTGCTTCCATCCACGTTGAATTGCGACACCCCGCCGTTCAAGTTGGCCACGTAGATCTTGTTGCCATCCGGGCTGAATTGAATATCGTTCGGAAACGCCAGCCCATCGGCCATGTCGGCAAAAATAGTCGGGTTGCTCGCCACGCCGGTCGCCGGGTCGTAGTCGTATTTCATCACATGGTTACGCTGCGAACTCGAAACGTACAACTCCGTGAAGTCGGGCGACATTCCGATGCCCGTGGGCTGGTAAATGTCGAGCGAGCGGTCGATGACCGTTCCGAGAAGCGTTCCCGAAGCACTGTAGCGGTAAACGCTGTTCGAGAGACGATCGACCACCAGTAACTCACCCGCGAGCGATTCGGAAGTCGCGATCAAAACGAGGGCAGCGCTAATCCATAACGCCCCTCGCCCAAGACAGAGGCAATTGATTCGCGTGAGGATGCGGAGTTTCTGAGCCATATGCAATAAATATAACAGCCCAGTGTTAGGCACCGGGCTGTTTTTATCAATGCCTGGGCGCGCACTAATCGCGAATCGCAGTCCACTATGCCGGAGGGCTTAGGAACACCTCAATAATAACTACTCCCTTTTCAGAATAACCACAGAGACACAGAGGCCACGGAGGATGAAACAGGGAGCGTGGAGCAAGGAAGCAGGGTTTGATTTGTCATTGCAAATTTGTAATTGGTAATTTGGCCATCTCGGAAACCACCCAATGAATTTGCAATGACAAATACTTTTCTCTTCTCCGTGTCTCTGTGGTGAATCCTATCTAACGAAGTTATTTTTGAGTTATTCCCTTAGCTATAGCGACGGCGATTTCGTCGGCACAAAGCACAGGCTCCGCTCAGCAACATGAGTGCGAGCGAGCTGGGTTCTGGAATGGCAAAGCCGGCAACAAGATTGTCGTAGGTCATGCCATCCAGCAAGTCGCCCGTTTCGAGGATCGACACTTGGTTAAACGGAACCGTGTCGGTCACGCCAAAAAAGAAAACATTGAAATCGCCCCACCCGGGACCGACTTGGACTGTCACGTCGGTTGAAGTGCTAGTCACGGTGTCTGTAAGTCGGAAAGTGGTCGGGTTGTCGTTATTCGTTGGGCTAGGTGGCGAACCTTGATCACCACCTTGGATGACGAACAGGCCGAAAGCCGTGATGTGTTGGTTAAAGCTAAAGATGGTAGGTGCTTCCGGTAACTGCGGAGCCATCGGATCGAATAGTGCCAGCGCATCGTTCTCGACAAGCATTTTCGAGCCGATGGAGTAAAAACCAGGGAAAGGCGCGGTGAACGCCGAGGTTGTCATCTGCGTGGTGGCGGTGATGCCCGTGGAGCCAAAGACAAGCGTCGGGTCAAAACCGAATACCGGTGGCGTGCTGGTGTCGATGTCTTCGACCGTTTCTACGCCATACGACTTCAACGCAGCGGTGAACCGGTTGAACTCCGCTAGCGAATTGCTCATGTCCGTAGGCATGTCGTTATCACGATCGAAGTAAACGGTCGGCGCTCCGTAGCTCGATAGCGCCAAAGCATTCACGGTAACAAGGCCAAGGGCCAATAGGGCCAAACGCATGGAAGGGCAATTCATTAGACTTCACCTCGGGGTTGCAAAATCAAGAAGCTAGTAAATCGAAGCAGGGTGCGGGCAATCTCCAACTCCGCACCGCGAGCAATGCAAAATAAATGCCCACGGCTTCAGCGTGATCACCGTGGCGAGCGTTTCAGAAAGCGGATTCGCGCCATCCTCGTGGGGTGCGACTTGGGCAGTGGCTGGCGTCTGCTGGCAGGTGTAAAATCTGGGGCGATTATAAGTTGCGAATGTGGTACAAGTAAAGCTGCTGAGTTCGCACTGCCTAATTCCTGGGCATTGGTCACGGGCATAACAGCGTGCGACGTGGCAACTCGCGCTACCTCTTGTCTCGACGTATCTATAGTCACCACAACGAGGTACGGTTACTCGCCGCGGCGCGGAAAAGGAATCTGGGAGGCATTTGTCATTGGGGCGCACCGTTTGCTCGTAGAGGAAAGTTTGGCTCACTTCAGGCGTCCCAAACCTTTGCTGTCGTAACAATTCACGGTCATGGAACAAACGGTGGCACCACCTAAAACTCGGCGCGATTCGGTAAACGCCTCGCAGAGTCAGTCGCAATCGATGGGCGGCGGAGCAGCCTTTTCCGCCTACCAGACGGATGGCTTTTACGACGAAATGTTCGACGAGGCCGGCAAGGCACGGCCCGATTGCAAATCGCTTCACCAGCGTATCCGCGGCATGTCGCCGGATGATTTGATTCGCCGTCAACGGGCCGCCGACCGCTCGATGGTTCAGCTTGGCATCACGTTCAATGTGTATGGCGACCAGCAAGGACGCGAACGGATCATTCCGTTCGATATCGTGCCGCGCATCGTAAGCCGCGATGAATGGTCTACAATCGAGCGCGGGCTCCGGCAGCGCATCATCGCGCTCAACATGCTCATCGACGACCTGTACCACGAGCGCCGCGTAGTGCGCGAAGGCGTGTTGCCCGAACATGTGGCAGCCACCGCCAGCGGCTTTCGGCCGCAATGTGTGGGGCTTACGCCGCCACGAAAAGTCTGGTGCCACATCACCGGCACCGACCTCGTGCGCGATGGCGACGGTCAGTACTACGTGCTCGAAGACAACCTCCGCTGCCCCTCCGGCGTTTCGTACGTGCTGCAGAACCGGCAGCTCATGAAACAAACTTTTCCGCAGCTTTTTGAGTACTCGGCCATTCGCCCCGTGGATGACTACTGCGGCCGACTGCTCGATGCGCTGCAATACCTGATGGGCGACCAAATCCGCTCGCCGTCGGTGGCACTGCTCTCACCCGGTTTGTACAACTCGGCCTACTTCGAGCATTCGTTCCTGGCTCAGCAGATGGGCATCGACCTGGTCGAAGGCCGCGACCTCGTGGTGTCCGACGGTTTCGTTTACATGCGCACCACGAAGGGCTTCGAGCGCATCGACGTGCTCTACCGACGTATCGACGACGATTTTCTCGACCCCACATCGTTCCGTGCGGATTCCATGCTCGGCGTGCCAGGCCTTATGGATGCTTACCGCTCTGGCCGCATCGCGCTGGCCAACGCTCCGGGCACCGGCGTGGCCGACGATAAAGTCGTGTACGCTTACGTGCCGCAGATCATTAAGTTCTATCTGAGCGAAGATCCGATCATTCCGAACGTGCCCACCTATGTGTGCTGTGAGGAATCGCAGAAACAGCACGTACTGGCCAACCTCGACAAGCTCGTTGTGAAGCCGGCCAACGAGTCGGGCGGTTACGGACTCATGATCGGCCCGCGCGCTAGCGCCGAAGAACGCGCCCGCTGTGCCGACCAGATTCGCGCGAACCCGCGCAACTTCATCGCACAGCCGATGCTTAGCTTATCGCGTGTTCCCGTTCTTACCGATGGGGGGCTCGAAGGACGGCACGTCGATCTTCGGCCGTTCATCGTGTACGGCCGCGATGTGTTCGTATTGCCGGGCGGGCTGACCCGCGTGGCGCTGAAAAAAGGATCGTTGGTGGTCAATTCTTCGCAAGGCGGCGGGAGCAAAGATACATGGGTGATTTCATGATTGAACGCTTGATTGGCATGCTTCGAGTTCTGTTCCCTCAACGCAAGTACGCTCCTCTTGTAAATTCACTTCTACCCACCAACCCAACGGCCGGCACGCGGCGGAGACATCCGCCATGTTGAGCCGCGTTGCCGCTTCGATTTACTGGATGAGCCGCTATGTGGAGCGCGCCGAGAACGTAGCCCGCTTCATTTCCGTGAACTTGAACCTCAGCCTCGATATGCCTGGCCAGGCTGGCGAGCAGTGGTGGCCGCTGGTGGTGATCACCGGCGACGATGCCACGTATCGCGAGCAGGCCAAGGACATCACCAAAGAGAATGTTGTCGAATTCCTCACGTTTGACGAAAAGAACCCCAATTCGATCCTGTCGTGCTTGCGAGCGGCACGCGAAAACGCCCGCAGCGTGCGCGAAATCATCTCGGCCGAAATGTGGGAACACATCAACAAGTTCTACCTGATCGTACGCGACGGCGACTCGCTCGAAACCGTGCTCGATGACCCGCATATGTTTTTCGAGCGTGTGAATGTTTCTGGCCAGCAGTTTCTCGGCGTCACCGATGCCACGATGACCCACGGCGAGGCATGGCATTTCTGCCGCCTTGGCCGAATGCTCGAGCGCGCCGATAAAACATCGCGCATCCTCGACGTGAAGTATTTCATCCTGTTGCCGAAGGTGTCCGACATCGGCACGCCGTTCGACGATATTCAATGGCTTGCACTGCTGCGTTCGACCAGCGCGCTGGAGATGTATCGCCAGCGGCACGGACGAATTTCGCCGCAGCAAGTGGTTGATTTCCTCATTTTCGACCGGGAATTTCCGCGATCCGTGTTGCACTGCTTAACGGGAGCCAATGATTCGTTGCACGCGATCTCCGGCAGCCAAATCGGGGGCTTTTGCAACCAGGCCGAGAAGCGGCTCGGCCAACTCCGTGCCGAGTTGGCCTACACACAAGCCGAAGACGTCATCGCCACCGGCATGCACGAATTCGTAGACGATTTGCAAACACGACTGAACCAGGTTGGCGAAGCCATCCACGACAGTTTTTTCGCCATGCGGCCATTGGAATTAGCAACGGCGGGGAGGTGAGGGGATAGGAGTGAGGGATGAGGGGTGAGAGGTTAGAACTTGCATTCTGCTCCCTGGACCCTAGCCTCTGATCCCCGACCCCTGATCCCTGACCCCCGACTTAACCCTATCTTCACGGCCGCACATTTTAATGACGAACAGCCCTGCTTCGAGCAGGGCGATCATCAACCTACCTACCTCAGGCGGCGAACCAGTACGAACTGTGAGCAAACAGCGGGCGCTTGTGCGTGTTGTAACGCACCTTTGTTGTGCCCGATGCACTCTCGGTTCGTCAACTTAGGAACGCTTCAATAATAACTTCCTCATTTTCAGAATAACCACAGAGACACGGAGGACACAGAGATTCGGAAGAGTTTTATTAACCACGAAGGCACAAAGAAGAGTTGTTGATTTAGGATTCAGGATGGTAGATGCGGGGAGCAGGGCCAAGGCATTCAGTAGGATATCCTGCCCCCTGCATCCACTATCCCGCATCCTATAAGGCCTGCTCCTTGCTCCACGCTCCCTGCTTCATCCTCCGTGTCTCTGTGGTGAATTCTATCTGCCGAAGTTGTTTTTGGTTATCCCTTAATGAGCACTGCGCGGGAATGACGGTAGGGATCGTTGGTTGCGCGGAGATCAATAAATTACTCAACTCAATCATAAGGATGTATATATGAAAAAAGGATTTCTGATCGACATGGACGGCGTGATGTATCGCAGCGCCGAGCTTATTCCCGGTGCTGTGAACTTTATCCGCATGCTTCGCGACTGGAACATTCCTTTCATGTTCCTCACGAACAACAGCCAGCGCACGCGCCGCGACGTGGCCACCAAACTGCAGCGCATGGGCATACCCGTCGAGGAAGACCACATCTTCACCTGCGCGATGGCCACCGCACGCTTTCTCGCTCGCCAAAAGCCGGGTGGCACGGCCTATGTTATCGGCGAAGGCGGTTTGCTCAACGCACTCCATCGCAACGGCTACTCGGTGGTCGATAAGTCGCCCGACTACGTGGTCGTGGGCGAAGGGCGCACTCTCAGCTTCGAAATGCTCGAACATGCCGTGCAAATGGTTATCGACGGCGCGAAACTCATCGCCACGAACCTCGACCCCAACTGCCCGACACAAAGCGGCACTCGGCCAGGCTGCGGCGCGATCGTTTCGCTCATCGAACAGGCCACCGGCATCAAAGCCTTCAGCGTCGGTAAGCCAAGTCCCGTGATGATGCGCATCGCCCGCAAAGAACTCGGCATGGCCACGAGCGAAACCATTATGATCGGCGACACGATGGAGACCGACATCCTGGGCGGCGCGCAAATGGGCTACCGCACGATCCTCGTGCTCACCGGCAGCACGAAGCGGGCCGACCTGGCCAAATATGCCTACCAGCCCGATATCATCGTCGACTCGATCGCCGACCTGTGCGATCCCGACAAACTGCTCCACGAAGTGCTACCCACGATGAACCGTGAGGACGACACGCCGCACGACATCCGTGAGTGGGCGGCGGCCCATTCCTAAGAACCAAGTGCATCGCAACATTTGTGATAAACACATTTGCTTAACGGCTAGCTTCGCATACCGGTGGATGGCGCACCGCCCCCATAGTATCTTGAGAGCTTACACAAACACGTTTGCTCAGGCGGTTACCATGCAAAATCCATTGCGATCATCAAGCAGCCAATGTTGGTTGCTCGCGCTCTTGTTGCTTGTCGCTCCCTTTGTGAGTGCGAAGGCCGAGTCTCCATCCGAGTACGATGTCGTCATCTATGGTGCAACGCCCGCAGGCGTGTGTGCCGCGGTGGCTGCCAGTCGCGAAGGGGCCACTACATGTCTCGTCGAACCGCTCGAATTGGTTGGCGGCATCATGAGCAGCGGTCTCAGCTTTAGCGACTCCAACCAAACCGCCCGTGAATGCCTCCTCGGCCTCTTCGAAGAGTTTCATTTGCGCGTGGAAGACGATTACCGCCAACGCGGCATCACGTTACCCTATCGCGTGGATGTGAAAGACCAGGCGAAATGGACTTACGAACCGCACGTCGCGGAACGAGTGTTTCTCGAAATGCTTCGCGAAGCAGGCGTTCAAGTTCTGCTCGGCCAATCTTTGCAATCGCTGGAGAAAAACGGTGCCCGCATCACACACCTTCGCACCGACCGCGACCAAACACTTGCCGCTCGAGCATTCGTCGATGCCACTTACGAAGGCGATCTGATGGCGGCCGCCGGCGTCGAATATCGCGTTGGCCGCGAGGCTCGCAGTGAATACGGCGAATCGTTGGCCGGCCATCGGTATCCCAAGAAACCGGTAGCCGTTTCGCCGCGATCTGAAGATGGCCAGCTATTGCCGCTCATGACAGGCCAAGACGCTGGCGACCCCGACCGCGCCGACGGCAAGATCATGTCGTATAGCTTTCGGCTCTGCCTCACCGACGACCCCGAGCGGCAAATTCCGATCACCAAGCCCGCCGATTACGACCCCAAGCAATTCGAGTTGCTCCGCCGCTACTTGTCGCAATTCCCCGATTCGCCGTTTCCCATCGACCTGTATCCCATCCCCGGCGGCAAAGTCGACGGCAACAACGGCATCGGCAAGCAAATTTCGCTCGCGCTCGTCGGTGCGAGTTGGGAATGGCCAGATGCCACACCGGCTCGCCGCAAGGAAATCTGGCAAGCCCATCGCTCGTATACCAAAGGCCTGTTGTGGTTCCTGGCGAACGACCCCGACGTGCCAAAGGCGATCCGCGACAGAGCTGGCCGCTTGGGTTTAGCCAAGGATGAATTCGAGCGCTTCGGCCACTGGCCGCCCGTGCTGTATGTGCGCGAAGGGCGGCGGATGGTCGGACAATACGTGCTCACTCAGCGCGACATTCGCGACGATATCGAAAAGCCCGACGCCATCGCCGTCGGTTCGTTCCCCATCGATTCGCACGACTGCCAACGCATCCCCACGGAAGATGGCAACGGCTTCATCGACGAAGGAACGATCTTTCCACGCCATCTATCCGACCGTGCGATTGGCCAACCGCATCAAATTCCCTACCGTGCGATCGTGCCGAAGCCGGAGCAATGCGACAATTTACTGGTGCCGGTTTGCCTTTCCGCGTCGCATGTTGCGTTATCTTCCGTTCGCGTCGAACCAACCTGGATAACCCTTGGCCAAAGCAGCGGCATTGCCGCCGCGCTGAGCGCTAAAGCCAATCGCCCCGTGCAAGAACTCGAGTACTCGACACTCCGCGAGCGTTTGGCGGCTCAAAACATGGCGCTTTCGCTACCTCCGATAGCTCATGCAAAAAAAGGCAAATGAGTTGGAGCGTACGCGAAATGCTTTGTTTCGTACCCGCCGTCGTCGCCTGACGAAGAGTTTTCAGCCAATTATTTGCCGGCATTCCTTTCGCGGATGTGTTCGTGACACTGTGTGCATGTAACATTCATGCGCACCAGGTCGAGCGTTGCGGCTTCCAAGTTTTTTTCTTTCGCATGGCGTTTCAGGTCGGCTGCTTGTTCCTGAAAGTTTTTGCTTAAGCGATTGTACCGCGGCGTAGGTTGCGAGATGTGCCAGGTTGTCGCCCGGCTGATCATGCTTAACGTATCAGCACTTTCTTCGACCTGTTTGAAGTTGTCGAGTGTGAGGCCTTCGAGAACGAGATTCATTTGTTTGAGTTTGTCGCGCATCAGAACCTGGTTGCTGCGGAGTTTATTGACTTCAGGTTTCTGCGCTTCGCCTTCGGTGGTTATTGCGAAGATTGACAGGTATGCAACGATCACACACGAAAAAAAGACGAGTTTGGTCATAATGGAACTCCTAGCAAGAGATGATGTTCATTTGGAATGCGAGCCGGGCGTTTTTAGGTTTACCGTTCTGATATGCCGTTCGCTGGTTGGACGGCGTTGCCGCCGCCGCTAACTTTGTTTCGACGTCGATCACTATCGGAACGCACATTCGAAAAATGCATTCGGTTACGGTCTCCGTTCCGGGCTCACTGTTTTCTTTGCATCGCGTTCTACCACGAGGCCGAGTGCATCGTCGATGTGTTTCATGATTGCTGCGTCGAGCTTCACGCCGCTGGCTTTTATGTTATCGCGGACCTGTTCTGGCTGCGTCGCGCCGACGATCGCCGACGATACGTTCGGGTTCTGTAGCACCCATGCAATGGCGAGCTGCGGCATCGTGAGCCCGGCTTCCTGGGCGATCGGTTTCAATTTCTGCACGCGTGTGAGTACTTCGTCGGTCATGAATTTGGCGATGAACTGTGCGCCTGCTTCACTGGTTGCCCGGCTGCCTGCGGGTGGCGGCTGGCCGGGAACGTACTTGCCGCTGAGGACGCCCTGCGCCATGGGCGACCACACAATTTGCCCGATGCCCAGGTCTTCACAGGTGGGAACCACCTCGGCCTCGATCACGCGCCAGAGCATGGAATACTGCGGCTGATTACTGACGAGCGGAATCTTAAGTTCGCGGGCGAGCACGGCGGCGTGCGCAATTTGATCGGCTGTCCATTCCGACACTCCCACATATAGCACCTTACCGGCACGCACCAAGTCGGCAAACGCAATCATCGTTTCTTCGAGCGGTGTTTCGAAGTCGTAGCGGTGAGCCTGGTATAGATCGACATACTCGGTTCGCAATCGCCGCAAGCTGCCTTCGATCGACTCCATGATGTGTTTGCGTGAGAGCCCGCGATCGTTCATTCCGGGCCCGGTGGGCCAATACACCTTGGTGAAAATCTCGAGCCCCTGCCGCCGTTCGCCGACCAGCGCCTCGCCCAGCACTTCCTCGGCCTTGGTTCGCGCATACACGTCGGCCGTGTCGAAGGTGGTGATGCCTTCCTCGAGGGCCGCGCGTACGCAAGCAATGGCCGCATCCTTCTCGACCTGGGAGCCATGGGTGATCCAGTTGCCGTAGGAAATTTCGCTAACAACCAGGCCGCTTTGGCCGAGGTGGCGATGGTTCATATTGGTTCTCTAAGTGGTTTGGAGTGAACGGTTTATGTTGTGCTTACTCTCCTTATTGTTTACGTTTCCGGGGGATGCTGACAACCGGGTTAAAAAGAAATGATGCGCGCACTGAGTTGACGACTTCGCGACGGCGCTCCATGGTGTGCAGCACCGTAACGACGACGCGGAGTCCATGACTCATTCGCCCGATGAGGAATTGCGGCATAATGCACCGCGCGGCATTGCCCGGATCGCACGATTCCATGAGGGACGGCGCTAACCGTGTCGATGCTCGTACGTCGCAGAGGCAAAGCTTAGCGGCTCGACGTCTTCCGCAGCCAGCTCACCAGACGACCATTTCAGTGATGGTGTACGTTAGTACAGTTGGTGGCCGAAAGCAACAAGGTTTGTGAAAGAAAAATAGAATTGGCCGACGGGCGTGCGGGGTGGGTAATTTGGTTGCTATTTGCAACCGAATTAGCTATGGCCCCGTAGCGTGGGTGCGGGAACATGCTGCATAACTTTGTTAACCACAGAGGCACGGAGGGCACGGAGACAGGTTGAGAGGATTTTAAAATGCTGGAAACCATGTGCTGTAGAGGCCTCTCCGAGGCCGATTCCGTGCATCACTTGAAAACGGTATCGGCGTCGGAGACGCTTCCCACATCTGGTACGAGGCATGGTTTCAACAAAGCAAATGTTGATCTACGCTAATGATCGCTGATCGAATGGGTCGCGTTCAAGAATATAAATCGCGGTGGTTCGGTTGGTGTCAGCTTTGCTTAAAATACCGCTAAGCCGCGAGCGGTTGCGATTGCATGGTCGCATGGGGGGCTTTAAAAGGCAACCGCTACACAATTGCCGCGGCGTGGCCGCGGCTGATTTTTGTTTTCATTTCGACTTCGCGGCCCAGGCGGTACAGGTATTTTACCAATAAATCGACTGTCATCTGCGAAATCTTACCGTTCAGCAACTCGCTCACACGTGGTTGCGGTATGTTCAATGCCTTCTCCAATTGGCGCGGCGTCAGCTTCTTCTTCTCGATCGCCCGCATGATCTCGATATGGAGTTGTGTCTTCATCTGCAGAATGGCTGCTTCCTCTGGCGAAAAACCTAGGTCTTCAAACACGTTTCCACGCATTACGCGGGACGGTTTACTTCCGTTTTTTGGCATTTCTCTCCTCCAATAATCGTGCCCGCACGGCCTTAATCGCGCGGACGCAATCTGCAAATCGTTGCGACTCGTCTTTGCCGACTTCTTTGGGAACGCATGTAGCATGTGAAGGCGGTTGCCCACCTTGGCCAGGTAGATCACACGATACCAGCCGTTCTCGTCCATCTGCCGTAGTTCATATACACGCTGACCGACTGATGGCATTGGACGACTACTAATTGGCCTTGCGCCTAACTGCATGCGCCGGATATCGGCACCTAAGGAACTCTAACCAAACCGTCTGAGAGAGGGAGACAGTCCCATTTTGCTGCGAAGACTCCGCAAAATCGGGACAGTCCCCGCCGGTTTTGTTAGAGTTCCTTAGTGCCTTCGTGGTTCAAAAACTCTTATCTGATCTCCGTGTCCTCTGTGCCTCTGTGGTGAATCCTCTTTGATGAAGTTGTTTTTGAGTCGTTCTTTAAGCGTTGGCCTAGGCGTTTTTAGGTTTACGGTTCTGTTACGCCGTTCGCTGGTTGGACGGCGTTGCCGCCGCCGCTAAGAGTTGGTTGCGAGGTCGATCGCTATCGGAACGCAAGCTCGGAAAATGCGTTAGTTTGCCGAGGCTGGTTCGGCGCTGTTTGCCGAGTCGTTGTCTAGTGGTTGGGCAAGGTGGGTGTTGAACCATTTGGTGAGTTCTTCGGAGGCTCGTTTGCCTTGCTCGCCTGCGAACCCGTGGCCGGCACCTTCGATGATGACCAGATCATGCGGAACGCCATGTTTTTTGAATTCGTCGACCATGCGCTCGCTGTTGTCGAGCTTCACGAGGTCGTCCTTGTCGCCGTGGATGAGCAGTGTCGGCGGATCGTCGGGCGATACTTGGAGCACGGGTGAAATTGATTCTGCCAGTTGCGGATCGAATTCGAGCGCGGGGAAACGATCGTTCGGGCCCACCCATTCGCGCAGATCAACGGGCGGGAAGTAGGCCACGACCGCAGCTACGCGATTGTTTTGCTGATCGACCGGATCTTGTGCGTCTTTTTTGCCGTCGTCGGCGGCGGTGCCGAGGATGAGCGATAGATGCCCACCCGCGCTGCCGCCGCACACTCCGATGCGATCCGGATCGATGCCGTGATCTTTCGCATGGAGTCGAACGAATCGCACGGCTCGGCGCACGTCGTCTACTGCTTCGGGAACTTTGAACTGCGGGGCGCTGCCATGCCGCACGATAATTAGCATGTACCCCTCATCCACGAGTTGGCGGAAGTGTTTGAAACCGTCTGGCGCATCGGGTTTGATGAAGTTTTCAGGCGGAACCCAGCCAGAGAACCAGCCGCCGCTCATCATGAACAGCACGGCCGCACCGTTAGGCTTTTGGGGATGGATCACATCGAACGTGAGCGCCATGCCCGCTTTGTGGCCGTAGACGACGTCGCGGGTGATTTTGAAGTCGTTTTCGGCGGCAGCAATGAACGAGGGTATCAAGAGCAAAGCGCCAAGCGACGCTATAAGAGCGACTTTCATTGTGGTTCCTCATAGGGTGTGGAGTGTCGCTATTCGATTCCGAGTGCTGCCAGGAGCGCGGTATTTAGTTGCTGCATCAATTTCACATGCAGTGTGCCGATCTTCCGGTGTATGAGCTTAGCCTCGACCGTCGCAATATTTTCACACTTGATGGAAGATGCCTTTAATAACCCAGACTGCTTGCCTTCTGGAGTAGAGGAATCAATCAGTACCTGGGTGCTTTCGCCGGAATACCGAGTGTTGCTTGTGATGGGAACAAAGATGACTGTTTGTAGTCGGCGGTTGTTTACGTTGCTCTGGACAACGACCGCTGGACGAAGTTTAGCGGTGGTTCCCGAGGCAAACGGAAATTCAACCAGAACTATATCGCCACGTGTTATCGTCATTCCGAGGCACGTTTTAAATGGTTGTAGATGTCCAACTCGTCATCATTCCAGCCTGCGGCAGCCAGCGATTCGTTTTGTGCAGCATAGCTTTCGGTAAGATTGAATTCATCGGAGGTTAGCAGCGATTTGATGCGCTCGAATGTCTCTACTGGGATCATTACATACTTCGTATGCGATTGTTCATCAATGAATTCAATAGGTTCGCCCGGGTGGGCAGCTAGTATTTGACGCAGGTCGGGAGAGATTAATTCGCTCATTGTGTTGTCATCTCACCAATCGAGTTTGATGGAGCATTGCACCTGTATTCATAATTGAATAAGGAACTCTGACAAAACCGTCTGAGAGAGGGAGACAGTCCCATTTTGCTGCGAAGACTCCGCAAAATCGGGACTGTCCCCGCCGGTTTTGTTCGAGTTCGTAAGGAGACATTACCGGAACAGCGGCATGTCTGGTTCTTCCGGTGGTGTTTGGCCCAGGTGTTCGTATGCTTTCGATG
>CAZTWS010000078.1:0-23375 GCA_964618225.1 uncultured Planctomycetaceae bacterium
CAATTCAAGACTGACAGAACACTAGTTTTCGAATCGTTGTTTTAGCAGCACGCAACGGCAATATGGTAACGCTGGCTTGTCACGGTGCGAACAGGAGGATGAATAACGGCGCGGCGTTTGGACGCGATGTATGGATGAGAGTGGATGCTATCGAAGCGATTTCAATTCGCGAAGTTTGAGGTTGCGATACCAAACTTCGCCGCCATGGTCGGTGAGCATGATTTTGCCGCGGGCATTGAGGGCGAAGTCTTTTTCCTCGGAGAATTTACTGTTGGCTACTCGGCGGTTCCATTCCTCGGAGCCAATCGTCGCATCAACAACTTTCTTGCCGTTAAGCCAATGCTCCACATGATTGTTTTGGACACGGATTTTAGCCGTGTTGTATTCGCCCGTCGGGTTTAACCGCTTTGCATTGTTTGGTTCGAAGAGTGCGTATAGAGCAGCGGAACTTTGTTGGGGAGTGGGGCCGGCGTTGTCGTCGATGATTTGGTACTCGCATCCCAGTAGTTGGCCGTTGTAAGGTCGCACGCGATACTTTAGGCCGCTATTTCCGCGAGGCGCGATCTTCCAATCGAACGAGAGTTCGAAATCGCCAAATTCGCGTTTGGTAACGATGTGGCCCGGCGCGTTTTTGTCTGGCTTGCGATGGACGACGCCATCCACATATTCCCAGCCTTTGCTGACTGGCTTGCCGTCGACCGATGACCAACCATCGAGAGAGTTATTCTCAAAGAGCTGAATTTCCTCGGCGTGCAGCATGGTGCAGGCCGAGCACAGTACCAAGGCGGCCAGTGTGGCGAGAGAACGCAACTTGCAAACCATAGATGCTGAGTCAATCATGGCAGTTCACTGCAATGGTTTTAAGAGTGAGTGCGTCTATTATGGACGATCCAGGGGCGTGTGCTACGGCCTTCCTGAACCGCCCACTCTCTCACCCACATTAGCAGAGAATGCGGTCACCGCTATCAGGGCATGAAGTCGGTGGCATCAAAGTCGAGGTCGTAGGACTAAAGTAGTCCGGGAGGGATTCGAAGTAGTTTCCCTAACCACCTGTCACACCAACACTTTACAGCAATCGCAAAAACTAGGCGAAGCAGAATCCGAAGCAGTTTCCGCGAATTCTGATCCAGCTGACGCCGAATTGATAGTTGTCGTCCAAGCGTGGCCATCGCTGCCCGAGGCACTAAAGGCGGGCATCCTGGCGATGGTGCGGGCGGCAACTGGCGACCGCTAAATCCACGCTGAGCGCTCCCACAATTCCCATTAGGTACTTCCAGGCGCTGGTCTGCCGGAGAGGGACGCGGGAACAGTCGCCAATGGGGATACCGTTTGTTTTGCTTGTCCGGATGCGAAATCTCTGCCGCATCCAGCACGTATTCGCATTGGTTGGCATTTGGTACGCTTGGGCAGGTGATCGTGCATTCAACTGGCGGAGCTAAATTGTGAATTCCATCAATCGCGCCGCCATCGTGATTCGACCAAAAAAGCCGTTCTTCAATTGGGCTCGCTCGCTCGAAGGAGGATTGCCGGAAACCACCGCCCACTGAACGTCGGTCTACCTCGTCGATGCTCGCGACAACGAGGAGCCGAGCCACGTCCTGCGACGCTTGTTCGCTTCAGTCTTCGAGGAGCAATTGGAAGCCTGGCATCTCGACACGGACGACTGGCCGAAGCGCGAACGATGGCCATGTTCCGTGATTGGTTCGATGTCGAAGTCGTGGACTTGGTCTTTGACCTCAGCGAAGGTCCAATCGAGCACGACGAATAGGGCAACACATGCCGGGGGGCCCCACGACTGCAAAATCTCGACCACGCACCCGCCCCTGCTGTGCACTGGGGTCCTAGTTATCTCGCCCGGCGCGATGTGAAAAACCAATCTTACCTTTCGAGTTTCGCTCCCTGCATCTAGAATCGCAGCTTGTCGTTTGCCGGTCCTAGTCAGTAACTCATCACCCATCCCGCCGCATGTTCGAGCAAGCTTTCAAAAATATCGACGATGTGCTCTGGAAAGAGGCTGGCTGCACGACCGAGCTGGACTACACCGAGCAGTCGTCCTGGCTCCTGTTCCTGAAGTACCTCGATGGCCTGGAACAGGACCGGGCCGACGAGGCCGCGCTCGAAGGCAAGAAGTATTCATACATCCTTGACAAGCAGTATCGCTGGGAATCCTGGGCCGCACCTAAAGACAAAGCCGGTAAGCTCGACCACAACCGGGCGATGACGGGCGACGACCTCCGCGACTTCGTCAGCGGCAAGCTGTTCCCTTACCTGCACGGCTTCAAACAGAAAGCCAGCGGGCCCGACACGATCGAATACAAGATCGGCGAAATCTTCGGCGAGATCAAAAACAAAATCTCCAGCGGCTACAACCTCCGCGAGATCATCGACCACATCGACCAGCTGGAGTTCCGCTCGCAGCAGGAAAAGTACGAACTGTCGCATCTGTACGAAGGCAAAATTCAGCGGATGGGCAATGCCGGGCGCAACGGCGGCGAGTATTACACGCCGCGGCCGCTGATTCGCGCCATCATCCAGGTCGTGCAGCCGCAGATCGGCGAGCGGATCTATGACCCGGCCTGCGGCTCGGCCGGCTTTCTGTGCGAATCGTTCGATTACCTCAAGGCCCACAAGAAGCTCTCGACGAAGGACCTTAAGACGCTCCAGCAGAAGACGTTCTACGGTAAGGAAAAGAAATCGTTGGCCTACGTGATCGGGATCATGAACATGATCCTGCACGGCATCGAAGCGCCGAACATCATCCACACCAACACACTGGCCGAGAACCTGGCCGACATTCAGGAGCGCGACCGGTATGATGTGGTACTGGCCAATCCGCCGTTCGGCGGCAAGGAGCGGAAGGAAGTGCAGCAGAACTTCCCGATCCGCACGGGCGAAACGGCCTTATTGTTCCTCCAGCATTTCATCAAGAGCCTCAAGGCGGGCGGGCGGGCCGGCATCGTCATCAAGAATACGTTCCTCTCGAACACCGACAATGCCTCGGTCAGCCTGCGGAAGCTCTTGTTGGAAAGTTGCAACCTGCACACGGTGCTCGACTGCCCCGGTGGCACGTTCCAAGGCGCGGGCGTGAAAACGGTCGTGCTGTTTTTCGAGAAGGGCGCGCCCACGCGCAAAGTTTGGTACTACCAGCTCGACCCGGGCCGCAACCTGGGCAAGACCAACCCGCTCAACGACAATGACTTGGCTGAGTTCGTCAAACTGCAAAAGATGTTCGCCGACTCTCCCAAGTCGTGGACCGTGGACGCCAAGAGCATTGATAAGGAGACGTTTGATCTCTCTGTAAAAAATCCCAACCGCGGTGAAGAGGTGCAGCACCGTCCGCCAGATGACATTCTCAAAGAAATCGCAGCGTTGGACGCCGAGAGCACGAAGGTACTAGGGAAAATCAAGGCGCTGGTATGAAGAATGGCTGGCAAGCAAAGTCCATCGGCGAGATCCTTCAACTGGAGTACGGTAAACCACTCGACGATGCTGATCGGAAGCCGAGTGGTCGATTTCCCGCGTACGGCGCGAACGGAGTGAAGGACCGCACCGACAAGTTTTACCATGACAAACCAAGTATTATCGTTGGGCGGAAGGGATCGGCCGGTGAAATCAATCTAACCGAGCCAAAATTCTGGCCACTTGATGTCACATACTTCGTTACGTTTGATGACCAGCAGCACGAATTGCGCTTTCTGTATTATCTTTTGACGACGCTTGAACTAACAAAGCTCGCCAAAGGTGTAAAGCCTGGTATCAATCGAAATGAAGTCTACTCCCAGAGGATACGAATACCTCCGCCTGGCGAGCAGCGGCGGATTGTGGGGATTCTGGACGAAGCGTTTGCCGGCATCGCCACCGCCAAAGCCAACACCGAAAAGAACCTCCAAAACGCCCACGCCCTCTTCGAAAGCCACCTCAACGCCGTCTTCACGAAACGCAGCAAAGGCTGGGTCGAGAAGCGTCTTGGCGATATCGTTGGCCGGCTCACCAACGGATACGTTGGACCGACTCGGAACATCTATTTAGATTCTGGCATTCCGTATTTGCTTGCGCGCCACGTTAAGGACAATCGGCTGACGTTCGACGAGAAAACCTTCGTTTCCAGTCAGTTCAATCAGAAGAACAAGAAATCCATGTTGAAAGCTGGCGACGTACTTTTGGTGCAAAGCGGTCATATCGGCCATTCGGCCGTCGTCTCGAAAGAGCACGAAGGGCACAATTGCCATGCAATGATTGTAATTACACCACTGAAAGATGTAGTTACAGGCCCATTTCTTTCGTTGTATTTCAACTCGTCCCTAATGCGCCAGAAGTTCGAGGAAATTCGGTCAGGCTCGACTGTTCCGCACCTTACATGTAAGGCGGTCAAGGAACTCATGATACCTATACCGGATTTGTCCACGCAGGATCGGCTTATGAAACACTCGCGAGAGTTGCAAGCCAAAACTCAATATCTTGAAACCATCTATCGGCAAAAACTCGCCGCGCTCGACGAGTTGAAAAAGTCGCTCCTGCACCAAGCGTTCAGCGGGGAGTTGTAGTGTGCCTGCCATGTACGAGTCTGCACCTTTCGCAACTTGGGACGTGCTCCGCGACTTGGGCTTCAAGTTGGATGCCGATGTTATTTCGGATTTCATGCCCGGGCTGAGTTTTGATTTCGGAAACTTCAAGTTGAAAGCGGGTTCCATGATGAACTTGAAGTTTCAAAATGTTGTGATCCTCTCCGGCATATTGCAGACGAATCGTTCGATCGCGGAAGTCGAGTTTGAGATGCCGCTGAGGATTGAGTCGCGCGAACTTTGCGCAGCTTGGATCGTGTGGCATTTAGATAAAAGCAGTCGGCCAGACTTGTTCGTTTCGACGAAACCAGCCACGTGGCTGGAACTTGGAAGGCAGCATCGAGATCAACTTCCCTGGGAAAAGCAGCTCATTGAATGGGAGCGAGAGGCCGAACTGTATCGCCAACGCCCACACTGCCGAGTAGCGAGAAAATGGCTACGATTAGCGCTAACCACGATGGGTGAACATCTCAAATCGATGGAGGACCCGGAACTAGTAACTGTCGCATTTAATGACGGTGTCCTCACGCTTCGATTAGGGAGTAACCGCATTGTGCTGGCCGCCGAAGGTACGTCGTGGGAATGTACCTACTCGTTGCCGGCTGGCAATCTCCGAGTTCTTCCTAAACGACTCATGGGCGATCCAGTGGTCGTGGGAATCTGGCATTCTCAACTGGAAATCGACCGCAACCGTTACGATGGTTTAATATCGGGGACCGACAGCGTTGCCCATTGTCCTTTTCCATTGTCCATTCCAGTGTCGCCGCCGGGCGACGGATAGTGGTCAAAGCCAGTATTCGCCCGGCACGCAACCCTTGATTGTGGAGCTCACCCGATACTTGGGGGCCTGTAGACCACCATCCGTCGCGGTCTGCTGCCTTGACTATGGGGAAAATACTGGCGTGTGTTAAAGGCTGCCTTTAATATGGAGCCAGATTCGTTCTATATTCAAGGCACAGCAAATTATGGGCAAGGATCGAACCGCCACCGAAAACGCTCGCCGCGCTGGCCAATACCTGCCCCAGCCGACAGGATACCGAGCCTTCGTCCCGGCGCCACTCCCACCCAACCCACCCCTTCATCTGGGGTCCGATCTACAAGTTTTACTCTCCCAGGCAGACCGCGCTTTGGGACGTCTCGACGGCTCGATCAAGACGCTGCCCAATCCTGACTTATTCGTCTTCATGTACGTCCGTAAGGAAGCGGTCCTTTCCAGCCAGATCGAAGGGACGCAGAGTTCGTTGCAAGACGTTCTCGATGCCGAGGCCAAAATCCTTGCCGCTGATCGTCCCCAGGATGTCGACGAAGTCGTCAACTACGTCCGCGCCATGAATTATGGCATTGCACGGTTGGATACCTTTCCGATCTCGGTCCGACTCATCCGCGAGATCCACGCCAAGCTGCTGGAGGATGTTCGCGGCTCGCATCTCACGCCCGGCGAATTGCGAACTAGCCAGAACTGGATCGGTCCCAGCGGTTGCAAACTGAATGAGGCGACATTCGTGCCCCCGCCTCCCGACCAGGTAGCTCAACACTTAAGCGATCTCGAAAAATTCCTGCACAACGATGCTGGCTTGCCTTTGCTCGTGAAAATCGGACTCGCCCATGTGCAGTTTGAGACCATCCATCCATTTCTCGATGGAAATGGGCGAATCGGGCGATTGCTCATCTCGTTCCTCCTTTGCGAACAACGAGTATTAATTAAACCGGTTCTGTATCTGTCCCATTACTTCAAGCGACATCGGCAATTGTACTACGAACGGTTGCAGTCTGTTCGCGACGAAGGCGCATGGGAAGCTTGGCTGACATTCTTTCTAAAGGGAGTTAAAGAGGTCAGTGAACAGGCAACTGAAACGGCGCGGCAAATTCTCAGTCTGCGAGAGGAGCACCGCCGAGTGATTACCAATACGTTGGGGCGCACCGCCGGCAATGGGCATCGAGTCCTCGACCACCTGTACGAACATCCCACGGTCGCTGTCGCCGACATTGAGGAACTGACCGGAACGACCTACCAGGCGGCGAATGACTTAGTTGCACGACTCGAAGACGAAGGAATTCTAAACGAGATCACCGGACACACGCGAAATCGAAAATTTCGCTATCAAAGTTATATCAACCTGTTTAGCGATCTAGCCGCCGAACCTGACGAACCATGAACGAAGCCGAAACACGTGCCGAGCATATCGATCCCGCACTGGCGGCGGCCGGATGGGGTGTCGTCGAGGGCAGCCGCGTGCGGCGCGAGTTTCGGATTGCACCGGGACGCATCGAGGGCGGCGGCCGGCGGGGCAAGCCGCTTTCGGCGGATTACATCTTGGAGTTTCACAATACGAAGCTGGGTGTAATTGAAGCCAAAGCTTGGGATGCGGAACTATCCGAAGGCGTCGGGCAGGCAAAGAACTATGCAGGCAAGCTCGCCATTCGGCACGCCTACGCCACGAACGGTCGTGGCATCTACACGATCGATATGCAGACGGGGCGCGAGGGCGAAATCGCGACCTATCCCAAGCCGGACGAACTTTGGGATCTGACGTTTGCGGAAGCAAATGCCTGGCGCGATCGTCTTGCGGCCGTGCCCTATGAAGACAAGGGCGGTTCGCATCCGGGACGATACTACCAGGAGATTGCTGTCGAGCGCGTGATGCAGGCGGTTGCCGACAACCGCGAGCGAATCCTGCTGACACTCGCCACCGGCACCGGTAAGACATTCATCGCGTTTCAGATTGCCTGGAAGCTGTTTTATTCGCGTTGGAATTTGTCGCGCGAGCCGTCGCGCCGTCCGCGCATTTTGTTCCTGGCAGACCGGAACATTTTGGCGAACCAGGCGTTCAATGCGTTTTCGGCATTCGAAGATCAGTCGCCCGGCTCGTGCGTGCGAATCAGCCCCGATGAAATCCGCAAGACCGGCAAGCCGCCCAAGAACGGCAGCTTGTTCTTCACGATATTTCAAACATTCATGTCTGGTCCGCCAGTGGGCGGCGAACCATCGCCTTATTTCGGTGAATACCCGACGGATTTCTTCGACTTCATCATTATCGACGAATGCCATCGCGGCGGCGCCAACGACGAGAGCAACTGGCGTGGCATCCTGGAGTACTTCGCGCCGGCTGTTCAACTCGGACTCACCGCGACACCCAAGCGCAACGACAACGTGGACACGTATCGCTACTTCGGCGAGCCCGTGTTCATTTACTCGCTCAAGGAAGGCATCAATGATGGATTCCTCACGCCGTTTCGTGTGAAGCAGATTCAGACGACGCTCGATGAGTATGTTTGGACGCCTGACGACGAGGTAGTGGAAGGAGAAATCGAGGCCGGTAAGCGCTACGAAGAAGGTGACTTCAACAAGATTATCGAGATCAGCGAGCGCGAGAAGAAGCGGGTCGAGGTGTTCCTTTCGCAAATCAAGCCGAATGAAAAAACGCTCGTGTTTTGCGCGAATCAGGCTCATGCGCTTCTGGTGCGCGACCTCATCAACCAACTTAAGAGAAGCAGCGACCCGAATTATTGTCACCGTGTGACGGCCGACGATGGCGAACTGGGCGAACAGCATTTGCGCGATTTTCAGGACAATGAAAAGACTATTCCCACAATCCTGACGACGTCGCAAAAACTCTCCACGGGTGTGGATGCACGGAATATCCGCAACATCGTCCTGATGCGCCCGATCAATTCGATGATCGAGTTCAAGCAAATTATCGGGCGGGGCACGCGGCTCTTCGACGGTAAGGAATACTTCACCATCTACGACTTCGTGCGAGCGCACAACCATTTCAGCGACCCGGAATGGGACGGCGAACCGATAGAACCGGAGGCTTGCCCGACGTGCGGCAATTACCCGTGCGTGTGTGAACGGCCGGAGCCGCAACCCTGTCCGGAATGCGGCAAGCGTCCGTGCGAATGCCCGAAAGAGCCGTGCCCCATTTGTAGCCAGCTTCGTTGCATCTGCGGTAGGTCCCGCAAAGCGCGAGTTAGGTTAGCCGACGGCAAGGATCGCAACATTCAGCACATGATGGCAACAACGTTCTGGCATCCCGACGGTACTCCTATGTCAGCACAGCAGTTCATGGAGATGTTGTTCGGCAAGCTGCCCGACTTCTTCCAGAGCGAAACTGAACTGCGACGAATCTGGAGTGTTCCAGACACGCGAGCGAAGCTGCTGGCGACCCTGGCCGAGAAAGGTTTCGGTCATGAACAACTAGCTGAGATGCAGAAGATCATCGACGCGGAGCACAGCGACCTGTTCGACGTTCTGGCCCATATTGCTTATGCGTTACCGCCGGTCTCTCGAGCAGCGCGGGCAGACTATGCGCGCGTGTTCATCAATTCACACTTCAATGCCAAGCAGCAAACGTTCATCCAGTTTGTACTTGCGCATTACGTTAATGAGGGCGTGCAAGAACTCGACCAGGAGAAGCTTACTCCCTTGCTGCGACTCAAATACAACGATTCGATCGCCGACGCTATTGCCGACCTGGGCCGACCGGAAGAAATCGGAACTGTATTCGCCGATTTTCAGCAGTATCTCTACCAAACCGTGGTCTGAACCATTCGGCGACCAGCCAAGAAGCAAGTGGTTCGGGGCTATGACGTACCAGCGAGGCGGACCAATCAGCCCCGGCTATTCGTTTGCAGTTGGCATGTTTGAAGCTAGTCGAGTTCCGGAGGCTGGCTTTCGGTGGCCAGCCGTTCGATGTAGGCAATGGCATCATAGCCGCGTACGAACTTACGTTTTCCGACGGAAAGCATCGAAAGCGTTATACCCCGCAGACGCGCTTCGCGGACCCGAGTTTGAGAAATGCCGCTGGCCTCGTAGAAGCCTCGCAATGTGTACAACCGCTCTGGAGCGATGAATGAGGGCACGTTCTTCATGCCGCACAAGGTAGTTCATGCCCGTGCCAAGTGATAGCCGCTACAATGACCCTGCCGAGAACAGAGATTGGCCGCCGATCAATCAGGCGCCGCATATACTTCGTGTAATCCTGCCAATTGCACGGGCGGGCAATTTAACCTTCGGTATCGACTGCAATGACTCCATATCAGGTAAATGTTGCTGCGGAAGCATTCGCTGCCGTTGTGATGTCGCAAGCCGGCTACGACGTTGCGATGCAGTACGGCACCACCCAGCCGGACTGGGATATAAAAGCCTCTAAGGGCCATCGTAGTCTAACGTTGCAAGTGAAAGGAACCCAAAAACGCGGGTGGGGGCTTTTTCAAAGCTATCTTCGTGATGCTGACTATCATGGTGCCCTTGATGCATGGCTCGCCGATCAAATACCGGACATCGTTTATTTCCTTGTTCAGTTCAACAGCGTGTTGGTTGGTATTGCGCCTCGGTGTTATATCGCACGACCTTTAGAAATTGCGACGCACATGCATACGACTCGTGCCGGTCACGGGTACACGTCTTTGCGAGAGAATTATACGTATTCCAAGGGGTTGGGAGCTGGCTTCTCTGATGTCATCCCGTTGAATTGGCTTGTGTCGCAGGTTCGTATCGACGAGATTTAACGTTCCAATCACGGTGATAGAATTGCCGTAAATTATTCAGGCAATAAGCGAGTGCCATCTACGGTTTTGATACGGACCGCGACCTTGCCTTTAAAAGGGTACCGGGTAGACGGGTTATTTCGGCCGTCCCGCTTACTTCGGCGGCAATCAGTATGGAGACTCAAGATATGCCCGGTAGACCTCGCACAATGCTGAAACGGATCGCGCGGGTTCTGGAGCGGCAGCAGAAACTCGCCGATGAGCTTCGCGACCTGATGCCGAAGCAATACCTGCCGGGCCCCGGAGAAGGCGTGGAGTACCCCAATCTTGAAAAATTGGGCGACGAGTTAATGCGAGCGTGGCGGAAGGCCGTGCTCGAAATAGATTGGCCGATCGAGTACCTGGAGGATCTGGCGTTTCTGCTCGAACTGAAGGTGAAGAAAATCGAGTAGAACGCACGAGTTGACGAGGGCGTTACGGCCGATGATGCAAACGATGCCGTCCAGCCAGAATCGCCGACCGGTTGCGCTGCCAATCCAATTACTAGTGTTGGCGACGCTCCAAGCTCCGAGGGCAATTTAGCCGCGCCGGATACCGCGAAAGTTGCCGCAAGTTAGTTCCCGATACCTCGCTACCGTAGGCCCCTCGCGCGTGCGCGTGCGCGCGTAAGGGATTTTGGGGCCAATTGCAGGTCGCCTAACCGTCCAAATTGCTAAACTGAAGTCGCTGGGCCGCGGCCGTACACCGCATAGACCGGCCGGCTGATCGTGGTTTGCACCTACCTTTCCACGTCACCGGCAGGTCGCCCGGCAGTAAGGTAGGTATAAATGTCTTCTGCGATTTTTACGCGGCTGATCGATGATTTTCGCAGTGGCTGGCTTGCGTCGCGCCACGAATTGTTCAACCTCGAAGTACGATCGCCTGGCCGATTTTACAGGGTGGGAATCCAGAAATTGGATACTGTGGATTACGAAAAGGAAGCCGTCATTGCCACTGTCTGCTTGCCCTACACGCCGGCTGCTGAACAAACCGCCGAAGCCATCCTCGTTGTTGCGAAGCGCCACGACGAAAACCACACTTGGCTCCCGTCCCAAGAATCTATCGATGAGTTCGAACGCCTGTGCGCCGAAGCTGGGGTGGCATTGCCTCTCAACATTCGCAACCACCTTGCTCAGTACCATACTTGGGAAACCGCTCGCAATCCGCAGAATTGGTGGGTCTCAGTGTTAGTGGCCCTTCACGAATTCACTGTTAATAACGCCGACGGTATGTATCAGGAACGGCAGTTCATCACAAATCCTTGGCAGGCGTCCATCGACGCGATCGAGTATCTGAAACTCAATGCCGAATCCCCCTGCTGGCCGGAGGAAGAACCGTGCGAAGTCGCGTCCACGGACACCACGGCGGGCAACATCGCGCAGATGGTGGACGAGATAAGGGATCGGATACTGAATCCAGATATATCCGATGCGATCCCCGACGCAGACCATGCCGCGTATCGTCGCAACGAAGCGTCACCAGTCACCGGAAACGCCGAGGCGGCGCCAACAGGTTTCCTGGGTGGCAAAGACCTTGTCGATGCACTAGAGATTGATCCGTCAAAAGAGAATGCGTTCTTCCGACAATTGGAGCGCAAACGAATTGAGCTAGGCGATAATGGTTGGCATGAAGTTCGAGACCCACGACCAAACAGCCCAAAGTTCCTGTATCGCGCGGATTCGGCCAAACTGCGCTCGTTGGCCAAATCGTATAGAGAGCCTAAGCCGGCCTGACATTGTCAGGCCGTTGTCGCTCCAAAACTTTTCGACGCGACATACCGCTTGCGAATACTGTCTTTTGCGGCCTGACATTTGTCAGGCCGCTGTCGTTTGGCAACACGCCATTTTTCATTAATGGCAAACTCCGACCACACAAACCGCCGGACACCATCACCTAGATGAACAGCGGCAAGTGAACCTTTCGGAGTTAGTGACTATGGAAATCCAAGCGAATCAATCACCCCTGGCCTTCAGGCCGCGAGAGGCGGCGAAAGCCATTGGCATTTCGCCCCGGCTGTTGTGGCAGTTGACCCATGACGGCCATATCCCTTGTGTCCGCGTGGGCACTGGCAAGCGGCGAACCGTTCTGTATCCGACGGCTGAATTGCAGGCCTGGCTATCACGGCAAGCGGCGGCTGAAGGGGGCAGCGATGAGTAAAAAGCCTCAATCAAGAAGATTGTCGGTCGAAGACGTAAAAACCGCAGCATCGGGCCGATGGTCCGAGATCCTGAATTATGTTGCCGGCATCCCCGCCGAGGCGCTGGACGGTAAGGGGCACCCATGCCCCAAATGCGGAGGCACCGATCGCTTCTCCCTTATCGATGAAGCAGCCGGCGCCATACATTGTCGCAAGTGCTTCGCCAAGCATAACGGTGATGGCCTGGCCGCAGTCGCCTGGATGTGCGGTGGCAGCTTCCCCGACGCGATCAAGCTGGTTGCGGAATATCTCGATCTCACGCCCAAGGCAACACCGCATCCGCGCTCCCACAATTCCCAAAATTCATCGTCGCCAGATTCGCAGGGGAGTTCTGGGAATAACGGGAGCGCCAAGCCCCGCATCGCCCAGACTTATGACTACCGCGACGAAGCCGGAAAGCTAATTTTCCAGGTTGTACGATACGAACCGAAAGCCTTTCGCCAGCGGCGCCGAAAGACTGGTGGTGGCTGGGACTGGAGCGTCAAGGGTGTTCGCGTTGTGCCTTTTCGCTTACCCGAGTTGCTGGCCGATGCGAACCAGCCGGCCATCGTGGTCGAGGGAGAGAAAGATGCTAATGCGCTCGCGCGTCATGGAATACTAGCAACGTGCAACGCCGGCGGAGCGGGCAAGTGGACGGCCGAGCATTCCGAGTTCCTCCGCGGTCGAAGCGTGGTCGTGATGTGCGACAATGACGAAGCTGGTCGCAGTCATGGGCAGCAAGTTGCGCAGTCATTGTACGGTGTTGCGAAATGGATACGAGTAATCGAATTGCCTGACTTGCCGCCAAAAGGCGACGTGAGCGACTGGCTTGCCGCTGGCGGATCAGTTGAGGAGCTTAAGCGACTATCTCGCGCGACGGAGTATTGGATTCCATCAGCGGCCCAGGAACCGTGGCCGGAGCTACAAAAGCTCGATCGGTGTGATTTGCCAGAGTTTCCGACGCAAGTGCTCCCACAGGCTTTGCGTGAATGGGTTGAGGCGGAAGCACGCGCCATGCAAGTTCCTGCGGACCTACCGGCTTTGCTTTCACTATCGGTTTGCGCATTCGTAACGTCACGGAAAGTCGAGATCGAGCCACGTCCCGGATGGTGCGAGCCCACTAACCTTTTCACGGTCACTTTGCTGCCGCCCGCTAATCGGAAATCAGCCGTTTTCAAAGACGCTACGCTTCCCTTGAAAGAGATTGAAGCCCAGCTGATCGAATCTGCTCGGCCAGAATACGCCCGGTCTCTATCGGAGCGGCGCCAAGACGAAATACGGCTTCGAAAGCTGGAGAAGATCGCTGGTGAAAAACCCGGTCAAGACGGGGATGAGGCGCGTCATAAGGCATGCGAGCTCGCTGAGGCACTGGCACTCAAGGATGAACCTGTCCTCCCGCGGCTCATAGTTGATGATGTGACCAGCGAACAGCTCGGAATCATGTTGGCGGAGCAAGGTGGGAAATTGGCCAGCATGTCGCCCGAAGGAGGCGTATTCGACCTGATGTCGGGGCTATATAGCAAAAGTGGGATCGCGCAGTTTGACGCCTATTTGAAAGGACATTCTGGCGACGACCTGATTACCGACCGCGTATCGCGCAAGAGTGTACGAGTAGAGCGCCCGTCGGTGGTATGCGGCTTTGCGATACAACCGCAGGTTATTGAAGGCCTCGCCGGAAAGGCGGCATTTAGAGGTCGTGGTTTACTCGGACGTTTCCTGTATTCGCTACCTCGAAGCCCCATCGGGGAGCGAATGATCGCGCCACCCAGCGTCCCGACGGAGATCGCTGAGAATTATCGCCAAGCGGTGCGGACCATGCTTGAGCGAGTGGATCAATTTCAAACAGGATTAGCCGAGCCTCTAATCTTACGACTCAGTCAGAAGGCCCTAATCTTACTGGAGCGCTGGGAAGAAGAGATCGAAGAGAAGTTGGCTGAAGGTGGCGAAATGGAGCTTATTACCGACTGGGGAGGCAAGTTGGCTGGCGCCACCGTGCGGGTCGCGGCCGTGTTGCACTGCGTCGAGCACGGCCCAGCCGGTGAAATTGGAAGCCGGTCCATCCAGGCAGCCATTGAAATTGCTCGGTACTTAGTTCCGCACGCTGCGGCCGCCTTAAATCTCATGGAAGCCAAAGAGGGGGAATCCACTGATGACAATGCCGCCTACATACTTCGTTGGATAAAGCGACACGAGCGGCTCGAGTTCACCAGAAGTGAAGCACAACACCACGGAAAGCAGAGGTTTCCGATGGTAGACGCGATCGACGAGCCCCTCGCAGAGCTGGTGAAACGGGGATACATCCGCCAGAAGCCTTCAGCACCAGCTCGCCCAGGTCGTCCACCGTCGCCAGCCTACGAGGTGAATCCCGCTGTATTCGCGGATACGAAACCGGAATATCGTTCCCAGAATTCCCGAAATCTGAGCGAATCAAGCGATAACGGCAATTCCGGGAATTGCGGGAGTGCATTGGAGCAATCCAAAATCACGAACCGCGAGCGGATGACGATATGAGCCGCGCGCCTTCACCACTTGCCGAACTGTTGGCGGAATGCGACGCCCTAGGCATCCGGCTGATTCTCGCCAATGACCACGGGCTAACCATCGACGCCCCGCAAGACAGCCTGACTCCCGATTTCTTGCACCGGCTGAAAGCCCACAAGGGCGAGCTGCTGACGCTGCTACGGGCTGCGTCGGACTTCGACGTTGACAACGTCCTTGATGCTGAGACGGCCCCGGTTGCGGAAAAACGAACGCACAGGATGCCCCCAGAATTGCGCGGACGGGTTGAGGCGACTCTGGATACCTGTCCAATCAACACCCCTGCAACCACCACGGAGCAAATATGCCGATGCGGTTCAACTACCTGGCGCGACGTGCCGATTCACGATGGCCGATCCGTTCGGCGGGACTGCGGCCATTGCGGACGGCTTATAGATTTCCCAATCTGGTATGGGAACGACACTTTACAAAACGAAAAGTAATAGGTACGATGCCGCTATGGCCAAGAAAATGAAACTTGTAAGCGACCAGATACGTCAGGCAATCGACGAGTCTGGCCTGACTCGCTATCGCATCGCCCAAGAAACCGGAATCAGTGAAACCACGCTTTCGTTGTTCTGCAACGGTCAACGGGGGTTGCCGATGCGAACGCTAGACACCTTGGGCGAGTTCCTTGAATTGAAGATAACTTTGGGCAGAAAGCCCGAAACGAAAGGCAAGTAAGCAATGGCTAGTATTATCAACCGTCCTGACGGACACCGCTGGATTCAATTCGTCGATGCCAACAGCAAGCGCCAAACAATTCGGCTAGGCAAAATGCCGGCAAAACAGGCGGATAAGGTTGGTACACTCGTTAAGGAATTGCTGGTCGCGAAGATGATCGGCGACGCAATAGACCGCGACTTGGCCGACCGGCTAGCAAAGGCCGATGCCACGCTACAAAACAAGTTGGCGGCTGTTGGATTGTGCAAACCACGCGAGTCGGCATTGCTGCAACCATTTATTAGAAACTACATCAGCGGCCGTACCGACGTAAAATCTTCAACGAAAGAAGTCTGGAAACAAGGCGAACGGTGGTTGGTCGAGTTCTTTAGAGCAGACAAGCCCATGCAGGAAGTTACGTCCGGCGACGCTGACCGCTACAAGCTGCATTTGATCGGCAAGAAGCTGGCCTCGATGACCGTCCACAAGCGGCTGCAATTCGCGGCCATGATTTTCCGCGCCGCGCTTCGCAGCCGGTTAATCGCCGAAAATCCGTTTGCCGACGTTAAAGTGAAGGCATCCATGCCGAACCGTGAACGGTTCATTACAACCGACGAAACGACGAAGCTGCTGGAAGCCTGCCCGAATCATCATTGGAAAGCAATCGTCGCCCTGGCCCGCTACGGTGGTCTGCGCTGCCCTAGTGAAGTGCTTTCGTTGCGATGGCAGGATGTTAACTGGGACGCGGGACGAATCGTTGTGCAATCTCCGAAGACTGAACACCACGCCGGCAAGGAATGCCGAGTGATTCCGCTATTCCCCGAACTGCGGCCGATTTTGGCCGATGCCTTCGAGCTTGCACCCGAGGGGGCGGTGTACGTGGTCGATGAACGGATGCGAGCGAGCGCCCAAGGCAAGGCTGGATGGCGAAATTGCAATCTGCGCACCACTTTTGAGAAGATCGTCAAGCGGGCTAGCTTGAGTCCCTGGCCCCGACTGTTCCACAATTTGCGAAGTTCACGACAAACCGAACTGGCCGAAAGCTTCCCGTCGCACGTTGTTTGCGACTGGTTGGGCAACAGCGAAGACATTGCCCGCAAGCACTACTTCCAAACGACCGATGACCACTTCGCCCGCGCCGCAAATGACGATTCCGATGCGAAGCAGAATCCGAAGCAGCCAGCGGCCGCTTCGACTCGCGGGGACTCGCAGGCGGCAAAGGCGAACCCTATAAATGCCAACAAAAGCGACTCCCCGCGATACTGTGCGAAACGAAAAGTAGTCCGGGAGGGATTCGAACAGGACCAACAGTATAGCACTTTTGACGAATCGGACGTTTGCGCTGCGAAAATCAATGCGATTGCACCCAATTTTGAATCGGCGGACCCCAGATTGGCAGAGATCATCGACGCTTGGCCGAGGATGTCCGAAGCCCTTCGAGCAAAAGTCGTAGCGACTGTGCGGACCGCGGATGTACCAAGCTGAGCCCCGGGCCGGCAACCCGCCGTCGCTGTCTGGAGGTGCTCAAGGAGACTAGCCTGGAGATTGTGCGGGCCGCCCACGGCGTCGACTGAACTCGTGCTCATACCCTCCCACAATTCTCAGTCGTTATTGGAAACAAGCCGTCGCTGGTGACGCGTACGAGAACAGCCACCATCGTAGACACAGTTTGTTTTGTGTATCCGATTATGCAATGTCCGCCGCATCCCGCACGTATTCGCGTTGGCTGGCATTTGGTACGCTCTGGCCGAGTGTCCCCGCATCTGATTGGCGAAGCTAACTCGTGAATTCCATTAACCGTGCCGCTGTTGTAGTCCGACCAAAAGCACCGTTCTTTGAATGGGCTCGTTCGCTTGAAGGCGGATTGCCGGAGACCACTGAACCGTGGACGTCGGTCTATCTCGTCGATGCCAGAGAGAACGAGGAGCCAAGCCACATCCTCCGGCGATCGTTCGCCTCGATCTTCGAGGAGCAGTTGGAAGCGTGGCATCAGGACATAGACGACTGGCCCCACCGTCGAACGATGGCCACATTTGGAGAATGGTTCGAGGCCGAGATCGTGGACCTGGTCTTTGATCTCAAGGACGGGCCAATCGAGCACGAAGAATAGGGCGGTCAATAAAGGGGGCCCCACTGCCCGGAAATCTGAGCCACGCCCCCACCACCACGTCGCCCCAGGTACTTAAGTTACCTCGTTTGGCGAAACTGTAAAAACTAATCTTACCTCGTGATTTATTTGCCACCTCCTTTTTTAGTGGAGGTGCCGCCGGGTAATTGGGGAAGTCCAAGTTCTTTCAAAAACTCGTTGTGGGTATCTGTCGCCTCCCGCATGGTTTTGTCAATGGTGACAAGCTCAGCATGGGTTGCTGCTAAGTCAATCTCTTCTTCAGCTTGCGCCGTGCTGACGTATCGTGATATGTTAAGGTTATAGACATTCGCCGCGATCTCCTTCATATCGACGCGCCGCGCGTATCGCTCGATCTGCTTCGGGCGCTTCTGGTACGTGCCGATGATCTTGGCGATATGTGCTTCGGTCAGCACGTTCTGCCGCTTGCCCTTCACGAATTCCTCGGCCGCGTTGATGAACAGCACATCATCCGGCTTCTTGCACTTCTTCAGCACTAGGATGCACACCGGTATACCCGTTGAGTAGAACAGGTTCGCCGGCAGGCCGATCACCGTGTCGATGTGCCCGTCTTTCAGGAGCTTCGTGCGGATTCGTTCCTCGACGCCGCCGCGGAACAGCACGCCGTGCGGCAGGATGATCGCCATCGCGCCGTCGTCCTTCAGGTAGTGCAGCCCGTGCAGCAGGAACGCAAAGTCGGCAGCGCTCTTGGGCGCCACGCCGTGGCTCTTGAATCGCACGTCCTCGCTCGCTGCATCGCCGGGGTCCCAGCGAAGGCTGAACGGCGGATTGGCCACGACCGCGTCGAACTTGGGCATCTTTGCCGGGTTCATTTCCCGCAGCATGTCCCACTCGTTTTTTAGTGTGTCGCCGTGGTAGATTTCGAACTCGGTGTCCTTTACCCCGTGCAGCAGCATGTTCATGCGTGCGAGGTTATACGTGGTGATGTTGTTTTCCTGCCCGTAGATCTTGCCGATGCCATTCTTTCCCATGCGCTTGCGCACGTTCAGCAGCAATGAACCCGAACCGCAGGCGAAATCCATCACGCTTTCCAGTCGTTTGCGCTGCCCTTGGTCCGGCGCCTGGCTGTCGAGGGTGACGATGCCCGAAAGGATGTCGCTGATCGGCTGGGGCGTATAAAACTCGCCCGCCTTCTTCCCGCTGCCGGCGGCAAACTGCCCGATCAGGTATTCGTACGCGTCCCCGAGCGTATCCGTGCTAGTCGAGAACTCGGCCAACCCCTCGGCGATGCGCCCGATGATCGTACACAGCTTCGCGTTGCGGGCCTCGTAAGTCCGGCCGAGCTTGTCCGATGCGAGGTTGATTTCCGAGAACAGTCCGCCGAACGTGCTCTCGAACGATTCGTTCTCGACGTATTTGAACCCCGCCTGCAGCGTGTGCAGCAGTTCCCCGTCCTGCGTGCGGGCCATGTGGGCGATGCTCGTCCACAGGTGCTCGGGCTTGATGACGTAGTGCGTTTTCAGCCGCATCTGCTTCTCGAAAACCGCGACGTCCTTCTTGTTCTGGGCATACCAGACCGACAACGGCGTCTTGCCCCCGTTGCCGATGGCGTTCGGGTCGGGGTAGTCCTTGCCCAGTTCCTTCTTCGCCGCTGCCTCGTAGTTGTCCGAGAGGTAGCGCAGGAACAGGAACGCCAGCATGTAATCGCGGAAGTCGTCCGCGTTCATCGCGCCGCGCAGGTCGTCGGCGATGGCCCAGAGCGTTTTGCCGAGTTGCTTTTGGTCAATGGCGGTCATGGATCAATGTGCAGACGCTTCGACCTCTCTCGCGAACGCTTCGGCGTTGTGCGGTCGAATCAGACGTACCCCCATCTCGCGGAACACGGGTTCGACGTGGTCGTCGATCTCCCTGCGCTGCTTCTCGTTCTCTTGGGTCGAAACGACAATAAGCTTGGCCGCTTCGCCATCGACGCCGTGTCGTTGAATGAACTGGCCATCGACCGCCAGGGTTGCGGCCCGGCCCTCGCTACGTTTACCCGGTGTGAAGACCTCGGGCGCGATGTAGTTCACTACCCCGTTGCGGAATGCGTAGGGTACGTCGAGTTTGCGCTTGCTGATCGGCACCCTGAACGGCTTCGGATCCCATACCCTGCCACTCTGGGACAAACGAGATATCACTTCGTTCAAGTTCGGCGGCAGTACAACCGCGGGCGACACGGTCGCGAGCACTGCGGTGGTGACCCGCTCTTCGACGAGTTTGGTGAACAAGCGATCGAAGTCCACATCGATGTTTTCGATCTTGGCCAGTCGCGGCTCGGTCAGGCGCAAATCATTAGCGCGAGATGCCGCAAAGTTAGCCAAGTCCTTCTCGGTCAGAAACTCTTCGGCACTTTGTTCAATGCGTTCGGTAAACCACTGCACGGAGAGCTTAATGTCCTTTAGGTCAGCGCCGGACGCGGCAAACAATTTTCTCACTCGCGAGTAGTTGCTGGTTGTCTTTGCGCGCACCCCATGCGGCTCCAGGCACAGCAGCACCAGCCCGATATTGACCGCCTCGGCGCGAAACCGATCAGGGCAATACTGAACGATACTATAGAATGCTCTTTGAGATGCCATTATTTACTCGCAGTTCGAAAACCAGGCACTTCACGTTCGATCCATGCCTGCAAGTTATCGGCCACATAGCCCGCCCGGCGATAGATCAGTTCAATCCACGCTAGCCGCGCTTCGTCGTTTACATCCCATTCCCTGGGGACCGTTTCGACGATCGCCCGCGCGATTTCGGCACCCATTTCCCGCAGGCGGGAGGCGCAACTCTCTATAATACTCTGGTCAAGGTGGTCGCGGAACGCGGGGAAGAGCCCGAAAACGTGTTCGTCTTGTACCTTCCCGATCTCAGCCAGTCTTTTCGTCAGATCCTCCCCAGACCGAATAAAACACAAGCCGTGATCCATCGCGATCAGCCTCCGTTTACCTGGCTCAACACTTTCGCTCGACAAATACACATTGTCGAAGTTGGGTTTACGAGCTGCAGTGTCGTAGTGGTAACGGTCGCAGTTGAGCGTCCAAGTATCAAAAGCAACGACGCGGGTGATGTCGTCCCGGTTCACGAGCACGTCTAGCACAAGCCCCGACTTACCCCATGGATCGCCTGACATCGCTCGCGCGGCAAATGCCGGGCCAGGCTGTGCTGTGTAGCCCCGCGGGAGCTGAAATTCATCACTCGCATCGAGCCTCAGGATGGCAATGTCGAATGTGCTGAGGCCGAACCATTTGGCTAAATGGGTACCGACCCAATCAGTTGCCAGAACGTGTGGTCCTTGGCGGTTTCCCAGCGTCTTAATGTAGGCTCGTCCAGCGTCGGTTGTTACTTCGGTCGCGCCTGTGCTCGTGTCTGCTGACGCCGCTACTTCCATCAGCCGCGTAGGCTGCCAATTTGATTCGAGCGACCATGACATTGTTTAAGCTCCCTCCGACAACGGGAACAACTGCTGCATCAGGCCCTTCTTGTGCGTCCGCAGGGCCGACAGGGCCTGGGCCTCGGCGGCGAGCGCGGCGTCCAGCGAGCCGAGACACGAGGCGATTCGCTGCTGCTCGGCTTCGGAAGGAGGGGTCGGAACAGTGATATCGCCCACCTTCGTCGGCGATGTATGGCGTACCTTTGTTCCCGAAGCAGTGCTCTGAATGGCGTTCCTAACGAAGTCGGTGTTGAAGAGATGGAAAAAGAACTCGGTTACCCACGCAACCCCGGGTCTTGCGCTAACGAGCCCGAGTCGTTGGTTGTGGAGAAACCTGTCCGACTGCGGAACCAGAATGGGGCTACCGAGCAGTCCGACTGCCTGCTCTGTCATAGCGATGAGCATGTCGCCTCGGGCAAGCACATAGTCCAGCGGAATTTCCCCGGTGTAGTACTTCTGTTGCTCTCCCCGATCGCGATAGCCGCCTTGCTCGTAAAAGTTGCCCGGCGTAAGCAGCACGTATTCGCCCTCGCTGCTGAAAAACTCACTCTCAAACGCGTAGCCGTGTTTGATATCGCAAAGCTCGGAGAACGGCTTCGCCTCCCACTCCCCCGCCTCCCGGAACTCGGGGAAGCGGAGGCGGGGGAGGGATTCGCCGGGGCGGGGGAAGAGCTGCTGCATCAGCCCTTCCTTGTGGGCCGCCAGCGCCGCCAGCTTCCGCCCGCGGGCGGCGATCAACGTGTCCAGCGACGCCAGACACGCCGCGATCTTCCTCTGCTCGGCGGGTGCGGGCGTCGGGATCAACTGCTCTGAAAACTGCTTGTAGCTGATCATCTTCCCATCGCGCAAGCCTTCGATGTTGCGCGTGAGCTGCTGAATGAAGCGATCAGACTTAAACAAGTGACGGAAGAAGTGGTCATCTCCCTCGCCCGTTCGTTTGAGGATCAGATACGCCGGGCTGCAAATGCCGTGGAACAGTGAATACTCGATGCCGCCTTGGAACGACCGAAGGCTGATGACGAAGTCTGCCGGCTGAACTTCTTTGTAGCTCGCGATGCTCGTTTCGCTCACGGACACGTGGTAGTCGATCTGATCGCGCGGGACAGCGCCGTGCTCTTGCGTGATCGCCAAGACCGGCAATCCGGGCGGCGCGGGACGTCGATCGATCAAATCAAAGAGTTTGTTGCCATTGATGGCGTTCCAATCCGGCGCATCTCGGAACTCCGGAAACCGCAGCGTCGGCACCAACGATGTTGTCTTCCCGTCCTTCTTCGCCACACCTCACCCCTCGTACGCGTTGAGTCCTGAGATTTCGCGGCCGTTGGCGCGTTTCTTCAGGAGCGGGACGAGGTCGGCCATCAGGGCGAGTTCCTTTTCCGTGCGGGCGCGCCAGCCGAGGTCAAGGGGGGCGAGCAGTTCGGTGAGTTGTTCGCCGTCGAAGATCATGCGGGTGAGGATGGTATCGACGAAGCCCTGCACATCCGCGACGGGCAGGCCGTGCTTCGTGGAGACGCCGGCGAGTTGCTGCGCATCCCGCTCGGCCTTGAACGCGGCGTAGCCGGCGCGGACGGTCTTTTCGTCCATCGGCTTGCCGGCTTCGAGCGTCTTGACGTAGTCGGTGATCGTCTCGCGCTCGTCGATGAACTTGGCGTCGGTCTCGATGATGCCGATGAGCTGCTCGCGGCTGATGCGCAGCTTCTTCTTCGGGTCCTGCTGCGTGAAGCGGGACATGAGATTCAGGATGTAGTCGTAGTCGATCAGGGCATTGGCGAAGAGGACGAACTCGAAATCGAGCTGGTCGAGATCGGTTTCGCCCGGGGTGTCGCCGGTGTCGTCGGCGGGCTTGGGCTTCTGCTCGCGGAGCTTCTGGGCGGTTTCGAGGTACGCGCCGCGGTAACCCTTCAACTGGTCCTTGGGCAGGACCTGCTCGATGGTCTTTTTCTCGTCTTCGGTGAGGTCAGTGTACTGGTCGAGCTGGGTCTGCAGCCGTTGGACTTCCTTGAACTGCTTGAGAAAAGCGGCGCGGGCGTCGTTGCCCTTGAGATTGGCAACGTCGGCGGCCTTGTTCTCGAGGCCCTGCGACTTCATGAAGACGTCCAAGTTTTTGACGGCGTCCTTGAGCTTTTCGATGACCCTGGGGGCCTTGTCGACGAGCCAGATTTCGCGGGCGAGTTCGGGCTTGAGGCCGGAGAAGAGTTCGATGGCTTCGTCGACGGCGTCCTGCTGGCCGCGGAAGTCGAGAATCTGCCCGAAGGGTTTGGTCGCGTTGAGCACGCGGTTGGTGCGGCTGAATGCCTGAATGAGCCCGTGGTGCTTGAGGTTCTTGTCGACGTAGAGCGTGTTGAGGTACTTGCTGTCGAACCC
>CAZTWS010000079.1:0-23346 GCA_964618225.1 uncultured Planctomycetaceae bacterium
CGAACTCGCCCTTGCGTTCCCACAGATTGCGAAATGTCAGACGCCCGATGCGTCCAAACCCATTGATGGCGACTCGGATAGCCACGTTCTTTCCTCCTCCGACAGAGCGGACTGTAGCCGCCCTTCTGCTTAACTAGTAATGAACAAACGGCCGATTATACCGGTGTTCAGAAGGGGTCACAACGGCCCCCAATGTAGGTCAGGCTTTCCAGCCTGACACATTGTGGCCGTACCCAGCTTCAGGTTCAAACTGGCCAACTGGAAGAGTGTCAGGCTGGAAAGCCTGACCTACAGCCCGGCGACAATTCGATCGTCGCGGATGCCGGCGGCGATTACGTCGACGAAATTCCCCTCGACGGCAACGCCTGCTGGCAGTTCCACCGTGGCGTAGCGGCAGGAGGTACCAGTCCAAGCCGATTCGTTCGCCAATCTGCTAGTGGCGTTTTCCGCGGTTTCCACCAGAACTCGCAACTCGCGGCCGAGCAGGCTGCGGTAGTATTCGTTTCGCAATTCGGCTTCGATGGCAGCAAGCTCTCGGCAACGCTCTTGCTGCACCGGTTTGGGCACTTGGTCGGGCATCGTGGCGGCCGGAGTGCCGCGACGAGCGCTGAACGGGAAAATGTGAATTTTGGAGAATCCAACCGCTCGCGAGACCGCGATGGTTTCTTGGAACTCGGCATCGGTTTCGCCGGGAAAACCGACGATGATATCGGTCGTGATTGCTGGCCGGTCGAGTCGTTCCTGCAATAGCCGGCAACGATCGACGAATCGCTGGCTGCCCCAACGGCGACGCATCCGCCGCAACACGCTATCGCTGCCGCTTTGCATCGAAATGTGCAGGTGGGGTGCCACTTTATCCGGATAGTCGGCCATCACGTCGATCAATTCGCGAGTAACTTCCGTGGCTTCGATGCTGGAAAGCCGCACGCGAAAGTCGCCAGGTAGCTCTGCGATTTGGCGAACAAGGTGCGAAAGGCGCACCCATTGTTCTTTCGGCAATGGCATGGCAACCGTGCCCTCATCGGAGGGTACGAGACGGCGATTCCAATCGACGCCATAGTGGCCTAAATGGATGCCCGTAAGTACCACTTCGCGGTAGCCGCGATCAACAAGGCGACGAACCTCGTCGAGAATGTGCTCTATCGGCCTGCTAGCCAAGTTTGGTCGCACGTAAGGAATGATGCAGAAGCTGCAACGTAGCGTGCAGCCATCTTGCACTTTTACATACGCACGATGCCGGCGGCCGAAGCCGCTAATGCCCGTGGGCACATCAGTCACCCCAAAGCGGCCCAGCAGATCGGGCAACTCACGCTTGTCGGTAACAACTTGCGAAACGCCGGGCAACGTAGCCACTTCCTCGGGGGCCCGAGTCGCGTAGCACCCCATGACGACGATTTTGGCCCCCGGATTGCGCCTCGCCATCCGACGAATTGCCTGTCGGCTCTTGGCATCGCCTTCGTTCGTTACGGTACACGTGTTGACGATGCACAGCTCGGCATGCTCCTCGCCCGTGGCATCCTCGTAACCGATGCCCAAAAGCCCCTCGCGCACGAACTCCGTTTCGTACTGATTGACTTTGCAACCTAGCGTCAGTGTGCGCAACTTCATTTCGGTGTTTCTTATTCCACAGCTTCGATTGTAGCGTAGAGCGAACCTTTGCAGTTTTCCTGGGTTTCGTCCTTGCCGTAAGCTAGGATCTGGTCGCGCTTAAGTTCGGCGTGTTCCTTGGTCGTCGTCAGCACGACGGCTTTGCCCTCGGCATCGACTGTTTTGGCGATCTTGTGACATTCTTCCTGGGTATGGCCGAAAAGCTCTCGCAGCATCCGCTCTACATAGTCGAACGTGTGGTCATCGCTATTCCACAGGAGGACGTTGTAGCGAGGAATGCCGTTCGGGCTGCGTTTTCGCTTGGGTGCCGCCTGCTTTTGGGGCACCAGGGTAGCCGTCCAGCCGCTGTCGCCGGAGTCGGGGTTGTCGGAAAATGGTTGTGAATCCATGGTGGTGTCCTTGTTACCTGCGGTGGTGAAACCGCTGGTAGAACAGTATATTGTACGCCCAACCGCTAGCTTCGGAAGTCGCAAAGATATGAACGCCGTCACCAAGTATATCCACGACCACCGCAAGGCCTTTGAAGAGGACCTCAGCGAGTTGCTGAGAATTCCAAGCGTGAGTGCCGATTCGCGCCAACGTGCTGAAACCCACCGGGCGGCCGAGTGGATGCTGGCACAATTCCAGGGGCTAGGATTGAAGAGCGAAATGGTCGAAACGGCGGGGCATCCGCTTGTTTACGCTGAAACGCCAGCGGTACCAGGCAAACCCGTGGCACTTGTGTACGGACATTACGACGTACAGCCTCCTGAACCGCTCGATGAATGGATCAGCCCACCGTTCGAACCCACTGTGCGGAACGGAAATGTCTACGCCCGTGGTGCGACCGACGACAAAGGCCAAATGTTAACCCACGTAAAAGGTGCGGAAGCATGGCTCAAGACCGTCGGTAAGCTGCCCATTCAAGTGAAGTTCCTGATCGAAGGCGAAGAAGAAGTAGGTAGCGAACACCTCGCGCCTTTCGTCAAAGAGAACCGCGAACGGCTTGCTTGCGATACGGTTGTCATCAGCGATTGCGGCCAATTTGCGCCCGGCATTCCGGCAATTACTTACGGCTTGCGTGGCATTGCTTATTTCGAGCTGCGTCTACGCGGCCCCAAGCAAGATCTCCACTCGGGCACGTTTGGCGGTGCCGTAACGAACCCAGCCGGCGCGCTTGTTTCGCTGCTTGCCGCGCTGAAGGATGAACACGGTCGCATCCAAGTCCCCGGCTTTTACGACGATGTAATTCCGCTGTCCGACCGAGAGCGTAGCGAGTTTGCATCGCTACCAGCCACCGACGAAGAATTCATGCAAAGCGTTGGTGTCGGTGGCATGTGGGGTGAGCACGGCTTCACGTCGATTGAGCGCCGATGGGCACGACCGACGTGTGACATCAACGGCCTCACTAGTGGTTATCAAGGCGAGGGTGCGAAGACCGTGTTGCCTGCCAAAGCGAGCGCAAAACTCAGCTTCCGGTTGGTGCCTAACCAGGATCCGCACAAAATCGCAAAGTCGTTACGAAAGTTTCTGGAAGAACGACTACCGCCCGGCATTCAGATGGAGTTGATCGATCACCACGGAGCGCCCGGCGTCGTGGTGCCGCTCGACAGCCCTTACGTGCGCGCGGCTTCAGCAGCGATTGAGAAAGGTTTTGGACGAGAGCCCGTCTATATTCGCGAAGGCGGCTCGATTCCTATCGTTAATACGTTTACTCGCGAGTTAGGGGCCGATGCGCTGCTCCTCGGCTGGGGGCAAAACGACGACAACACGCACAGCCCGAACGAGAAGTTTTCGCTCGACGATTACCACCGCGGCACGCTCGCCAGTGCTCACCTGTGGCAAGAATTGGCAGCGATATCGCGTTAGAATTTTGAATTTGTCAACCACGGAGACACAGAGAGCACAGAGATTCGGAAGAGTAATTTTTTGAACCACGAAGCCACCAAGACACGAAGCATTTAAGCAACTTATACACTTTCGAGGTGGCCTTTTTTGTTTGTGGTATAAGGCCATATGGGATTTTTAATCGACCTTTGTGTCTTCGTGCCTCGTGGTTCAAAAATCTTTTCTTTTCTCTGTGCCTCTGTGGTTAAATTCCCAAGCCCGATAGGCATCGCATGCTTGATAAGCGTTATATTCTAGAGAACCCCGAGGTTGTCCAAGAAAACTGCAACCGTCGTGGCGTGAAAACAGACGTCGCGCGCTTTGTCGATCTGGAATCGCAACGCCGCAAGCTGCAAGCAGAGCTTGAGGAATTGTCGCGTCAAGCCAACGTCGTCAGTAAGTCGATTGGCCAGGCCAAGGACGATGCGGAGCGCGAAGCACGTAAGGAAGAAGGCCGGCTTATTCGCGAGAAGAAAGAAGAAATCGCGACTCACATCGAGCGGCTTGGTGCCGAAGCAAGTGCTATTCACAACGCCATGCCGAATCTGACACATCCCGAGGCACCGATCGGCGGCGAGGATGCCAGCAAGGAATTGTGCCGCGGCAATGTCGACGTGCGGCCGTTCAGTTTCCCGGTGCTCGACCACGTTCAACTTGCCGAACAACACGACTTGATCGATTTCGAAGGCGGCGCACGAGTTGCCGGTAATGGCTTTTATTTTCTCCGCAACGAGGCCGCGCTGCTCGAACTCGCGCTGCAACACTACGCGGTAGAAAAACTTGTGAAAGAAGGCTTCGTGCCCACCATTACGCCCGACCTCGCGCGAGGCGATGTCCTGAAAGGCGTGGGTTTTATTCCACGCGGGCCAGAAACGCAAATCTATAGTGTCGAAAACAACGACCTGAATCTGGTTGCCACTTCCGAAATCACGCTTGGGGGATTGTACGCAGGGCAGGTGATCGAGGCCGAGAAGTTGCCAATCAAACTGTGCGGCATCAGCCACTGCTTCCGCACCGAGGCAGGGGCTGCCGGGCGTGCCTCGCGCGGTTTGTACCGCGTGCATCAATTCACGAAGATCGAAATGTTTGCCTTTACTTTGCCCGAGCAAAGCGAGGACATGCACAATTACTTACGCGACCTGGAATGCGAAATCTTCGATGGCTTGGGAATTCCGTACCGAGTACTCGACATTGCAACCGGCGATTTAGGCGGCCCCGCTTATCGTAAATTCGACCTCGAAGCCTGGATGCCCGGTCGTGGAACCAGCGGTGAATATGGCGAAGTCACCAGCACTTCGAATTGCACTGATTATCAATCCCGACGGCTCGACATCCGTTACAAAGTGAAGGGTGAAAAAGGTACCCAATTCGTTCACACGTTAAACGGAACCGCCATCGCGGTTAGCCGTGCGTTGATTGCCATTCTTGAAAACTACCAGCAAGCCGATGGCTCGATTGCCGTACCCGAAGCTTTGCGCCGCTGGGTCGGTAAAGACCGCATTGGCGGCGACAGCGACTAATTCTCCGGAGTGCTACGAGTGTTGCGTGGTCATACAGGGCACTCATTGTAGATATCTGGACTTTCTCCCTCCCCCTGTTTCCAGAGTGCGAGCTTTGTAGTCATCTCGCCCCGCGAGATGAGTCTTCAGCACGCAGAGCGAACATCCTGAGTTTTTGCCGCAAATATCCGTACTAGCCGCCGACGCGTTTCGCTGGCAGTTTTCTGCCAAATAGGTTATGCTAGTAGCCTACCCCGCATAGCTTCACGATCCTGCCTGCCGCCGTTGACGGCGATTTTCCCGCCCGCTTCCCTCCCCCCGACGTTGGCGATCGTCATGCGAAAACCGTTCGCCTTAAACGCTCTGATCTGGACGTTCTCCGTCCTGCTGAATTTGCCTGCGAGTGCTGATGTCGCCCAGGGAGAAAAAATTTACCGCGATCAATGTGCTCGCTGTCATGGGGCGAACGGTGAAGGGACCGAGGATTCTTATCCCACGCCTCTCGTCGGAGATCGGTCGATTGCTCAGCTTGCTACGCTAATTTCCGAAACGATGCCTGAAGACACCGAGGAGAAATGCTCGGCGGCCGACTCTCGGCTCGTGGCGGAATATATCTACACGGCGTTCTATTCCCCCGAGGCGCAGTTCCGCGACAAGCCAGCTCGAGTTGAGCTATCGCGATTAACCGTGCGGCAACATCAAAACGCGTTAGCCGACTTGATCGACAGTTTTCGGGCACGCGTCACTGTGGCCGGCGAGCCAGGCCTCGTGGGGCGGTACTTTGCCGCACGCGACTTCCGTCCCCAGTCTAAACTCATTGAACGCGTCGATCCGAATGTGCGCTTTCAATTTGGGGAAGGACCGCCAGACGCGAACTTTGAACCGAATAATTTTTCCATTATGTGGGAAGGTTCGATTTTGGCCCCAGACACGGGCGACTATGAATTTATTGTTCGCACGGAAAACGCCTGCCGATTGTTCGTCAACGATCGACGAACCCCGCTCATCGATGCTTGGGTCAAATCGGGCGACGACAAAGAATTCCGTGGTGAAATACGTTTGCTGGGCGGCAAGGCGTATCCGATCCGATTAGCGTTTTCTAAATCACGCCAAGGTGTTGGCGATTCTCAGCAACCCAAGGATGATGCCAAGGCAACTTCGTCGATTGTATTAGAATGGCGACGACCGTTTCATACGGTTGAGGTCATACCTCAACGAAATCTGATGGCCGCCTCTACGAACGAGGTTTTTATTCTTAGCACCCCGTTTCCTCCCGATGATCGGAGCGTAGGCTACGAGCGCGGAACGTCGGTATCAAAAACATGGGACGAAGCAACCACCGAGGCGGCCATTGAAACGGCCGATTATGTGGTGAAGCGTTTGACCGAGTTGACAGGAATTAAAGAGGATTTGCCCGATCGAGAAATTCGCCTGATCGACTTCTGCCACACGTTTGCCGAACGAGCGTTTCGACGGCCACTCACCGACAAGCAGCGACTGTTGTATGTGGATCGACAATTTGCCGAAGAGCAAGACCCCGACGTGGCTCTCAAGCGAGTCATTCTGTTGCTATTAAAGTCGCCGCGCTTTCTGTATCGAGAAATCGGCGACGAGCCGGCAAACGATCCGCACGACATCGTTTCGCGGATGGCCTTCGGGCTGTGGGACTCGATTCCCGATGAGCCGCTTCGCAACGCGGCCAAGCTGAATTTCTCGGTCGACCGTGAACCGGCTACAAAAATTTTGAATCGAATGGCGGCCGACCCACGGGCAACGTCCAAGTTGCGGAACTTCTTGCTGACTTGGCTCAGAGTGAGTGATCCTCCCAATGTGTCGAAAGACCCGGCGTTATTTCCTCAATTCACGCCCGAAGTGCTTTCGGATTTACGCACGTCGCTGGAACTTTCGCTCGACGAACTGCTCCAGAGCGAGTCCAGTAGTTTTCAGCAACTTTTGCGGGAGGATTCGGTTTATCTCAACGGCCGACTTGCGGCGATTTACGACGTGGAGTTGCCCAGGGATGCACCATTTACCAAAGTGCGGTGTCAACCCGATTACCGCACAGGAATTGTCGCCCATCCTTATTTGCTAAGTTGCTTTGCTTACGCGAATGCGACTTCGCCGATTCACCGTGGCGTGTTCCTGTCTCGCAATGTGTTGGGCCGAACGCTTCGTCAGCCTCCCGAAGCCGTCGCGCCCTTGCCTCTCGAGTTGCATGCCGACTTAACAACCAGAGAGCGAGTGAGTTTGCAAACTCAGCCTCCTATGTGCCAAACTTGCCATACCATGATTAACCCTCTAGGGTTTTCGCTAGAAGAGTTCGACGCCATCGGCCGCTATCGATCGTCGGAAAAGAGCCAGCCCATCGATGCTTCGGGCAGTTATATCGCCCAATCGGGACAACTCGTACAATTTGACGGAGCGACCCAGTTGGCTGCTTTTTTGGCTGCGAGCGAAGAGGCCCAGGCGGCTTTCGTGCAGCAACTTTTTCAATATTTAGTCAAACAGCCGATTCGAGCCTATGGGCCCGATTGCTGGCAACAATTGCAAAAATCATTCGCCGAGAATAACTTCAATATTCGCAAGTTGGCTGTGGAGATCGTCGCCACGAGTGCTCTGCACTCGAACTAGGTCGCTACGCAGAAAGGAATTCGATTATGAGTTCACCCGCATCACGCCGAGAGTTCCTTCGTAATCTGGGAATTAGCACGGCCGCTTTGCCTTTCGCGCTGAATCTGTCGAGTTTAGGCTTGGCCAACTCGGTGCCTCGCCGTCAAAGATTGGTAATCATGTTCACACCCAACGGCGTGATTCCCGATGCCTTCTGGCCAGACGAAGCGGGCGAACTCCATGCATTCAAAGAATCGCTCAAGCCGTTGGAGTCGCTCAAAAGCCGTACGCTGTTACTGCACGGCGTGAGTGATCGAATCGGCGGCGACGGTGATAACCACATGCGCGGCATCGGTTGCCTGCTCACAGGTGCCGAGCTATTTCCTGGCAACATTCAGGGCGGGGGTGGCACCCCGGCCGGTTGGTCGAAGGGCATTTCGATCGACCAGGAAATTAAAAACTTCCTGCAATCGAATCCCTCGACACGTACCCGCCTCGGCTCGTTGGAATTCGGCGTGATGGTTCCCGAGCGTGCCGATACATGGACTCGCATGTCCTATGCCGGTCCTAATCGGCCTCTTACGCCGATTAACAGCCCCTATCAAATGTTCTCGAAGCTCTACGGTCGAATGAAAGATCAGGAAAGCCTGCGAAGCGTGCTTGATGATCTTCAAGAAGACTTGGCCACCGTCCGTAAACTCGTCAGCGCGGACGATCGGCAACTTTTAGAAGAACACACCACCTACGTGCGCGAGTTAGAACAAGAGTTACGACCTAACGCGTCCGATGCCTCGGTCGGCCACGCCGTGCCGCAGCTCGAAGCTGACGTGAAACTGGAAAACGACAACATCCCCAAGATCAGCAAGCAGCAAATCGATATTATGGTGAACAGCTTCGCCGCCGATTTCGCACGGGTTGCCACATTGCAATACACGAATTCCGTAGGCAATGCGCAAATGAACTGGCTCGGTATTTCCGATGGCCACCACGGCCTGTCTCACGAGCCAGATAACAATGCCGACGCGCGTGACAAGCTCATCCGTATCAATCGATGGTACTGCGAGCAACTTGCTTACTTGGCGAATCGCTTGGCGGAGACGCCCGAACCGGGCGGTGGTGGCAGCCTGCTCGATAACACGCTCCTCGTGTGGACCAACGAGCTTGGCAAAGGAAACTCGCATACGCTCCATAACATTCCGTTCGTGCTCGTCGGTAATGGCCTCGGCTTCCAAATGGGTCGGTCCCTAAAGTTCAAGAACGTGCCGCATAATCGCTTGTTGATGTCGCTTGCCCATGGCATGGGCCACCCCATCACCACGTTCGGAAACCCCGATTACTGTGGTGCCGGGCCGCTTACAGGCCTCGCTTGATAGAAGTCAAACCACCCTCTCGCCAACCTTCGAGAACAAATCATGGCGGACGAAAAGAAAATCATTATCGACGAAGATTGGAAAGCCCAGGTGCAGGCTGAAAAAGAGGCCGCCTCGAAAGATGAAACCGAGGAGAGATCGCCTCAAAAGACCTATGCCGGAACCCCGGAGGGCCCCCAAGGCCCGCTGCCTCCGGCTTGCATCGAAATGCTGCTAACCATGCTGGCCACCGAGGCCATGGTGGCCTTGGGACAAATTCCTCACCCGGCCACTGGCCAACCGCAAGCAGATCCCGGTCAGGCTCAATACCTGATCGATCTTATTGAAGTGCTACGCGAGAAAACCAAAGGCAACCTCACTCCCTCGGAGCAGCAACTCATGGAAACGCTGCTTCATCAACTCCGCTTAGCCTATGTGGAGATCGTGGGAGCACCGAGCAGCGGCCCGCACCCCGACCATCTGGCGTAGAGAATCCATACCCAGACAGATGCGTCGCGGGCAAACCATGCCGGCGAAGCCACGTTGATTACTTGCACTCCCCTCCCGGTCAGACACGGCTCGGTGGGGGGCGGCATTCGCACCCGTTCTGGGTATGGATTGTGTTCCAAACAGGCGGCTGGGTGCATACGTCCGTGAACCGCCACTACTCCTGTATGGTATTGTGCGCCGGTGGTTACAGTCTTTTCAAGCGGTACAGCTTGTTTCTTTTAAGGTTTCGCCGCGTCGCGACAGCACTGCTAGCAAAATTGCAGGCTCACGAATTTGCGTCCTAAACGCCGATCCAAGTGGCGTCGGACAAGTTTTTTCGCTATCTAGCCTTTTGCACATCGGTTGTCTTCTGGCGCTCGATCGCATGGGATTGTTCGATCGCGCCGAAACGGCTATTGCGAAAACAATCAGATCACCGCTGCGCCCTTCGTGTAGCCTGGCCTATTGAAATTTCAGTGCCGCAATCATCGTCCGAAAATCGAATTGTCATCACAGGTATTGGCTTGTGTACATCGATTGGCCGTACCCGAGAGTCTGTCTGGAAGGCGGTACAGCGGGGCAAAAGCGGCGTTAGACGGCTTTCCGGCGTCTATGGTATTCCCGATGGCCTGATGCTGGGTGCCACGGTTCCAATCGATACGGAACACCCAGGCCAGCTCAAAAACATACCTCTGTGCCGTCAAACGGCTGCCGAAGCGTTGGCCGACGCACGAATTAATCTGGCCACGGTCGATCGCGACCGGTTTGGCTGCTCGATCGGTGCTCATATGGGCGATAGCGATTATGTCGCCAATCGCTTAGGACGCCACGACCTCATGCCGACCGGTAAGATGTCCTGGTGGAAGCAACTACTCCCCAATACGGCGTGTGCCACGGTCGCCACCGACTACGGTCTCTGTGGGCCACGGCTCAGCAACTCCACCGCATGTGCCAGCGGGACGATCGCGACACTCAAGGCCATGCGAGCCATTCAAGACGGTCAATGCGACATCGCACTTGCCGGTAGCTCCGAAGCCATCCACCCGCTTTTTGCCGCTGGCTTCTACAACATGCGTGTGCTGGCCGAGCACGATGACCCCGCGCGTGCATGTCGTCCGTTCGATCGCAACCGCAACGGTTTTGTGATGGGCGAGGGCGCGGCGATGCTCGTGCTAGAACGCTTCGACCACGCCCGGCGTCGTGGTGCAACGATCTACGCCGAGGCTGTCAGCGGAAAACTCTTTACCGATGCTCGCCACATGACGAGCCTCAATGCAAACAGCGATGTGATCGTGGAACTTATTAAAAGCACTCTCCGCTCTGGTGGAGTTTCCTCTCGCGATGTTGCGTACGTGAATGCCCACGGCACCGGCACGCAGCAGAACGACCTGCTCGAAAGCCGCGGCATCCGCACAGCGTTTGGTCGTGCTGCCGATTCGGTTTGCGTAAGCTCCAACAAATCGATGTTTGGTCACCTCGTGAACGCATCGGGCAGCGTTGAGCTTGCAATCACGGCACTCGCCTTACGCGATGGCTTTGCTCCGCCAACACTCAACCTTACCGATCCCGATCCGGAGTGCGACTTAGACTGCGTGCCGTTAATCGGGCGAGAGCGCCCGCTGGAGCACGCGCTCAAACTTTCCATCGCGTTTGGCGGTCATTTAGCGGCTATACTTTTGCGCCGCTGGACAGGTTCCGAGGCCCGCCAAGCCATTCAACTCGCCCGCAAAGCCGCCTAAACTTCTAGGCACGGCCAAAGCCACGGTCAGCGGCAGTGGCAACATAGTGCATTTTTTAGAATTTGCGTTCCGATGGTGATCGATGCCGAAACAAAATCTTTAGCGGCGGCGGCAACGCCGTCCAACCAGCTAATAGCATAATAGAATGGTAAACTTAAAAACGCACTAGCCATCTCGCTCCGCCAGATAAATCTCCGCTCGCGGAGCGAACGACCCCCATTTTTGCGGTTAAATTGCCTGTCTCTCAATCGATAAACGCCCTGGATTTCGGCCGATTTCCAGTAACGCGGCAACTCGCCGTTCTGTTATTCCCGCAGGGGCCGGATATACTAACCACAGGCGCTTGTCGTGCATTGGGCCTATCCCGTGTCACGATTCAACCCACGGCAACAGTCGTTCAGGAGCAAGAGATGAGAAGCTTTTTCTATGCGTGTGCTTTAACGGCTGTTTTCACTACTGCGAGTTTCGCCCAACTGCTCGGTGGGCCTGGCCCTAAACCAGACGGCAAGGCCGGCGGCAATAATCCGCCGCCATCGCCACCCGCTGCTAACGCCAAAGCTGGTGTCGGTGTGAACGCCGGCCCTGGTGGTACCGTAGCGGCTCCCCAAGGCAACGCCATGTTTTCCGTGATCGATACTGATGGCGACGGCGTGATTTCCAAAGCCGAATTGCGTAAGGCAATCAAAGCACTGCAGTCGTTAGATACCGATGGCGATGGCAACATTACATTGGCCGAGGCTTCTATCGATGGTGGTCCCATGCCACTGGGCGGGATAGATCCGCAACTGAATCAATTGATGGCCCTCGACAAAAATAAAGACAACAAGCTCACCCTCGACGAAATACCAGCCAATATGATGCCGATGCTGCAAAATGCCGATCGCAATGGCGACGGCGCGCTCGACCAAACCGAGCTTCAAGCGGTGGTGGCCGGTATGCGTAACCAATTTGGCGGTGGAGCGTGGCGCGGCGGGAATCAAGGTCTTGGAGGAATGAACGCCGCGCAACAAGCCACCGGCCAGTTCATGCAATACGATCGCAATGGCGATGGCATACTATCTGCCGACGAGTTGCCACCGCAAGCTCGCGGCATGCTGCAAGGAGCCGACCGGAATGGCGACGGCAACATCGATGCCGGCGAACTGCAAGCGGCCATCGCCCAACAAGGTGGTCGTGCTCGTGCTCTTCGCGGTGGAGTCGATACCAACGACCCTCGCGACGGCCAAAACGGAAACCGCGGACGGCGACCATTCCAAGAAAGGAATTAGCCCAGGCTCCACCAGAACTCTTAAAACGCGTCAATTCTAAAGCCGCTGGCCGTTGGCTAGCGGCTTTTTTCATTTTCCGCACGACGACCAACCTTTACCTTCTTCGCGGCGGCGGCAACGCCGTCCAACCAGAAAAAGGCCCCCCAATGCCCCAAAAACACACCAATTCCTGGGGCGTTGCCCCAACTCCTCCATTAAATGTCAGTACGCGAACTTGAAAATGACTTGCTTTGTTGAAATCATGCCTGATGCAGATGTGGGAGGCGTCTCCGACGCCGATACCGCTTTCAAGTGGTACACGTAATCGGCCTCAGAGAGGCCTCCTACAGCATATGGTTTCAACAAAGCAAAAATGACTCTATCTCAGAGGCCAGCAGGTCTCAAGTATACTGGCAGTAGACCGAGAATTAACCTTTTGAGATTCTTCGATGAAGCTGTTCGACCGACTTTTCAAATCGCAGGCCAGCGGGAATTCGCAGCCCGTTGCCCACATGACCTGGGCGAAATCGAGCGTCGGCCGAACCATCTCGCGCACAGGCTTGTTTCTGAAGCGTCAAATTTGGGTTTGGCCCATCCTTGCTGTAGTCATTCTAAGCATCATCGGCCTTTTCGTTCGCCACGCGATCGAAACCACGATGCGCGAAGGCTTGGAGTCGGAACTTCAAACCTTGGTAGACCTCGAATCGGCCATGCTCCAAACATGGTATCAGGTCCAAAGATCGAATGCCGAGTCGCTAGCCAACAGTGTTGACATCCGCCAAACGATTTACCCTTTGCTAAACGTGGGGACTGAAGCAAGCCCAACACCTGAGCAAATCGCCACGTTGCGCGAGAAGCTAGACAAATCGCTTGGACCTGCGTTAACGGCGCATCGCTATTCCGGTTACGGCGTGGCCGATAAAAAACGCGCGATCGTTGCCGCCGCGCGTCCAGAGCTCTTAGGACAAGTCGATATTCCTGAATTCCGCGACGTGCTTATCAAAGCCTTGAACGGGGTTACGAGTATTTCTGCACCGTTCCCAAGTGTGGTCGCGTTGCGCGATGAATCGGGCCGGCTTAGAACAGGCGTTCCAACGATGCTGGTTGCCGCTCCCATTCGCGACGAAAGTTTCCAGGTGGTAGGCGCACTTGCTCTCCGCATCGACCCGGAACACGATTTCAGCCACATTCTGAATCTTGGCACATTTGGCCAGTCTGGCGAAACGTATGCTGTCGATAAAACAGGCCTCATGGTTTCCCGTAGCCGATTCGAGGATAGCCTGATTCTCAACGGGGTATTACCCGACCAAGACGACTCTCGCTCAATCCTGCAGCTACTTGTTCGGGATCCGGGCGGCGACCTCACGAGCGGATTTCATCCCCAGCTAAGGCGGCGGGAACTTCCTCTCACGTTTGCGGCCAGTGAAGTAATTGAAGGCAAAAACGGTGTCGATGTGGCCGGATACCGCGACTACCGCGGAGTGCCTGTCGTTGGCACCTGGAGGTGGATTCCCGAGGGAGATATCGGAATCATCAGCGAAGTCGACTATGCCGAAGCATTCCGACCGCTGACGATTCTCCGCCGGACCTTCTGGGGCCTCTTCGCGCTGTTGGCGGCGAGCGCTGCGGCGATCTTCGTCTTCACGATCCTACTGGCTCGCTCGCGCCGCGAAGCCCAAAAGGCCGCGATCGAGGCTCAGCAAATCGGCCAGTACGAACTCGAACGTAAGCTTGGCTCCGGCGGCATGGGCGTTGTGTACAAAGCCCACCACGCCATGCTGCGCCGACAAACGGCGATCAAAATGCTCGAGCCCGATAAAGTGAATGAAGGAACCATCGAGCGGTTCGCGCGCGAGGTGCAGATCACCAGCCAGCTCAACAACCCGAACACGGTCGCCATCTACGACTATGGCCGAACGCCCGAGGGCGTTTTCTACTACGCCATGGAGTTCCTCGATGGCATCGATCTGCAAGCTCTTGTCGAACGCTACGGTCCTCAGCCACCGTCGAGAGTGATTCACATTATCAACCAGGTTTGCGGTTCGTTGTACGAAGCTCATTCGCTGGGGTTGGTCCACCGAGACATCAAGCCGGCCAACATTATGCTCAATCGCCGCGGCGGCCAGCCCGATGTGGTGAAAGTGCTCGATTTTGGTCTCGTGAAAGCTCTCGATGATCAGCGGCAGGCAGGGCTCACTCAGCAAGCATCGTTAACCGGAACGCCCCTCTACATGTCGCCCGAGGCCATTCAGATGCCGAATTCGGTCGACGGCCGAAGCGATCTCTATGCGGTCGGTGCGGTCGGTTATTTCCTGCTGACCGGCCAACCCGTTTTCGATGCCGATAACGTAATCGATCTCTGTCAAAAACACGTAGCGGCAGCCCCGGTGCCGCCTTCCGAACGTACGCCAGTGTCGATTCCCCCCGAATTGGAAAATGCCTTGCTCGCCTGCCTCGAAAAGTCGCGGGCCAAACGACCACAAACGGCTCGCGACTTGGCTTTGCTAATCGCCCGTTGCAAAGAAGCCAACGATTGGTCTATCGAAGAGGCCGACGCTTGGTGGGGACGGCACGAACGAAGCCACTTGGCGGCCAACCCCACCGCGGCCCCTTCAACCCGTACGGCAACGCACAGTAACAATGTGACGATCGATTTGCGACAGTAAGAATTCGTAGTCGATACTCTACTCGTACTACCATTTGTTACTTCGATGCGCTCGGTGCATTACTTCTATAACTATATTTTATCGAGTGGCCTGTCCTATCTGAACACGTCTCATTAGCGTCGTGGCCTTCAATTTGGTTTCGTACAACTCAAGGTGGTAAATGCCATCATCAAGGTTTCCGAGCGGTATCCAGTAATAGTAATGGTGAATATCGCATGTCGATATACCGAGCGGATTCTTGTGGTAACTAAAAACAATCTTGTCCTGGTTTACAACCACGTCTTCTACAATCCAACGAACTGGGTCGCTTCCCGCTATACCAGTAAACACGACCAACCAGTAATTCCCCCGGGGCGGATTGGGTTGATTCAATGCGACGGGAGTATCCACAGCTCCGTATCCTATGAAAACCCTGCCAGAGACGGCCAGCGCTGAAATTTGATCTGGGGCATCCACCAAAAACACATTGGATACTGCACGCCCTTTTGTTGCATCGAAAAAATACTGGATCGCTTCGCCGATTGGAACCACATACTGCTTCTCGCCACCTACCATCCGATAAGCGGAGGTAGCAGATTGCAATTCACCCTGGCCACTAGTCGAGATAATCGATGACAGTGGAACTGAAATACTGCGGCGAGGAGTTGCTAGGAGCCATAGAAACAGCCCGACGACCAGAAAAACCAGGGCAAAAACGATCAATCGAATTCGGAAAAACGACATCATGCTACCAATGTATCATTAATGCGCTTTCGTCACTGTTCAATTAGAAAATAGAACTCCACAGTTGATCGAAACCTTCGATGCCAAGTTTTAAACCCTCAGCGCCCCCCGAAACCCTCGAACGGCATAGTACGACTGCGCGCCGTTGTGGTACGTAAAAACATGACCATAACGCCGGTCGCAAAAAAGCGCACCACCCAGCTTTCGAATACCCGAAGGCGTTTGCACCCAACTCGAGGTTTTGGTATCGAATTCCCCAAGTTTCTGGAACTCTCGATACTGCTCCTCCGTGAGAAGTTCAATGCCCATCGCCGCGGCCATATCCACGGCCGTGTCGTCCGGTCGATGTTCCTTGCGAGACTCCAACCCTTCGCGATCATAGCAAACACTTCGCCGGCCCTTTGGGCTCTCTGCACAACAATCGTAAAAAATAAATTCGCCCGTTTTCTTGTCGTGCCCAGCCACATCTGGCTCGCCGCCGGTCCGTTCCATCTCGTGCAGTGACCATAATTTGTCTGGGCTAGCTTCCAACTTCGCCTGCACTGCCTTCCATTTCAGACCCTTGTGTCGATGCAGGTTCATCTCGAACCGTGCTTTTAACACACCGAGTAATTCGTCACGCTGCTGTGCCGATAACTTCTTCTTTGCCTTGGCACCGCTCATTTACTCTATCCCCTTCAACTGGCCACTTGCTAACACCGCTTCGAGCCGATCGAGATTCTGCTCATTCACAGGTTCGCATATCGCGCGCAGTTTGTCGGCAACCTCCGGGCTCTCAAATTCCTGTACCCAAGACAAATGCGTTTGGTCGCCGCGGGCAGTAAGCACTACGGTTAGTGTGAACAGCGGATTCACCACGTGCTCGATCACGATCGTGCTATCCGGCCGAATCTCACGAAACACACTCTCATTCGGATAGTTGATATCATTCGGCCCATGCATCACAAACACCCAACGCCCGCCCGGCTTGAACTCGAACGTTTCAAACGTATTGGTAAACCCTTCCGGCCCCCACCACGCAGCAAGCTGCTCCGGATCTCCAAACGCAGCAAACACGCGTCGCGGGCTGGCAGACAACACCCGCTCGGTACCAAGAGCTTTATCCGAGTTCATTGCTTGCGGCATACTCAAAACAACCCGATAAGTGAAATCACATCAGTAGATAGCATCCCGGCCGCGTCATCACCCAGACCGACTCAAAGCGGAGGACTTGCAGATATTCTGGAATAAAGCCGCCGCCGAACGCAACCAGAAAAGTGGCTTAGTCGAAAAACTTGCAAGCGATTCGCACTGAATGTTAGCATTTAGCTTGAGAGTTTGATTCGGGAATAGGCAGGTGAAAAAATGCTACCGTCAATCGGTTCGCAAGAGCTTCCGAATAGCCTTCGAGAAATGATCGCGGATGCTAAAGCAGCAGTGGAGCGTTGGCAGGATGAGACCGACGAACCTGAGGGCGAACTACGAGACATTGCCGAGGCCGGCAAGGATTGGGCTGTCCGCCTAAGTAAAGGCGACTATGACGAGGATTTGTATTGGGAGTGCGTAGCTCAGGATTATGAGGAAGCTGGAAACTGGGAGGGTGCTAAAGCTGCATACTGAAAAGTCGTAAGCAGCAGCCGAAGCTCATTCAAGCAGTCTGAGGCTTACTCGTCGCTTGGAGACCTCTTCTCAATCCTGGGTGATCAAAAACAGGCGCTCGTCAACTATCACGCTGCTTCAGAATGCGAACGGCGGCAGATAAGCAGCATCTTCTACCGATGCTTACTGGCTCAAGAAGCGTCGCAGTTGCTGCGAATGGGGCGGGTTCGAGCAGCAAAGAGGTTGGCGAGTCGCGGCTTGGCCACACTCGATGCCGAGAGTTTTGATTACCTAAACCTTGCCCGGCTAAAGGTAATAGTCGCCGCTTGCGAATTCGAGCAACGCGAATTCGTCAAAGCCGGAGAATCATTATCTGAAGCTTGGTCGGTGCTTGAAGGCTTGCGGGCGAACAACGAGCAATTAGGAACGGGCCTTGGAAGTGGAATTCATGCCACGTATAGTCGCTGGTGGCGACTGGAAGCAATGCGTCACCAGCTCGAAGGTCGAAAGGATTCCGAAATCGAAGCGTGGCAAAATTGCGCCGATCATGCTAAGCATGCTGCCGCCGGATGGAACCGGCTCCATAGGGCCATACTTGTAATGCGTGCCTTGGATTCGCTTGCTGAAGCGTACTCACGCAATGGTCGAGTAAACGAGTGCAATGAGACTCGTGAAGCGGCAGAAAAACTTCGAGACAAGTGGAACCTTCCCGTGACAAGCGAGTCTTCGGTAGAAATGCCAAGCTTCTTTAGTAGGCTATTGAGGTTCTTTGCGTCACGTTAGTAAGTGGTTCATCGCTACTAAGTTACCGAGCCTTATCGGAAGCCCTTGTTTTCTAGTGGAGCGGAAGGGAGTCGAACCCTCGACCTCTGCATTGCGAACGCAGCGCTCTCCCAACTGAGCTACCGCCCCAGGTACGAATGTTGATTTTAGGGTTCTGCCCTACGACTGTCCACTACGCGGCAATCGCCCGAAGCTGCTCCACAGCTTGTCCCAAAAAACTTCTGAACTTCTGGAGGCAGGCTCCAAGCGAAACTTAAGAAACTTCTCGCTTGGGCTACCTTGGCGGCTTCCGCCCCTCGTCCAGCATCGGGCGGAGTTCGTCGAAGAAATCGTACACGTCGTTGAACTCGCGGTACACGCTTGCGAAACGTACGAACGCCACCGCGTCTAAATCGCGCAGGTACCGCATTACGATCTCGCCTAACTCGCGGCTTTCCACTTCACTGTCGAATTGTTGATAGACGTCCGTCTCGATCGCCGTGGTGGTTGCCTCGATTTGGCGGGTCGTGATTCGCCGTTTCCAACAGGCGCGTTCCAGGCCGCGCTTGATTTTCTCGCGCTCGAACGGCACTCGCGAGCCGTCTTTCTTAATGACCTTGATGATCGTTTCTTCCGGCCGCTCGTAGGTCGTGAAGCGGCGATTGCAACTCACGCACTCGCGACGCCGACGAATCGCCAAGCCATCCTGGCTCGAGCGTGAGTCGATCACCCGGTCGTTATCCACACGGCAGTAAGGACATCTCATATCCGACTTACTATACACTTTCGTTTTGCATCGTACAGTAATTCTCTGGCGTGATTTGCAATTCTGTTCGTCGCACGGTGCCACGGTCGTTTTCACGCCTCGTTCCCGCCCAAAAAATCGAACTAATCGGAGCCCTCCACGCTAGACATCGCGCCGCCTCGGCCCGAGAATTGGCCGACCATGAATAGCTTCGGAATCCTCAATGTCAACAAACCGGCCGGGTGCTCCTCTCGCCACGTCGTCGATCAGGTCGAGCGTATCGTCCGACCCGCCAAAGCAGGCCATGCCGGGACTTTGGACCCGCTAGCGACCGGAGTTCTGGTAGTTTGCGTGGGGCAGGCAACTCGCCTCATCCCCTACGTCCAGCAAATGCCCAAGCGGTATCGCGGCACTTTTTTGCTCGGCCATTGCAGCGTCACCGACGACATCGAAGGCGAGGTCACCCAGCTTCAAAACGTGCCGATGCCCACGCTCGCCCAAATTGAGGCGGCCCTACCCCAATTCATGGGTGTCATCGAGCAGGTGCCGCCGGCCCACTCGGCCGTCAAAATCGCTGGCCGCCGCGCTTATAAATTAGCCCGTGCCGGTCGAACCGTCGAACTGGCCCCGAGGCCTGTCACCATCCACCGGCTCGCGGTCCACCATTACGATTATCCTCAGCTTACGCTCGATATCGAATGCGGCAGCGGAACCTACGTCCGTTCGCTTGGCCGCGATTTAGCCGCTTCGCTCGGCACCGCCGCCGTCATGACCGCGTTGGAACGCTCCGCCATCGGCCGTTTTACCATCGGCAACGCAATTCCTCTCGACCAGATTTCGCCCGCCACGATTGCCGAAAGGTTGCAACCTGCCGTGACGGCTGTCGATCATCTCGAACGTATTACGCTAACCGAGCAGGAAATCGACGACATCCACAACGGTCGTCCCGTAAAGGCCCAAGCCAATTCGCGGCAAATCGCGAACTCCGACCCCGAGGCGGAATTGGCCGCGCTAGATGGCACCGGCGAACTGGTCGCCCTGCTCCGCCAAAAGCACCCGGGCGAACTTTGGCCCACCATCAATTTTTTCCGCCGCTAACAATTACAACACGTGCAACGAGCCCGCGAGCCGGGGCGTCCCCGCCCCCGAGAAAGGCGAGTATATCCTAGCCCGCTCGCCATCTCGTTCAGTCTCCGCAGGCGGGCTTTGCCAAAAAAATGAAGTCAAACCACTACCTCATCGGCTCGTAAGACAATGCTGTCGCAGCCGCTTGCGGCTTAGCGTAGTTTCTGGGCAAAGCCCCGCAGACGAATCCCCCGCCCGCAAGCCGGTCGTGCCGATCATCCGCTTAAAAACGCGCGTGCTAGCATTAACCTCCAGGCAACCCCTGACTCCACCCCGGCTAAAGCTAGCCAACTCTCGAACGACTAGCCGAATACTTATTAACGATGTGCAGTGCGCTCCATGCGCCTGCGCCTCGACTACGGATAGATCGTCGGGCATGGACGTGCCCAAGCATATTTCGCTGGCAACTGGACTTTGCTAAGGCTCGCGCTGCGCTATCTCACCCAGCGCCGCCTCGGCTCCGGCCCCCGACGATGTTCGAAAACCGCAGCTTAAAGCTCGATGTTTGTGCCCTCGCTCTGATCGCGCTCATCGCTTTCCTGGGCATCTCGTTGTGGACTTACAGCCCCAACGACGCCCCAAGCTCGCTCGTTTGGCCTCACAGCGAAAAGTTCGAAAATGCTTGTGGCCGAATCGGTGCATACACCGCTTATTACTTATTCGAGAGCGTGGGCGTCGGTGCCTATTACCTGCTAGGCTCGCTTAGCGTTCTCACCTTCTTGCTGCTCGTTCGCCACGAGATCGACCAACCCGTATTGCGTACCATCGGTTGGGCAGTGTCGATCATCGGCCTTACAACCCTCGCAGCCCTGGCGATCCCGAATTGGACTCCCGGCCCCGTTGTGGGTGCCGGCGGTTACATCGGTGCCATGGGCCGCGGCTTTCTCGAATCCCATTTCGCGCAAGCCGGTGCCTACATCTTTACCGTCACGGTGTTGCTCGCCGGTCTGCTGCTTTCCACCGATTACTTCATGTTCCGGGCTGCGGCCGTCACCACCACGGTCACCGGCCGAACCCTCATGCACGTCGGCCATCTCGGCAACGTCGGCCGCATGAAGCTACGCGTGAAATCCGACCTCGAATCGCTAGCCGAAATCGATGAGGAGGAAGACGATGACCTCGACGACGCCGAAGAGGATGAATTCGAAGACGATGAGCTAGAAGACGATGCCGAAGAGGAAGAGGACGACGAGCCCGCCCCGGCAATCAAAGTGCGTTCTAAGCTGAACGGGAAAGCCGCCACTGCAGACGAAACATCGTCGAAAGCCGCCGCCGACACCGGGGCAAACTCCGGCTCCCGACTCGCGAAAGGTTTGAAGGCGGCACTCGGCATGGGCTCCAATCAGCCCGAGTCTGTACCGCCGCCACCGCCCGCGCCATCCAAGCCTGTCGCCAAACCAGCACCGCCCAAGTCGGAACGCGAGCAGCTTATCGAACAGCTTCACGCGGCCGACCAAACGACCGTCGATAACGAAACCGAATACGAACTTCCCCCGCTCGACCTGCTCTTGCCCAACGAGCAGGTGTGTCACGAAGAGCATGAAAAAGAAGTTCGTCGTAAAGCCAAGATTCTCGAAAAGACATTCAAAGACTTCGGCTTCAACGTGCGCGTTGTCGAAATCGAAACGGGCCCCGTTATTGCCCAGTTCGAAATCGAACTCGAAGCCGGCTTGCGACTCTCGAAAATCACCGGTCTCTCCGACGACTTGGCCATCGCCCTACGCGTGCCGAGCGTGCGCATCGTGGCACCGATACCTGGCAAAAACACCGTGGGTATCGAAGTACCGAACGAGCATCGCCAGCTCGTGCGCATTCGCGAAGTGATCGAGGAAACCAACGACAAAGCCAAGAAGATGAAAATCCCCATCTTCCTTGGCAAAGACGTAGCAGGTAATCCGATGGTGGTCGATCTTGCTTCGTTGCCGCACTTGCTCATTGCTGGCCGTACCGGTACCGGTAAAAGCGTGTGCCTCAACTCGATCATCGTGTCGATGCTCATGACACGCGGCCCCGACGAGGTCCGTATGCTCATGATCGACCCCAAAATGGTCGAGCTCAGCGGCTACCGCAAGCTACCGCACCTCATGCACCCGGTCGTCACCGACATGCGTAAAGCCGAGGCCATCCTCGCGTGGGCTGTCGACAAAATGGAAGAACGCTACCAGCTCCTCTCGCGCGCCGGTGTGCGTCACCTCAGCGTGTACAACGCTTTGGGCGATGACGAGCTGCGCGAACGCATCCAGCCCGAAAGCGAAGACGAGTGGAAAAACATTCCACGCCAATTGCCGTACATCGTCATCGTTGCCGACGAAATGGCCGACCTCATGATGACCGCCGGTAAAGATGTCGAGCAACACATTATCCGCCTCGCACAAAAGAGCCGCGCGGTCGGTATCCACCTCATTCTCGCCACGCAGAAACCAACCGTCGATGTCATCACCGGCCTCATCAAGTCAAACCTCCCGGCACGCATCGCGTTCCAAGTGGCAAGCCGCACCGATAGCCGCGTCGTGCTCGACGAAATGGGAGCCGACAAACTGCTCGGCAACGGCGATATGCTGTTCCTGCAGCCAGGCACCAGCATGATGCTCCGAGGCCAGGGCACCTACCTTACCGATGATGAAATCACGCGCGTCGTCGATTCTGTGGGCGTCGATGCTCCACAGTTCGCCGGCGAACTGATGCTGCTCAAAACGAAAGACGAAATGGAAGCCGCGGCCGGCGGCGGTGGCAATTTCCAAAGCCGCGACGATCTCTACAACGCCGCCGTTGATGTCGTCGTGCGCGAACGCCGCGGAAGTTGCTCGTTGCTGCAACGAGCACTGGGCATCGGCTACGGCCGCGCCGCGCGCCTCATCGACTTCATGGCCGAAGACGGCATCGTCGGCCAGTACAACGGCGCTCAAGCCCGCGATGTGCTGATCTCGCTCGAAGAATGGGAAGCTCGTCAGCAAGGCAGCGACAATACCCAAGCCCCTGTTTCCACGCCTAAAGCCGCTACGCCTACCTCTTCATCTCGCCGCAATAAGATCGCGCCCGAACTTGTCGAGGGATCCGAGGAGAATGAGGCGGAAGAATACGAAGAAGACTACGACGACGAGGAAGAACTAGACGAAACCGAAGACGACGAAGAGTCAGAAGAAGAACTCGAAGAGGATGAAGAACTCTGGGACGAAGGGGAAGAGTCCGACGACGAGTTCGAGGATGCTGAAGACTACGACGATGAAGAAGAGGCCGACGAAGACGAATCCGAATGGAAAGAGGACGAAGAGGAAGACGAAGAACCACTCCCCACACGCGCCAAATAAACTGTGGGTGCCCAGAAATCGGGCCTGTAATT
>CAZTWS010000080.1:0-22724 GCA_964618225.1 uncultured Planctomycetaceae bacterium
GGCTCATCACATCCTGGGGGTGGAGAAGCTCCCAAGGGTTCGGCTGTTCGCCGATGAAAGTGGTACGTGAGCTGGGTTCAGACCGTCGTGAGACAGGTCGGTCCCTATCTACTGTGGGCGCACGAAACTTGAGGAGGTTCTTCTTTAGTACGAGAGGATTTGGAAGGACGGCCCTCTGGTGTTCCAGTTATCGCGCTAGCGGTATGGCTGGATAGCTATGGCCGGAACGGATAAACGCTGAAGGCATCTAAGCGTGAAGCCCGCTCCAAGATTAGGTTTCGTAGGCTAATAGCCGAAAGTCCCCTGGAAGACGACCAGGTTGATAGGCCGGATGTGTAAGCACAGTAATGTGTTCAGCTTACCGGTACTAACGGACGATTGCTTGGCCACATTTATCAAACGCTCTTGTGGGGCACATGGTCTGAAAACCAGCCCCGTAATCAAGAACAAATGAGAGCGCAATGTACGATGTGTGATTTAAGAGAGAAGATTTAGGAATTCTAATTCTGACTTCTTCGATCGAACATCTTATATCTTACATTCGCCGCCACTCTTGCCCGCTTCAAAACCAAGTCAACCAAGTGCAGGTGCATCTAACCGTGCCCTGCCCTTTTTCTGGCGACCATACCGTAAAGGAAACACCTGTTCCCATTCCGAACACATGCGTTAAGCTTTACGGGCCGATGATAGTGCCTACCAGCGCGAAAGTAGGTATCGCCAGGTTTTATACCTAAAGCCCCGTCGACTCGAATGAGTCGTGCGGGGTTTTTGTTTGCGCCTCCCGTTTAGCCGCCGGTCAACGACCGGTGGCATCACGCAATTTCCTCTCTCCTCCAGAACCAGGGGCGCGTAGCGATTCGAAAAGCGGATGGCATTTTGTAGTAGTGCGGAACCCTAAAGGAGGTATGACAGAAAGCTGTATTCTATGGGGAGATGAACAAGCGGCGTATCCTGCTGGATAGACCGCCTCATGGACGAACGCGGTATAATTTTGTCGAATCCATTTCCCGGACCGTTCGACAAGGGGTTCCGCACCAATGCGCCGCCTAACTCGCCCTTGGGTTCTCGTCATCGTGTTCTCATTAGTGACTCTGGCAGGGTACTTTACCTGGCCGTGGCTACGCTCCATTCCCAAAAAGCTAGGACCACTGGCAAACTATCGTGTGTACGAAGAAAGCAAGAGCTTGGATGGTTTTGCTGAACCCACTCCCGGCGGCTGGCGGATGCCAGCCTCGCGATGGGAGCTGTTTGCCACACTCGACCACCAGGTGATGTTCGATAAGAAGCAAATTACATCCTTGCGAAAAAAGCCAAATCTACGACCAAGCCGCCCTGCTCTACCGCCCCCAGCGCCACTCGTTCAGGGTGATATGCTAAGCGATTTCGTCGTCGACCGCGGCACATCCTTCGGTTTCCCGGCAACTTATCAAGAGCTTGACGAATCGCTTGCCCACGGCAAGGCTTACCGCGAGTCCGCCTTCTTCATGCGTTATCATGATCCTCTAAAACCATTCTACGGCAGCCTTCCAACTCGGCTTTGCTACCACGACACCTGTCCAGACCGCGGCAACTTCCGCGCGAACTATCTTCAGATTCGCGAGGATTTCAAGTTGCGAGATGTTTCGCTGGAAACTCCCAAAAGTCCGGATGTTTTCATTGTGGCTGCGGGCGGCATCTATAACGCTAGGGAGGCCGCTTATCGCCGAAGCTCTCCAATCGCATACCCCAGTGACCAATATTGGGCCGTCGTCTACGCCGGTTCGACTCACAGCTCACCGACCGCATTTCTGTTGGATCGCGTGACCATAGCCCCCACTTCTACCGAAATCCTGCTGCACCGCCCGCCACCTGGCGGTGCTACTGCGGATCTTCACCCCTACTGGTTCTTCATACCCCTGGGCCGTCTTCCGGCCGGTAAGTATTCCGTGAATGTCCGCTTGGTTGACGACAATTCTCTGAGGGCCACGACAACCGCAGACCTTCGATCGGCAACCGACGACGAAATCGCCAGTCGCAACGCCAAGTCTGAGGAGCTGCAAAAAACATCCAACAAGCACTTCAAACACCAAAGGCAATTGGAGCAAGACTACGGCGCGGAATTGCAATTGCGGCTGGAGCGACTGGCCGAGTTCATCCATTCTGCGGCCGTTGATGAAAGCGATAAACAGTTACTCGCGCGCGACGTCGCCCGCCTCGGCGAAGCCGTTGACTGGGATCAGGATATCTACCACACGCAGCGCCACCCTAAGAGAGCACTGACACCGCCGACCCCGGGTGAAACGCCGACATTTCGCGACCGACAATTTCCCTGGGAGCCCGGCGATTGGAAGCCGAGTGAAATTGCTCTTAGTGATATTTGGCTCTGCGACGGGACCGATGCCGACTGGTACGTACCGGCCACCTATCGCAACGTCCCCGAATTCAGAGACGCGCTCACGGTCGATAACCCGTCAAAAACTCAACTCAAAATCCGTGAAATCTGGAAGGCTATCGAATCCGAGGACAGTTCTGATCTGGGCACGGTTCTCCGACACATCCCCGCTGCCGGGACGATAGAAGACGCGATCCATGCTGCCCATGACGTGCTCGTTGGTGGCAAACCGCCTGCCAAAGAGTTCTCGCCCAACGACGAAATGTGGTGTGTATTCTTGGCGAAACGCAGCTACTTAATCCGCCGCGTTGATTCTCGCATTACCGAAGGCAAAATCGCAGGTACTCAGCGACGCGAATTCTTTGTCCATCTCTCTGCTTATATCGGTGCCGCCGACACGGCCGAGGACGATCACCGCTCACCGGCGACCCTGGCGATCATCCCACTCGGAAAACAGTCTGATGTCGATTCCGTCGGCGTGACGTTCTATTGCGATACCGTTTGTAGTCGCCAGGTGGACCAAATCGAACCGCGATTGCTTGAAACTCAACTTCCAGACTCATCGCGCCACTACTTTTCCCACTATTTCGCCCACGGCACCGGCTTTCTGCTTAAGCCTTGACCTCCTGCACACGTAAACGAGTTTCGGAGAGGCTCGCCTGACGAAGATGGTTCCGCGTTGGTGCTGTACCCCTGCCCTGGTCTGACCACCGATCATTGCTTTATGTTAAACTGACGAACTGCAAGCCATCTTCAACCTTTGTCGCACGGCCCGGCAGTTCAAACGATGCGAAATCTCGACTTCAGTTCTTGGCAGTCGGTAATTACGACTATGCTCGGGCTGGTGACCATCACTTTCGTGATGGTAGGTATCCGTTTGCTGGTGATGCAGACGATGCAACAACGCCGCGAGCGCGAGAACCGGCAGATCAACGAACGCCTGCGCACGCTGATTGCCGCCTATAAAACGCTGGGCGGCTCTTTCACCGGTGATCTGGCAGTTGATCCGACGCACCTGCGTGATCTGCTAAAGAGGCAGGCCGAGGAAGTGGCTGCTCAAACCGGGATTGTAATACCTGACCCGAACAGTTCACCATCCTCTGACCGTTCGCGCAGAATCCGCGATGCTGTCGAAGCGGCGCTGTCCGATGTAATTCTACTCGGCACCGAAGAACAAGTGCGACTTGCGGCGCAGGCCGCAAATGATCTTGCAGCGGGTCGCGCGACCCACACCCACGATTTAGTGGTTTCGCTACGAGACTTTATCCGCCAGGTGCTTGATCTGGAGCCCGTCCCAGTCGAGTTAGCGATTCCCAGGCAGGGACCAACTCGTGCGGGAGTCGGAACAGGCAGTGGAAAGGGCAAGGGCTCCGAGGGCGGCGACCGAGACGGTTCGAAGCAAAGCGGTAAGGGTATGGGTGGTATGGCCGGTGCCGGCGGTCTCGGACTCGGCTTGGGCGGCGGCTTTGCGCTTGATGCCGAAAGCGGCGAGCAGCACTAAGAGATGGCTCAAAATAACTTCGTCAGATGGGATTCACCACAGAGGCACAGAGGACACCGAGATGTTAAGGAGCCTCACTAAACCGCCGTCAACGACGTGCCGCTTCCTGCTCTAACTCACTCATCTTTCGGACCTTCTATAGGAACCATTATCAGGTCCCCGACACTGTCCGAAAGTGGTGGACTATCGCAGACTCAGCACGCCCCCACTATTTTTTCGGCGCGCGTTCTTTTGTGTCGCGGGTAACCCGGGCGTGTAGTTTGCCTGCTTTGTCGAACCAGATGGGGTCGATCGCCACGAATCTTTTGAAGTTGATGCCGTCATTGTACTTTTGGTGATAGACCATCCACATTTTTCCGTCCGGGCCATCGACCACGCAGTGATGTCCTGGGCCGAAGATTCCTTTGCTGCGATGGGCGATTGGGTTGTCTGGGTTTTTCTTGAACGGCCCTAAGGGCGACTTTGAAGTTGCGTAACCGATCGCATAATTCGGCGTGTCGGCACCGCTTCCTGAGTAGGTGAGGTAGTAGGTGCCATTGCGCTTGAGCATGAATGGCCCTTCCGTTACATGCCCGCTGGCCATCTCCCATCGTTTGGTGGGACGAATCACCTCGATTCGCTTGCCTTCCGGCGTCAGCGGGTCCCCCATCGGCTGCACGAAGATTTTGAAACCGCCCAGGATTTCAACGTAGTAGAAGTAGTACTTGCCGTCGTCGTCTTGAAACAAATGGCCGTCGATCGAGCCGGTTGCCAGCACACGCTTATCCTCGAATGGGCCAAGCGGAGAATCGCTTACCGCCACGCCCACTTGTTTGCCTAGTGGTCCTGGCGGTGCGTTCGGGTCGTTATCTGTGTAGTACAAATAGAACTTGCCATCGCCTTGCTTGTTATGAAACACGTCGGGAGCCCAAGCGCCGCCTCGCGGTGTTTTGAACACCGAACCGCCGTCTTTCCAATGCACTAGATCATCGGAGGTGTATACGTCGTAGCCACGACCGTGCGTCGTTGCATACAAGTAATACGTGTCGTCCACAAGTAATACATGCGGGTCGGCAGGGTTGTTGGTGGTGAAAACCGGGTTGGTATAAGTTCCAGAATCAACCTTCGGCTTCTCCGAGTTTTTTGCGGTAACGGTCTGTGCAGCGAGAAACAATGCCGCTGAAAAAGGAAGGGCGAACAACCATCGCGGTATGGAAAACATACGAAGCAACTCCGCAGCGAGGTTTTTTAGGAGGGGTTCTGGCAAGACCAATATTGTACACCAAATTCAGCAAGCATGCCCCTCGAACTCCGTCTATTCCCACGGTCCGTGTCTTTCGCGCCATGAATGAATTGCCTCGTGATCGATTTCAATATCGTGTTCCATCGCCGATTTGAGTTCTTGCAGTTTTTCGGAAGGAGCCAACGTCAGCATGCGATTGAACGTGAGCGGTTTTTCATATCTACTCATGTCGGCATCAACCACTTCAGCCAGAAACACTGTACGGTCTCCTGTGTCGAGCGTTGCTTCCACTCGGCAATCGAGCCACCCGATTGCATCGCGCAAAACTGGAGTTCCTAAAGAGGTGGTCGTTGTATCGAGGCCCGCGAGCTTGTCGGCATTTCGGCCGCTCGCGAGCCCGAATCGCCACACCAGGTCGAGCTGATTTTCGCTGAGTAGGTGCATACAGAATGCTCCACTCGCTACGATCAATTCATGGGTGAAGTGGTGCGTTGCCAAAGCGACAGTTACCCGGGGCAGCAAAGGCACCAGCGAAACCTTGGAAACATAGGTCGCGATCAATCCGGACCTGAGCTCCCCGTCTCGCGCTGTGATGAGCCATAGCTCACGGTCCAGGTTCCGAAATATTTCATGAAAGGATTCGATTCCCACGGTTATAACCCAGTGACCAGAAGCAGAAACGCGGATAAAAAGGCAGTCGGCAACAACTAGTTATACTAATAAGCTCGAATATGAAAGCCGTTTATTATCACGAATTTGGCGGCCCGATCGAGGTCGGTGCCGTGTCTGATCCCGCACCTGTCGCCGATGGGGCCGTTATTCGGGTCGAGGCAACTGGCCTATGCCGAAGCGACTGGCATGGCTGGCACGGCCGCGATCCGGATATCAAGCAGCTTCCGCATGTTCCGGGCCACGAGTTTGCGGGCGTTGTGGTGGCCGTTGGTTCAGAAGTGCGGAAAGAGTGGATCGGCCAGCGCGTAACGATTCCTTTCGTGGCTGGTTGCGACCACTGTGAGCAATGCGAGCGTGGCGATCAGCAAATATGCGATTTTCAGTATCAGCCCGGGTTCAGTGGCTGGGGATCGTTCGCCGAGTTCGTTGCTGTGCGCTATGCTGAGGGCAACCTTGTGCCTCTGCCCGAGAGTATTTCCAGCGTGGCGGCCGCTTCGCTCGGCTGCCGGCTTGCCACTTCGTATCGTGCCGTTGCTGCGCAGGCAAAAATTCAACCTGGCGAGTGGATTGCGATACATGGTTGTGGTGGCGTTGGGTTGTCTGCGGTGATGGTTGCGAAGGCACTTGGTGCTTGTGTCCTAGCTGTGGATGTGCGCGATGAGCCGTTGGAATTGGCGAAAAGTCTGGGAGCTGATGTTGTAATCAACGCTGCATCTGTTCAAGATTTGTGTGGCGCGATACGCGATGCGACTCACGGTGGTGCCGATGTTTCTCTCGACGCACTGGGAAGCGCCGTTACTTTTGCGAATTCAATTCGCTCGCTACGTAAACGCGGCCGCCACGTGCAAGTCGGGATTCTGAGCGATCGGGATACAACGCCAGCCTCGGTGGTGAATGCGATTATCGGGCGGGAACTGGAAATCGTAGGTAGCCATGGGCTGCAGGCTCATTGCTATCCTGACCTACTTCAGCTTATTGAAGCTGGCAAGCTCGATCCCACGCGCTTGATTGATCGAACGGCCACTCTTGATGAAGCGCCAGAAGCACTAGTTTCGATGGATCGATACCAAGGCTGCGGAGTTATCGTGTTTACTTTGTGATGGTAAGTATTGGAGTCGTGTTGATGCCCCAGATACTTTCTGTGCACGGGGTGTAAATCTGCTATGATGCCGCGGTTGTTCCAATTTGCTAGAGGGCATTATGAATGACTTGGCTGTGGTGAACTTTGGGCCTGAGCGGTTCAGTGTGGAACTGCGCGAAATTCCGCGAGCCACGATTCGTGACGACGAAGTGTTACTAGAAGTGCAGGCAGTCGGTGTTTGCGGCAGCGATTTGCACATGTGGACCGGCCAGCAAAGCTGGGCGATGAAGTATCCTGTCGTGCTTGGCCACGAGTTCTGCGGGGTTATCTGCGAGGTTGGTAGCCGTGTTACCGGTTGGCGCGAGGGAGACCGGGTCGTTAGCGAAACGGCAGCAGTCATCGATGCGGATAGCCCTTTCATGCGGCAAGGGAGATACAACCTCGACCCGAACAGACTTGGGTACGGTGCGCTCGTTGACGGAGCCATGCGGCGCTACACGCCCGTGCCCGCAAGAATTTTGCATCGGATGCCTGATGGGATGACATTCGAACAGGCTGCGCTGACGGAGCCGTGCTGCGTTGCCTATAACGCAGTGGTTGGAAATGTGCATGTACAGCCGGGGGATCGAGTGGTGGTGTTGGGGCCGGGGCCAATCGGAATACTGGCCGCTGCAATCGCTCGCATTTGTGGGGCTGAGGTGGCTGTGGTCGGGCTTGAACAAGACCTCGCACGGCTTGGAGTTGCCGAGGCTTATGGTTGTGCGCCTATTGTGAACGATGCCATGGAATGGGCGCGCGAGGTGGATGGTTTCGGTGCCGACGGTGTCGTGGATGCCACGGGTGTGTCGGTGGCTTTGTCCACGGCCCTCGATTTAGTTCGTCCCGGCGGATGGATCAGCAAAGTGGGATGGGGGCCGCAGACGGTGGACTTTTCACTCGACCGGCTTGTTCAGAAAAATGTTCGATTGCAGGGTAGCTTTAGCCATAATTGGCCAATCTGGGAACGCGTGATTCGGCTCATTGCAACCGGTGCGCTCGATGTACGCCCCATAACCGGTGGTATTTGGCCAATCAACCGCTGGCACGAGGCATTCGAGACCATGCACTCGGGAAAAATCGTGAAAGCGATTTTGAAACCAGAAGTGTAAGCACTTAGCCGGATTGCATGCGGTAAGAGGTGGGGTTCGATGCGTTTAAAAGATAAAGTCATTTTGGCGACAGGTAGTACGACTGGCATCGGTGAAGCGATTGCTCGACGTGTGGTGGCTGAAGGCGGGCGAGTAGTAATTCACGGGCGCGATGCCGAGCGAGGCGAGGCGATTGTTGCCGAGTTGGGCGAAAATGCAGTGCTTACCGTTGCAGACCTTCACGCTCCCTCGGCGGCAGGCAAATTGATCAATGCCGCTTTGCAAGCGTTCGGCAAGCTCGATGGGATCGTGAACAATGCGGCATCGGTTGCACGGAATGATTTGCACCACAGCGATGCGGAATTTTTCGACCGCATGATGGCAATCAACGTGCGAGCACCCATGCTGTTGATTCAAGCTGCTTATCCGTACTTGAAGCAGTCGGAAGGCTGCGTTCTGAACATCGGTTCCATCAACGCCTACACGGGTGAAAGCAATTTGCTGGTTTACAGCATGTCGAAGGGCGCGCTAATGACGATGTCGCGCAATTTGGCCGATGCATTGTGTTACGACAAGATTCGCGTTAATCATTTCAACGTAGGTTGGGTGCTTACGCCCAATGAGTACGAGCAGAAGGTTAAGGACGGCTTACCAGCTGATTGGCCGGAAACATTGGAGCCGCAGTACGCACCTTCGGGCAGCATCATGCCACCGGAGAAAATTGCCGAAGCAGCCGTGTTCTGGCTTTCTGATGAGAGTCGGCCGATTAGCGGAACGGTGCTGGAGCTTGAGCAGTATCCCATGATTGGCCGCAACCCTGTTAAGAAAGGCGATTGATGCCTCGGCTTGCCGCATTTCCGAAGGCATACATGGATCCACTTTGCATTGATGGATCGATGAGCCTGCGCGAGTGGATCGAATTGGCGGCGACGCTTGAAGTTGATGGTTTGGAGTTTTATACCGAGTTTCTCGATCTCAAGCCGCGCGAAGCACCGCAAACGATGCGACGCTTTGCGGCAGAGCGAGGTTTGGAAATCCCCATGCTGTGTGCTTCCCCCGACTTCACCCACTCAGAGGCATCGTTTCGCAAGCAGCAAATTGAAAAGCAAAAACGTGCAATCGAGCTTTGCGCAGATTTAGGCGGGAAATACTGCCGGGTGCTTAGCGGGCAACGACGACCGGAAATTGACCGTGAGACAGGGGTTGGTTATGCCGTGGATTGTATCGTCGAATGTTTGGAAACTGCTGAACGGTGCGGAATCGTTCTTATTCTTGAAAATCACTACAAGGATAACTATTGGACGCATCCGGAGTTTGCGCAGCGGATCGATGACTTCTGCGAACTGGTTGACCGGATCCACTCGCCTTGGTTTGGCGTGAACTATGATCCGAGTAATGCGTTTGTAGCCGGTGATGATCCCTTGGAACTGCTTGACCGAGTGAAACACCGCGTTGTCACGATGCACGCTAGCGATAGATACCTGATCGACGGCACTCTCGACGATTTGAGACGCGAGGAAGACTCGGCAGGGTACGCAAAGCGCTTGCGGCATGGTGTAATCGGCCGCGGTTTGAACGACTACGATGCCATCTTCTCGACCCTCGCCAAGGTTGGTTTTGATGGTTGGATTAGCATCGAGGATGGCGTGAATGGGATAGAAGAGCTACGCGAAAGCGTAGCTTTTTTGCGAAACAAGATTGCCCATTATTGGCCTGCTCAATAAGTGCCGCGTAAATGGCGGCATGTTTTCACCTGACTAAAAAGAGCCGCCGACCAGATTCGCGCAGGCGATGTAGGGCTGCAATGGTTTCATCGCTGACGCGACCGTCTTCCGCAAGTGTGCCATCGTAGTCGACGGCCAAGGTGCTAAGGTATGGTATTGCATGGATAACATGACCAAGCAACTTTTGTGCCGACTAATGGCTTGTCAGTTTGTAGTACCCTTCAATTATGCGGTTAAAGCCGCGCGAATTCTTGCTGGCATTGCATTGCTTGCGGTCTCTCTCGGTAAAACGGGTAACTTTGAAGGCGGGGGGAATGGCTTCAAAAGAATTTTGGGGGATTAGTCCGATGCGTTGAAGGTGGGCAATTCGCTTAGCTAATCCACATGAAGGAACGTGTGGTTCGCGGCGTCTGCTTCCCCCATAAAAAATATCCCGCACATGCCGCGACCAGATCTCCAAGGAGGGAGTACCTCGCATGACTCATTCTTTACTTCGCCAGTTTCTGACAAGCACCCCCGCAGCGGTGACTGCATTCGCGATTGGGCTCGGCCTGACCGCACATGCCGCGGAAACCGTTAAGAAGCAACCTCCAAGAGATTTCCCCTACGCATTGCTCAGCGATTCGGATGCCGAGCATCGCACCGAGTTGAATACGGACCCCGGTGTGATGGGGGAAGTAGAACTGGTACGTGAACGATATAACGATGGCGCGATTCGCATCGAGCGACAAACGACGCTCGACCGCGAAGGCAACTATGTGAATCATGGCACATGGAAAATGTTTTCGCAGGGCGGCGAAGTGATCGCCGAAGGGCATTACCATTTCGGGAGGCGTGTTGGGCTTTGGACTCGTTGGCATGGTAAAAACGATGCCGAGATGTTCAAAGACGCGGTCTTTCGAGAGTTCAAGGCACCGTTCATGTCGCAAGTGAATTACACTGACGGCCAGATGGACGGCGAATGGATTATTACTGATGCGAATGACCGCAAGGTGAACCAGGTCTCGTTGAAAGACGGTAAACGGCACGGCTTGGCAATCGCCTGGTTGCCGAATGGAAACACTTATCGCCAAGCTACTTATGAGAATGGAACTCCCGTGGGTGAAGTGTTGGAGATGAATCCGCGAGCAGGTAAGGTGGAGCGGGCTGCCACGTTTGTCGATGGTCGCAAGATCGTGAACAAGATTACGTATCACTCTGGGAGCAAGCAGCAGAAGAAGTCGGAGGTGCAATACCTGGGACCAGAAGCCACGCAGGAATCTGCCGACGATTTCTGGAATGCACGCATTGCTAAATACAACACCGAAGGTAAAAACATTCGTCACGGGGTTTCCAAAGTATGGTATCCGAACGGTAAGTTGGAATCAGAAGGCATTTACCAGCTCGGTAAGAAATCGGGCACCTTTACTTTCTGGCACGAGAATGGTCAGGTAGCTTCAACCGGCGATTATCGCGATGACAAAGCGGAAGGCCAATGGGTTTGGTGGCACGAGAATGGCCAACGTTCGGCCTATGGACGATACGATGACGGCCAACTTACCGGTGAGTGGCGCTGGTGGAATGAAAACGGCAAGCTGACAAAGCAGCAAGTATACGATGATGCTGAATCGATGTCTGCTGAGACCGCGCCTGCTGATGAGACCATGGATATCAGCAGCCGATCGGTGGGCGGGGCTTACTAGGACGTTTTGTTTTCAGTTTACTGTGGTGCCGCGCCGTGCTTTGATCGCAGCGACGTGGCCACCGCCGCTAAGAAGTTTTATTCACTAATTCTTAGGTTTGAGTAAAACCCCCGTCCGAAGCAATTCGGACGGGGGTTTTCTTGTAGATCCCCGGTCTGTCAGGAGCATCGATTATTTTGTACTTTTGATGTCGTAGCACCATAGAGTGCCCCAATCGTGTAGATAGAGTTTGCCGTCGGCTATCGACGGATATGCCCAAGCCTTCGATTGGCCTTTTTCAGGGATGCCGGCCGGGGCGAATTTCCCGTGTTCTTTGTAACCAGCAGGGGTCGCTTCGATAAGTGCTACTTCGCCGGTGTTTTCGCTGTGCAGGTAGAGCATGCCATCTGCATAGCAGAGCGACGAGGGGGCCATGCCTCGCTCCTCGGTCCATTTGATTTCGCCTGTTTTGAAGTCGGTGCAGGTCATAGTGGTGCGATTCGTTCCGTAGAGGTAGCCATCGATGAGTACGGCACCGCCGATGGCAGTTGGTAGCTTGCGGTCGAAGTAGACTTCTTCCACGGCAAACCCTTCTGGGGTTTTGTTGATTCGGATGAGGCCGCCGCCCGCGTAGTGGCTACCTGTGTAGACGCAGCCATCGCTGGTGACTGGTGTTCCAATGTTGGCTGGGCTGCTTTTGGCGGTGCGATCGTAACGCCACAAGAATTTGCCGTTGGAAGCATCGACCCCTACGACACCATTGGCGAGGAATTGAACATATTGCTTCACGTCGCCCGCCTCAAGAATGACGATCGATGCGTAGGCGGCCGCATCTCCTTCAGGGACCTGTGCTCGCCAGACTTCCTCGCCCGTGTGTTTGTTAAGGGCGACTAAGGTTGCTTCCTTGCCGCCGGGGGTGACGACTACAAGATCGCCATCGACAAGTGGGGACTCGGCGTATGCCCACTCACCAGGCTTGCCTGCAAAATCGGCCTGCAAATTCTTCTTCCAGCGAATGTTGCCGGTCGCTCGATCGATACATGCCAAGTCGCCCGCGGAACCAAGTGCGTAAAGCACGTCGCCATCGGTGGTGGGAGTGGATCGCGCGCCCGGGTACGAAGGCTGTTGGTCGGGCTCCCCGACTTTTCCAATCTTTGTAGTCCAAACTGCTTTACGGTCGCTGGTGTTAAGCGCCTGAACAAATTCATCGTCGAGGCCACGGTTGCTGATGAGGTAGATGCGATCGCCGACGATGGCAGGAGTGGAAAAGCCATCGCCGAGACCGTCAACTTTCCACAGCAGTTCCGGACCTTCCGCAGGCCATTGTTTTAGTAGCTCCTTTTCTTGCGAGATTCCGTTTCGCTCCGGGCCTCGCCATTGAGGCCAATTGGCGGCCAACAAGGTCGTAAGGCTAAGTGCCATGGCACCAGAAACCACAACAGGTCTCGATGCTACTGAGCGAATGAAATGCGAAACCAATCGCGCGATCGAGTCGGTCATCACGGAACGATTCTCCGGTAAGCATGCGGCGGGAGGAATTAAGGCGGGATTTCCGCATTGTTTGGCGGAAGGCTTGTAGTGTCAAGTTGGCAGCGGCATTCTCAGGTTAATACGCCTTACGGGGCATGGCTTCCGATCGCCTTTTCCCATTGCTGTTTTCAAGGCTTAACGCCAAACTGTTCCGCATGGAGGAATTACTGAACCCCAATTCGCTGTTGGCCCTGGTTGCACTGACCGCGTTAGAGGTCGTGCTGGGGGTCGATAACTTGGTGTTTATCGCCATTCTTACTGGGCGTTTGCCGCAAAAGTACCGTTTGTTCGCACGGCGTCTTGGCTTGGCAATGGCCGCCTTGGGGCGAATCGTGTTGTTGTTTGCGGCATCTTGGGTAATCACGCTCGAGAAATCGGAGTTGTTCAAGATTACTTGGTTTGGTTGGGATCATGCGGTTTCGATTCGTGATTTCATTCTGATTGCTGGCGGCGTTTTTCTGCTGGCGAAAGCAACATGGGAGATCCATCAATCTCTCGAAGGTGCTATTCATAATGCCGACAAAGAAATAGCCGAAGGCTCTGTAAGCGTGGCAAACGTCATTGGGCAAATCCTGCTGCTCGATCTGGTGTTTTCTATTGATTCGGTGTTAACGGCTGTGGGCATGGTCGAACCAGGTAACCCAGATAAGTTTCAGTCGGCACCGATTCCAGGCACAACGATTCCCTGGCCTGCGATGGCGATTATGAGCGTGGCCGTTTTTACTGCAGTGGCCGTGATGCTATTTTTCATCACGCCTGTTTCTCGGTTCATTGAGCGGCACCCGACTGTGAAGATGCTTGCCCTCGCGTTTTTGATTTTAATTGGCACGATTCTCGTGGCGGATGGATTGCACCAACACATCCCGCGTGGATACGTATATTTTGCCATGGGATTCAGCATTTTCGTGGAGATGCTGAACTTACGTGTTATGAAGCGTGCAGAGAGACGTCGGCAGGCTCGGAAATCTTAAAGCAATTGAGGGAAGTTAAACTGCGAGGTAAAAGTTATGAGTGGGACATCGACAGAAATTTGGCGAGAAGTTTTCACGAGTTGGCCAGAGTCGATTCCCAAGCGTGGCCTTGTGGTGAGCACGCTGAATGAGACAATTCCCTTCAAAAGCTTTTTTTTGAAGGGCGATACCGTATTGCTTGAACGCACTAATCCGGACCCGGTAGGCACGCGGTTTATCGTATTAGCGTTCGATGCGATTCATATGCTGAAGCTCACAGAGCCGTTCAAGGAGTCGGCGCTTCATGCGGCCGGTTATAAGGGGCAATTGGCAAAGATGTAGTTTTCGCCTGGTTCTTACGACCTCACGGTTGCCTTGCTGTGGAGATCAAAGCGATTACAGCATGCCGTTGGTGGCGAGCCTGGGAACGGCGGGCGCGCCTAAGGGTTTGCAGCTGGCAGGTCGGCCTCGCGGACGCAAAGTCGCTCGATGGCGGTTGCATGCCCCGTCTCGGTATCCACCGTGATGATCGTGCCGCAGAGTCGAACATCGGTTGTGGCAACATCAAACTCAGTTGGCAAGCCAGTGAGCGTTGTGTGCAGGACACGATCGATGCGACGCCCGAGGATACTTTCGTAAGGGCCGGTCATGCCCACGTCGCATTGGAATGCAGTGCCGCCGGGGAGAATGCATTCATCGGCGGTGGGAACGTGAGTATGTGTGCCGAGGACAGCCGTGACCCGGCCGTCTAAATATCGACCCATGAGTTGGGCTTCGCTCGTTGCCTCTGCATGGAAGTCGATGAACCTCACGCGAACGTCGGTGGGCATGGCAGCCAGTAATTGGTCGGCGGCTTTCCAGGGATCATCGACAGGTTTCATGAACAAGCGTCCCAGGAGGCACGCTATGCCAACTTGTTCACCGTTACGTGCGGTGACGACTACCCAATTGTGTCCAACCGACTCAGGTGGAAGATTCGCCGGCTTTACGATGTTGGATTCGTTTTCGAGTACCGAGTAGATTTCTTTGCGACGATAGACATGATCGCCAAGCGTGATGGCATCGATTCCCGCGCGAACCAGTTCGCGGTAAATGTTAGGTGTAATACCTGATCCCGCGGCAGCATTCTCGGCATTGGCGATGATGAGGTCGAGTTTGTGACGAACGACGAGGCCAGGGATCGACCGACAGACGATATCTCGCCCTGGTTTGCCGACAATGTCGCCGATGAAGAGGATTCGCACGGTGTTCGCTCAGTAAATCTGGCCAGCGATCTATGAAGTGCTGGTTTTGTAGAAGAGTATAAATTATTCGTGCTTTGAAAGAGCACAGCTAAGTTGTTGCATTTTCAGATTAAGGAACTCTAACAAAACCGGCGGGGACTGTCCCGATTTTGCGGAGTCTTCGCAGCAAAATGGGACTGTCTCCCTCTCTCTCAGACGGTTTTGTTAGAGTTCCTAATACCAAAGTACAGTTAGGTGGTTACTTTGCAGTTTCGGTAAAACGTGATTCACGAATCATCGTAACTCGAATCTCGCCCGGGTAGGTTAATTGCTGCTCGAAAGCTTGGGCGATTTCGCGGCAAATTTTCGCGGCCGATTCATCGGATGTGAGTTTTGTGTTTGCGATGACGCGTACTTCTCGACCGGCTTGGATGGCAAAGGCTTGCTCCACGCCTTGGAAGCCGGTGGCGATTGTTTCGAGTTCCTGCATTCTCTTGATGTAGCGATCGAGCGTTTCGCGGCGTGCACCAGGGCGAGAAGCACTGCAGGCATCTGCGGCGGCTACGATTACGGTGTACGGCATGTCGGCACGAATGTCATCGTGATGACCGAGCGCCGCATGGACCACCTCGGTGCCTTCGCCGTAACGCTTAAGCAGATCAGCGCCGATTTGCGGATGCCCACCTTCCATGTCGTGGTCTGCTGCTTTTCCGATGTCGTGGAGCAGGCCGGCGCGGCGAGCAAGATCGGCGTCCATCCCCATTTCTTCGGCGATCATGCCGGAAACAAACGCAACCTCGATCGAATGCCGCAACACATTTTGGCTATAGCTGGTGCGGTAGTGGAGGCGACCGAGCAGATTTACGATACGATCGTTGAGACCGCGAACGCTCGTCTCCTGAATGGCTTCTTCACCGTAACGACGGATCTGGCTATCGACCTCTTTTTGCGTTTCGGCAACAAGCTCCTCGATACGCGACGGATGAATGCGGCCGTCGGCGATAAGCTTATTCAACGCGCTGCGAGCCACTTCGCGGCGGACCGGATCGAACGCGCTCACAATGACCACGCCGGGCGTGTCGTCAATGATGACATCAACGCCTGTTGCTTTTTCGAAGGAACGAATGTTACGACCTTCGCGGCCAATAATGCGGCCTTTCATTTCATCGCTGGGGATATCGACCGTGCTGGTCGTTGCTTCTGCGGTGTGTGCCGCGGCGAAGCGCTGGATGGAAGTGAGCAGCAACTCCTTAGCTTTTGAATCACAGATCGTGGCGATTTCCCGCTCGTGCTTCAGGATAATGGCTCCCTGCTCGTGGGTGAGTTCCTGATCGAGCCGTTCGAGAAGGCGGCGTTTTGCATCTTCGGGGCTCAGGCCGCTGATTTGGTGCAGTGTTTGGCGTTGGATGTCGAGCAGGTTGTCTAGATCAGCCTGCCGGCGATTGACGTCTTCCAGCCGCTCGGCCAGCTTGCGCTGGTTGCTTTCAACCATCTTTTCTTGCTTCTGAAGCTGATCGGAACGTTGTTCGTTGATATCCTGCTGCTTGTCGATATGGCGTTCGCGCTCGAATAGCTTTTGGCGAGCGTCGTTTAGTTGCTCTTCAATGCGTGCTTTTTCTTGCAGGGCCAACTCTTTGGCTTCAACTTCGGCTTCTTTGCGGCGTGCCCCGGCTTGTATTTCGGCTTTCTCGATGATTTGCTGAGCCTCACGTTCGGCATCGCGCTTACGAAGATGGCCCAGGAGTTTTATTACTCCCATGCCTGAGATGGCGGCCACGAGAGCGACCGCAGTGATTACAATGGGGTTGTTTTCCGCAAGTAGAATGAAAGATTGGCTTGGCAGCACCGCCGTATCTCCTATACCGAATATCGATCGATCGCTTGTTAGCGATGTAGCTTTGAAAACCGATCGAAAGGAATGCCGTGCAGCAATGGCAAGCGGGCCAAGCAGAAACGTGCTGGAGGCTACTAAAAAGTAACCATTGGCTCACCGACGGTACCTAGAAGAGTTACCAAATCGGAAAGCACGATAGTATTGAATAGCACAGGTCAGTCAGTTCGCCATCGCGAATCGCCATACGAGGCGAATTGCGATTGTCGCAGCCCAGTGGGAGGCGGAATCAGGGCGATGGGGACGGTCTGTGGCCCGAACCGGCCGAGAGGACTTGCGCGCCCACCGGCCGTGTCGTGCCAACGCACCGACAAAAGTGATGAGCACGAATGCCACAACGCAGGCATGATGGCCCACTGATTGGGGGCCATGTTTCCTTGTGGCAGATCGTGAACACCGTGACTCAGGTTTCGTAGACTGGCGCAAAGCCACTGCAGGGCTACAAGAGCCCATGCAATTACCGAGTTGAGTCGAAACCGGAGCATTTCAGTAGTTGTCAACAGCTGACGTGAACTTGTGCGAAAACAAATCTATCAAATATCACGTTTTGCCCGGCTGCCTGGAGGCATGGCCGCACAAAAAACATTCAATTCCAAAATTGCAGAAGGCTGGTACGCTGTCGTCGCCCGATTTGGCGAGAGACTTTTGGCCACGGCGACCTGACAGCACAACCCTAACAGTTATGTTATCAAAAGTAGTGCCTACCGCAACCCGGTGGGTATGAATGTAGATTTTGGCAGCGAGTTTAGAATCGATCGGACTTCGCCCACGCGCGGTAAAGTTTCACTGCATTACGCGTTCTAGCAGCGGCACGGCAAGTTGATGGCGAGACACCACGAAAAAATGGCCGTTCAACCTCTTTCTTGGCAGCTTGAAGCCGCTTTAGAGCAATCATGGCCCGGTGAAGTGTGGCGTGATACGCACGTGGTGCTTGCTGTATCGGGTGGTGCCGATAGTGTTGCGATGCTGCGAGCAGTAAACGCAGTAAAGCAACGGATGGGAGGGGCTGGCCGTGTGTTCGTAGCTCACTTAAATCATCGGGCACGAGGGCAAGAGTCGAATGATGATGCCGGGTGGGTGGAAAATCTATGCGAGGAGTTAGGCCTCGAAGCGTTTGTTGAAGCGGCTGACGTCGAAGCCGTGGCTTCAGCGCAAGGAGACGGTTGGGAAATGGCCGCACGTGCGGTCCGCTACGATTTTCTGCGACGGACCGCCGAGCGACTAGGAGCACGTTATGTGGCTATGGCGCATACGGTGAATGACCAGGTAGAAACAATCCTCCATAGAATTCTTCGCGGAACGGGGGTGGAGGGCTTACGGGGAATTCCCCACGTGCGGCCGCTCTCAAAGAGTGTCGTATTGGTGCGGCCTTTGCTTTCGGTAACGAGAAGGCAAGTGCTTGACTACCTGGTGTCGATTGGCCAGGCTTTTCGAAACGATATCTCCAACAGCAACCTACGTTGGACGCGGAATCGTCTGCGACACGAGTTTCTCCCAGGCCTCCGGGAATATTACCGAGATGTGGACACGGCCCTGCTCCAGCTCGCGGCGAAAGCCACTGAGGTTCAGAGGGGCATTTCAGAAATCGCTCAACGACTCGAGGAAGAATGTGCCACGTATGAGTGGGGCGAGATACCGACTGCAGGCGAGTTGATACCCGCTCGGCGGGTTGTTTTAAACTGCGAACATTTAGCAGGTGAATCGTTGTTTATTGTTCGTGAAGTGATACGAACAGCATGGCGTCGTGCTAGCTGGGGCGAGCAGGCCATGGGGTTCGAGCAATGGCAGCAGCTAGCGTTGCTTGCGGTGGACGCGACTCAGGCAGCTAGCGTTTTTCCGGGGAATTTGCACGCTCGGCGACAAGCCGATCGGCTTATTATTGAACTACCTGGCTTCCCTTGACGCTCTCCCCCGGTGGCTTCTACGATACGCCGCCCTAAATTACGCAGTTGCGTCAGCTTACGTTTCGATCTGTTTTGAGAAGTTGGTCGGTGGGTTGATGCTGCGCGACTTTGTCGAGCCATGGACGGCAACGCATTGGGATGAATGCGTGATCGATATTAGGTGAGCCCATTTTTACGCAGCTAGTCAATTTCTGTTGGCCGCTCTTCAAGTGGTGTCTGTTGATTGTACTAACAGGCATCTTTCTTGGGGGGGGCTACCTATATCTTCGCCTCGACGATGAAATCCGTCGGCAGGTGGAAAATCGAATTGCTGAGCACTACCCAGATATGGTGGTACATGTGGGGCGTGCACGATTCGAACAGGATCGTGGTGTGGTAATCTATGATATTGCCCTGGCTGAGCGCAGGCCTGATGCCAATTCGCAGCCGCTACTATCAATCGGCGAGATGAATCTCGCTGGTAAGCTGCGCTTGGAAGAACTCGTGATGAGCGAGTTGGCAATCGATGAGATTGTCGTCAGGCGCGCCGCTTTGCGAGCTGTTCGCCGCGCTGATGGCAGTTGGAATCTAGCGTCTTTATTGCCATTGCCTCATTTTGGATCTCAATCGCCTACTATTTGCGTAGAAGATGCCACGCTGATTGTGGAAGACGCCTCTCGACCCGCAGCCACACGTACCATCCAGGGCGTCGATTTCACGCTTACTCCGGTGTTGGACTCCAATGGAGTAGCGAAGGAAGGTAAGCATTTTTATGTCAAAGGCGCTGCGGCGGGGGCACCTGCGCGGGAACTGATGTTCGAAGGGGAAATCGGTGCCGAAGACGGCATGATTAACCTGACCTCTAAAGTGGCTGGGTTAGAGGTTTCTTCGGAGACAATCGTTGCTTTACCTGGCTTGTCGACCAACGCGATGGCGGGTGTCGAAATGTCGGGACGGGCTGATGCAACGATTACAGTGGCCAGAGCTAGCGAAAGTGCGCCTTTGCAGTGGTCGGCAGACATCGCCTTCGATCGCGGCCGGTTGAACCACTCTTTACTTCCCGAACCGCTTACAGAGATTCGGTTTTCAGCGACAGCTAACGCAGGGCAATTATCGATCAAACGACTTGACGCGAGATACGGTTCTGCCGCAGTGGCGATGGCACTAGAGCGCGTTGGCTGGCTGCGAAATTCGCCTGTCTCAGCCGCAGTTAGTATCGTGGGATTGACACTTGATGATCAACTGCCTGCACAAATGCCCGAGTCTCTAGCTCGCATTTGGAAGCGATTCAAGCCGATCGGCCTGGTCGATGCAACACTTCAATTGCAGTTCGATGGTAAAGAATGGCGACCGAATCTTACGGCCAATTGCCGCAATTTTTCCATGACCGATATGGAGCATTTTTCTTACCCAGTGCAACAGGCGGCCGGGCAGGTTGTCTATCAGCCGCCAACTGCGGGCCGACCAGACGTACTTACAATTGATTTGACCGGGAACGTTTCGGGTAAACCGGTGCGTGTGGAAGTTAATTTGCAGCAGCTACAGACCGATGAGCCCGAAGGATTAACGACCAGTGGAAGTTTATCCCAAAACTCCAAAGTCGCCATGCAAGCCCACGAAGCCAGCTATCGTGGAAGGCTTGCACAAAGGCTCGCGGAGCCAGACCCCCACCCGGTTGGATGGGTGAAAGTTTCGGGAACCGAGATACCCATCCACGAACAACTTATTGCGGCAATTCCAGGAAATGGCCAGCCTTTCGTTCGCTCTCTACAAGCTCAGGGGGCAGTCGATTTTGTATTCCGCTCCGAGTGGAAAGACCCGCTGCAACTGCATGCTGATGTAACACTCGATATTGGCCTGAGGGGATGCTCAATTAAGTACGAGGGATTCCCGCTGCCAATGCGGGGTGTGAATGGGATAGTTTCGGCACATAATTGGCGGTGGAAGGTGAAGGATCTCGTCGCCTACGGTGCCCACGATTCCACCGTTATTCAATGCGCTGGAGAGGTGAATCCTCTAGGAAGTGGTTGGCAGGCTAATTTGGCATTCGATGTGGATAACTTGCCTCTCGATGAATCGTTAAAGAACGCACTGCAGTCGCAAGCGGCCCATCAAGCGTGGGATGAATTGCGCCCGCAAGGGCAAATCGATGTTGATGTGCAAGTCATGCACGACACGCATCAGTCGCAGCCGGTGGTTCAGATAGAGATTCGTCCGTGTGGTCGTAGCGTTTCGTTGAACCTCGTTAAGTTCCCTTATCGACTGGAAGAGATTCAAGGTGAAGCAACTTATAATCCGGGGCGTGTCGAGTTTCGGAACTTGATAGCCAAGCACAATCTTGAAACGTATTCGATCGAGCGTGGTGCTTGGAATGCTACAGGAGACGGTGGCTGGCAAGTGTTGCTGACGTCGTGCAATGTGGATCGGCTTTCGCCGCACCGCGAATTGCTGAACGCGCTGCCGCCGCGGCTGCAAAAAACAATCGACATCGTAAATCCCAGCGGAACTTTCGGTGTCTACAACAGTAATTTAAGTTTCACAAAACCTGCTGGAACCGAGCGTGTGGCGGCCTCTTGGGATATCAACCTCGACTGTCACCAGGCCGTTTTTCGTGGCAACGTGCCGATACAGAGTGCCTCGGGAAGCGTTCGATTCTTCGGGCGCGATGATTCGCAGATTGCGTATTCTGCCGGTGAGATGAAATTCGATTCGATCGTTGTACGCGACCTGCAACTCACCAATGTTCGCGGACCGATGTGGCTTGATTCTTCGATTTGTTTCTTTGGCGAGCAGGCAACTCAAAAGCTTGGGCAGCCGCCACGCCGTATTACTGCGGACGCATACGGCGGGAGCTTGTCTGCGAACGTGGCAATTCAGCATGATACGGTATCGAACTACCATGTTGATTTGTTACTTGGTGGCGGGGATTTGGCCAGGTTTAATAACGAGCGTCTTGGCGGCCCTAATGAGCTTAACGGCACCGTGTCGGGGCGGCTTGCGCTGGCAGGATCTGGCACTTCGCTGCAATCGCTCAATGGCAACGGTGAATTGCACGTGGTCAATGCGAATATCTACAAACTGCCGCTACTAGTCTCGATGTTGAAGGTACCCAATCTTCGCAACCGCACTCCTGATACGACGGCATTTAACCGTTGCGATATGAAGTTTAAGATTCAAGGCGAGCACATTTATTTCGACCAATTAAACTTATTGGGCGATGCAGTGAGCCTCTACGGCAAAGGCGAATCGGGCTTTGATCGACACATAGATCTTGTGTTCTATACTTTATTAGAGCCTGCCATGCCGATTCCTCTGTGGAAAACCGTGGCGGGGCAAGTAAGTCAACAAACGCTGCAGTTGAACGTCGTCGGGACGTGGAATAATCCCGATGTTCGGCCCAACACGCTACCTGGCGTGAGCCAGGTTCTCGAGCAGATACAAACCGAGTTTCAAGGCGCAACGGGCGGATTGCCCGACACGGCATCTCGCGGCAAATCATCGTCGCGATAGGAGGTCTTGCCATGAGTATCGGATTTAGTGGCCTATTAGGTAGCGCTGCGGGCGCACCGTTATCGCAAATGGGTGGCAGTGAAACGGAGCGTACGCAAAAGGATTCGCTTTCCCAGCACCGCACGGTGGATGCCAGCCAGAAGGCGGAGCTTGCGGCGGGCATCGGCCAAACGGAACACGATCGAGAAAGCTCGGAGCGCGATGCCGACGGTCGGAGGCTTTGGGAAGTTGAGGAAAAAAACAAGGAGAAGGCTCACGAACAGCAAGCGGCCGATATGGTTGCAAGGCAAAGCAAAGACGCTACAGGACAATCTGGTACCAAGCTCGATCTAACGGGCTGATCTCGATACAATTCATAGCTTCTTGGTTTGTTTTTAG
>CAZTWS010000081.1:0-22150 GCA_964618225.1 uncultured Planctomycetaceae bacterium
CCCAGAAGGCGAAGGCATGCCACCCATCAAATGACCATGGACAGAACACTAGCCTCTTACCGCAAACGGTTTCTTTGAATCGGATTATCGGCGAGTTGGTGTTTGCTGCGGTTGTTGGGCGACCGGCGGCGGCAAGTAGCGTGCTTGCGTTTGCTGAGGCGACATGTTGTAGCGGGATCCAGCAGCCGTTGCCGGGTAATTCAAAGTCGGGCCGTTTTGTGGGGCGTATTCTGGAGCAACCGTTGGCGTGGGCTGCACGTTCTGTTGTGGCTCGACGGGCGCGTAAGTGTTTGCCGGCTGGGGCTGTTCGCCGCGAAGCTTGGCAAGCGCCACGTAGGCATGTTGCATTTGCGGGTTTTGGTCGACTGCAGCTTGGAAGTAAGGAGCCGCGTCCATTTCGCGACCGCGCTGAACGAGCAGTTGGCCGAAGTTGTAGTTGGCGTCGGCCGAGTTGTGGACTGTCGCAAGGTGGGCTAACGCACGCTGGTCTTGCCGCAATTCCACGAGCACCGTGGCCGCGTTGTTGCGGTAGAGCGGTTTATCTGGATTCAGTTGGATCGCGCGTTCGAGCACCTGGACGGATGCATCGAGTTTTCCCTGACGAGCGAGACACAGGCCCAGGTCGTTCAACGCGCCGGCGTGATTCGGGTCGGTGGCAAGGGCGCGGTTGTAGAGATTTTCAGCAACGGCGAGTTGCCCCATGCGGTCTTCCATGCGGGCCGCGTTGCGGAGCACCTCGACGTGCCCTGGCCATTTATTGAGTGCGGTTTGATAGTTATTACGAGCCTGGTCGATCTTGCCCAACGATTCGCAGTGTTGCGCGGCGTTGATGTAGAACTCGGGCGTTGGCGCTCCGATCGGTTTGTCGAGCGAGAGCACATCGTCGTGAGGGTTTACAGACGGCATCACGACGTTCGATGATTTTTTCGTGCCAAACCCAGGCAACGAAGTGGTGAGGTCTTTGAAGGGGTTTTTCGAGTGTGAGGGCTGCGTGCCGGGACGCGCGGCCTGGCTGGCCGTGGTGAGCTCGCTATGCGTGGGAACAGCCGCTTGCTTGGCTTCGGGGCGACCGGCAGCCATGAGGGCTGGATTCGCCATGACCGAGCCGCCGGTGATTGCGACCGCGGCAAACGAGGCAGCAATCGCATTGAGCCAATCTTTACGCATGACCGATTCCCTCCTTCAAAACACTGTCGGGCATCCTTGCCACTAGTGCTTGCCAGCCGTGGGTGCTGGCGGGTATGTGCGGGGTTATGTGGGCGGGTGGGTTATATCGCCATCCTGCATGAATCAGGACGGAGGTGTGTGATTCGTTAGGGGCTATCGCCATTGAGAGCCTGCGAGGCGGGCAACACCGGCGGTGGCTGGCTTTCCTGGAAACGGACGTTCGTGGCGTCCACAATTGCGGCTGGGCGGCCTTCGGACATCAAATCAGATTCGACGATCTGAGCAATGTGAGTCGGGGCAACCTGGGTCGAGTAATTGCGAATAGCAGCAACACGATCGGCGGTGACCGTCGGGTTGAGATCGCGTTCGACGAAAATCGTGCGGCGATTGGGTGGCGCTTGGGTCATGATCCAACGGACACGAAGTTCGCCGGCGGAGTTCAGTTGACCTGCTTCGGTGAAGTACTGAGGTCCGAGCAGGTTCTGCCGACGCCAGCCGTTGTTGATCATGATGCAGAACGGTTCGCGGACGGCGATTCGATCGGCACACACGTAGGGCCAGGGCCACATGGAGTTTTCTTTGTAGCCGTGCTTGACGTAGCGGGCTCCGTCGTCGAACCAGACGGCGCGGGCGTCGGAGGCGAGGCTGCTAAGTGCCACGATTGCGGCGACGGCGAATAACGGACGTTGCATGGGTCGATCGCTCCACGTTCGCGGGTGAAATGCTCGTCTATTCGTATCGACTGGTCTTAGCCGCAACTGCGCAATCGCTGGATGAACCGGCGCAGGCTGCCTAACCGGACCGGATGACGTAACGCGGTGGGTGGTTGCTGGCAGTGCTTGCTGGGGAAGGATTCATTGCAAAATGCAAAGTGAAAAATTCAAATTGCAAAATGCTTGTTGGGCTTCAGACTTTGGGCTTTGGGTTGGGATTGGGTTTATGTATTGGGGGCGCTAAGCGCCTAATCCGAAAACCGTCTGCCGAAGGGGGACAGTCCCAATTTGCTCCGAAGACTCCGCAAATTTGGGACAGTCCCCGACGGTTTTCGGATAGGCGCTAAGCCGCAAGCGGTGGGGGGTGGGGGCGTGCTCGGGGGTTACTGGTCGCTGAAGCGGACCAGTCCGTTTACATTCAGAATGTCTAGCAGGTTACTTTAGAATGTCCAGCAGGCTGCTGTGGGTGTCGGTCCAGAGAAGTTTGCGTTTGTCGAGGGGTTCGACGGAAACCTTTTGTAAAGCCTCGTAGAGCTTTTTATTTTTGGTGAGGATGACCCAGTCGGAACGATAGGTCTTTAGTTTGTCGTTGTCGTCGTTACGCGTGTGAACGGCGTACATTTTGAAATGCTCGGCCAAGCCGAAGGCGATGGGTGCAAGGCTTAAGTAGCGATTGGAGATGTGGATAAGAATCGCCCCGTCGCCGCCGGGGTCGTTGGCTTGCGAGAGATGCTCGACATAGAGCTTGAATGCTTCGACCGTGAGCAGATGAGCGGGCACCGAGTCGCCGCTGAAAGCATCGAGAACGATGACGTTGTACTTCTGCGGCAGGCCGCGCTCTAATTCTCGTTCGAGCGTGAGGCGAGCATCGCCGATGCGGGTATCGACATCGGCACCACGTTGTCTCGCGTCGTCGAGATACGTGAACCACTGCCCGCTATCGGTCATTTTGAGGACGTCGGGATTGATTTCGTAGAAGGTGATTGCGTCTATTCCCCGTGCGTAGGCGGCCATGGTGCCTGAGCCGAGGCCCACGACGCCGACACGCATGCGTTGACTGCCAAGCTCGTCGCGATAGAAGGCGATGGTGTGCGCCACGCCGCTGGTTCGAGCGTAATAGGTGGTCGGTTCTCCGCGGAGTTCATCGCCCGTGAACTGGGCACCGTGCGTGATGACGCCGTGTTTAACAAGAAAATGATGCTTGGACGGATCATCGCTGTCTCGCTCGAACACGCCGAGCGTGCCGTAGAAATCGCGGACGCGGTAGACGGCATCCGCTCCTTCTGGCCGCAGAAATTCGACCAAATCGAGCAACATGACGGCCGACGGAAGGAATACGGTAAGCACGAGCCCCCCGAGGAACGCGTAGTGCCACGGCTTGCGGGAAGATTCATCGTCGTCGCGGAAGATAAAGTTGACGAGTGTTTTTAGCAGGTAGCCAATCGCGATGATGCACGCGGTGAATAAACAAAGCTGCCATTCGTAGAAGGTGGAAAACAGCTCCGGAGCGACGAACGTGACGAACATGCCGCCCAGCGCGCCGCCGAGAGAAATCATGAGATAAAACGAGGTGAGGTATTTGGGGTTGGGGCGTTGCCGATAAAGTTCGCCATGGCAAAGCATGCAAATGAAGAATACGGTGGCGAAGTTTGCTATCAGAAAAGCGAGTGTGGAGATGTTGAGCTGCGGCGTGGCCATGATCGGGTTCACGAGCATTGCAATCGTGGAAACGACAAGGCCGGGAGTTCCCGCATCATTCAAGTCGGCAGGGCCGATACCTAGGCTATGGATGGCGGAGGTGAGATAGACTGAGATCAAGACGAGCACGACCAGCGGCGTGCGTGCGTACCACTGCGGCTTGTCGAATGCGATGATGAACGTAAGCAGGTAGAGGGCTAGCGGAACGACCCACATGAACGGCATGACGGCGATGTCTGTCGAGATGTGGTTCGTGGTGGCCATGAGGACGATCGTGGCAAACATGGGCCAGACGAGCCACAGAATGTATTGAAACCAGCGCGGCGCGGGTGGTGCTTGAGCAACCTCGGCAACTTGTTGGCCGGACTGTGTTTTTAATTTTTGGGGCTTGTGAGGCGTCGCGCTGAGAGTGTTCTTATCAATGTTCTTATCAACAGGTGCTTCGGACTTCCACAGGCTCCAGGCAGCGAGAGCGCACAGCAGGCCGTAGATGACAAACCCGACGAACCAGAACCGTGCCTGTTCGGGAACGTTGAATTGCCGTTCGAAAAAGAACGGGTAACTGAGCAAGGCGAGCAACGAGCCGACGTTGGAAAGGGCGTAAAGGCGGTAAGGCGAACGACCGGGGAACGACGCGGCGAACCAGGCTTGCAACAGCGGCCCGGTGCCGGAGAGGACAAAATACGGTAGGCCGATGCTGAGTGCCAAAATGAGCAGAATGGCGCGAACGGGTTCTTCGCCGCCGGTTGGCTTCCACGCTTCGGCCGGCAGCACGCGGGCAAAAATAATCGCGGCCAGGATGAGGCCAAGATGCGTGGCGACTTGGCCGCGGATTGAGAGTCGGGAGTGGATGAGATGCGCGTAGGAGTAGCCGAAGAACAGCAGGGTTTGGAAGAACAGGAGGCAGGTGGTCCACACGGCGGCACTGCCGCCGAACCAGGGGAGGATATGCTTGCTGACAAGCGGTTGGACCTGGAATAGGAGAAACGCGCTTGTGAAAATGGCGGCGGCGTAGGCGAGGGGGAGCCAACGAGGGGGAGTGGGTGAGGACATACGGATATGTTAATGGCAAAAATTCGGTGCGCGGGGAGGTGCGGCAGTTGCGCTTATGGACTCAGTATGCCGTATGGATGGCCAAGTCGGGAAGCGATGCGAGCGCGTAGAAAGGGCGCAGACGGGCGACGAGAGGATGAGATTGCACACGGGGGCGGGGACGCCCCGGCTCGCTGGTTTTAGTGGCGCTTAGGAGGTTTGGTTGACGGCGTAGTAGCCGATGATGCCGAGCAGGGCTAACCCGATGCCCGACCATTTCAGAAATTTAGAAGTGGTTTTAGGGCTATTGGCTGCTGACTCGAACTCAGCGTTTAACTGGTCGTTCTCCTTGATGAGGGCATCAAGCTCTGTTTTTGCGGATACGGGATCGACTCGGCCATGCATTTGAGGATTTGGCGAGTTGACGATGCCGCCCAGGTAGGCCATGCGAGCTTTTACATCGGCCGAGCGATTGGCTTTTTCATCGGTCCACGAAGATGCCTTAGAGAACATGTTGGGCCACAGTCCGCTTAATGCGAACAGAATGAATCCGAGGGCGATCGTGCCCAGTGCCAATCCCTTCATAATCGATTTCTTCCCCAAAAGTTGTTAAGGCATTCTGCCTTCCCGCAAACCCTCACTGTCATTGATACTTACCATGCGGGCCATCAAGAAGATATCAATATCGTCAGCGATCCAGACCGTGCTTCCGTCGACATTGGAAGCGTTGACGCCACCAGGATGCTGGCTGCGAGGGGCCGCCGATTGCCTGGTAGGTTGAGATGCGGTGCCTTTACATGGCATGAAGTCGACAGTCCCCGCAGTGCCCTCAAAGGGGCACTCGCGAATGTAGTCGAGATTTCCCCAAGATTGGGATGTATTGGGAGGCAATCCTGGCTCGATGCCCCCATACAGGAAAGGCGAGTAAGGGCTATTTTTTTTTGAAGACAAGGTAGCATCCTGGTGCAACGCGCTGTGCATATCGTACGCGAGGATGCTTCCACCGGCCCATGCCGCGGCCCATGCGCCGCGAGGGTCTCGCTCGACATCTCTTGCTCGCACCTCGGAGATCATGAGTGTTTTGCTTGTGCCGTCGATGATTTTTGACAGCCTTTGAGGTTCGTTGCTAAGAGCACCTGGAAAAATTCGCATGTTGATTACATGTTCGGGGCTCACATAGGCGGCGTAATTTGTTTTACCAAAGCGGCCGTTCGGGAAGACCTGGTCGGCAGGCCCGGCGACATAATATCGGCCAAGCGAGCCATCGGACGGGCACAACAAGATTTGCGGCTGAGCGGCTTGTGGATTTCCCTTTTGAACGAGTGCGTCTCGCTGTAGCTGGATGGTTTTAGTTAAATCGAACTGGTCGTAGAGTGTTTGTTCCTCGATGAGAGGCAGAATTCTGACAATCCAACTCAAGTCGCCCTCGAAATCGCGACCTTCTTGCCATCGCTCTCCCGCATTGGGTTTTGTGGATACCGCGGGAGGCAATCCTTTACGTTGATTTTCATAGTTCAGAGCAGCGAGCGCAAGGTTTCTAACTCCATTCTGGCAGCTACTTCGCCTGGCAGCTTCGCGAGCCGCTTGGATTGCTGGCAGCAACAGCGCTACCAGGATGCCAATAATGGCAATCACCACAAGCAGTTCAACCAAAGTAAATCCGGCTGGCCGGTAGAAGACATATGGCCGCAGGCGCTGGGCAAAACACCGCATTACAAGGTTCCTCGAGATGAGTTTGAGGATGATCGCGCAACAAACACGACAACTACAAGGCGCGGGCTGAGCCTGCTTGCAGTTCTCGTTTCTCCCCCGCCTGAAAAGGAACCACCTCAAAAGCGCTGAAACTCCTACGGTGGCCAACCACACATGATTGTAATACTTATCGTACTTGCTTAAAAGCATTTTCGCGGGAAAGAGTCTGCAAAAAGCGCAACGAAGAGGTCGCAGACGCTTGTCGGATATCTGCCCGAGTGTCGTGAGTTCGGCTAATCTTTATTGAGATTCAGACTCAATGCCAACTTAGTTGGATTAATCCAATACCCGCACAGCAATCGCGATTGTGCGCAAGAATATGTAAAAAGAAACAGATTTTATTGATTTTATTTTTCGGGGTGGCTAGATTGTGGTTTCGATACGTGCGACGTGGCGGTTGTGAAGGTCGCTGAGTGCTTGCTGTTTGGAGGTGAGATTGTAATGAGACTCTTTTGTTCGATTTTGAAAAAGCTCTTAGGCGCGGCATTTTTATTCTGCGCTTCCATTGGATATGGCCAGATAGTAATCAACGAGTTTGTGATCGATGAACGTACGGCTGGCTCGGGCCTCATCCATCCCTCAACTCGCGAATTCGTTGAATTGTATAATACGACTGGAAGTCCCATCAACATCGCCGGCTGGACTTTGGGAACCGTCCAGATCGGATCGAACTTTGGCCTTCCGGCAGGCACGCAAACCTACACGCTTCCGGCAGGTGCCTCGATCCCTGCCGGAGGCTACTATGTGATCGGACATAGTGGCGTTCCCAATGTGAACTATACTCCAGAAACACCTGCTTTCAGTGGCGATCTATTTCCGGACGGAAATCCGCAAGCTACGAACAACGGTAATTTTGTTTTCGAACTTCGCGATACTAGCAACGTTTTAAAGGATGCAGTTGCTGTTGAAACTTTCCGAGGAGATGAAAGAGCGAATCTCACCTCCGAACAGCTTGCTTTCACAGGGGGTGGCATCTGGCAGCAACTGTTATCACCCAATGCTATCGCGCCTAATTCTATATCTTCCATGGCACGATACAGAGATGGACTCGCCACCGGTGCCAACGGTCGGGATTTTGGTTTCTTGCCTCTATCTCCAGGCGCTACGAACAACCGTACGGAACTGGCTGCGCATGTGGTGCCGAATGTCAATTCGCTGCCAATCGAAACTCCGCTTAGCACGGAATACTATTCCTCATTTGCCTTACCGCAAGTAATTACACCGACTTTCGAGGATGGAATTTTGAATCCGAGTGCAACGGCCCCATTGCCAGCACCGTTGACTGGTGGCAATGCCGTGATTCTTCGTGATACGCCTGGTGGTGTAGCAGCATTCTCTCGGGAGTTGGTTCAATCGTTTGATATTTATGCTTACATCGATACGGCAGCTTTAGCTCCGGCAACTGGCTCCGAGCTAACAACTTATGGCATTGGCTCGACGGATGCGTTTTTCGCTTTGTCCAACTCCGCTGGACTTACCACGGCAACCAGCACCGCAAACGGCAATACGGGTGTTGGCTGGTTAATCCAGCGCGCAAAGCGAGATTTCGGCAGCGGTGTAGAAACACGCACTGTATTGCAGCTTATCAACTTCGATGACGGCGGCGACAGCCTCGCGGCAGACGAAGAATGGGATGTGATTCATGAAGTCGTACTCACGGGTCAGCCCTCGGCTTGGCACCGTTTAGCGATTGACTATGACGACGAAACTGGCATGGTAACAGGTCGATTCAACGAGCAAACGTTCGAGTTTGCCTATTCGTCATCGGCAGTGGCTGGCGATTTCAATACAGATGGCTCTGTTGACGCCGCGGATTATGTGGTGTGGCGAAAAACTAATGAAGGATCTTACGACGATTGGAAAACCAACTTTGGCACAAGCGGAGGTGGTGGCAGCGGAGCCGAGTTGCTTGGGACGTTCTACGTAGGATACCGCGAAGCTTTAGCTGGCGCGATGACGAGTGCTCGCCCAGCCACTTTCGTCCAGTACCAAGCTGCGGCTGGTGCCGGCGGTGGTGCTGTACCTGAACCTAGCTCGATTGCGATGCTGGGCTTGGCCTTGGCTGGCATCGTGGCGGGTGGTCGTCGGCGTGATTAGTCGCACGGGGTGAACCATCCGGATTGAAAACAGAACGGCCGCTAGAGATTGGATCTCTGGCGGCCGTTTTTTTGTTGCGGGTTGGATGGATTCGCGCTAAGCCGCGAGGGAGCGGGAAGCGCGAGCGTGGTATTTGGTGGGGAACGACTGAGCTTATTTGCCGCCGCTCATGGCGGGGAACATTTCGTTGACCATGGTGATCGCGGCCGGGCCGACCAGCACGATGAAGATCGCCGGGAAGATGAACAGCACGAGCGGGAAGATCAATTGCACGGCGGTCTTGGCGGCTTTCTCTTCGGCAAGCTGACGGCGGCGGGTTCGCATGGAATCGCTTTGCACGCGAAGCGCCTGGGCCACGCTGGTGCCGAACTTGTCGGCCTGGATCAGAATAGCGGAAAGTGCTTTGAGGTCGTCCACACCGGTGCGTGCGCCGAGCTCGTGCAAAACCTCGTGGCGTGCGCGGCCCATTTGCAGTTGCAGGTTGCAGAGGCCGAATTCCTCGGCGATGATCGGGTAGGTTTTCTTCATTTCTTCGCTTACCTTGCGCATGGCCTGGTCAAGACCGAGGCCAGCCTCGACGCACACGACCATGAGGTCGAGCGCATCGGGAAGGCCGAAGAAAATGTTATCTTGCCGATTCTTCTTAAAGAACCAGAGTATGACTTCAGGTAGATAGAACGCGACGCCGGCGATGCCGACGGTGTACATGATGGTTTCGGTGGTAGCGCCTTTGCTAAGAAGCATGGCACCGCCGCCGGCGAGGAAACCGAGCACGAGGCAAATGGTTTTCAGGCCGAGGAAAATGCTTGGGGCCGTTTCGCCGCGGAAACCGGCGTAGTTGAGTTTTGCCCGGAGCTTGCCGACCTCGGCTTCGGTTTTCGGTTGCAGCGGCTTGGCCATGCTGGGCGATGCCTTTTCGAGCAGCTTGGCCATGCCATCGGATCGCTTGGAAACGCCTCGGCCGTTACGGCCATCGCCGCTGCGACGGAGCGGATCGCGCATGTCGTCGAGCCGTGCTTCGGCGCGTGGCTTGCCTGTGGCTAATAAATCGAGCAGGAACCAAGCGCCGCATGCGACGCCACAGAAAATGGCGATCTTGACCAATAGCTCGGTGCTAATAAGAGCGGCAGCGATGGTGAGAGTCATGGTGCGGAGACGCTTATGGGGTCTTGGTTAGCTGGAGGTGTGGCAGTGCGTGGTTTGGTACGTTTGCGCTAGGCCGCAAGCGATTGGAACGCAGAAGCGAACAAACGCACCTTCCTTTTCTATACGCGGATGTTGACAATTTTTCGGATGACGAGGGCACCGAGTAACTGAGACACGATACCGCCGATGAGCATTTTCTTGCCGAGGTCGTCGGTAAAGAGCAGCATCAGGTAATCCGGGTTCATGCGATAAACAACGATGAACAGCACGGGCGGTAACGCGAGCAGCACGACGCCGGAGAGGCGGCCTTCGCCGGTGAGTGCTTGCACTTGTCCCCAAATTTGGAACCGTTCGCGAATGAGGTGGCCGATCTTGTCGAGAATTTCGGCCAAGTCACCACCTGTTTGCCGTTGCAGCACGATGGCCGTGACGAAGAACTTCAGGTCGAGGTTAGGCACGCGCTTGGTGAGGTCTTCGAGCGCTTCCTCGAGCGGCTTACCGAGGTTTTGCTCTTCAAACGTGCGGCTGAACTCTCCGCCGATCGGATCGGACATTTCGTGGGCAACAAGGTTGAAGCCTGAAGCCAAGCTGTGACCAGCACGAAGGGCGCGTGCGATAAGCTCGAGCGCTTCGGGGAGTTGCGATGCGAATTTCGAGAGGCGGCGTTTGCGTTTGAACAAAAGCCACACCATGGGCAAAACGGCGAGCGAGAGCGCCAGGAACGGGGCAAACGCGACACTGAACCCGGCAATCGTGGGTAGCGCGAGGCCAATGACTCCTAAACCGCACGCAATGCCAAGGAACAGGGGCACGGTCATGGCCACGTTGGCTTGCTCGAAGAGCAGCCGCAGGTTCAAGTAGCGAGAGACAAATTTTTCGGCCGATCCGATGCCTTCGTATCGCATCGTGCTGAGCAGGCCTTTGTGATCGCCCGCCGAATTTCCGTGTCCTTTTTTTCCGGTAGTGAGCGCGCTGAGGCGGTCTTCCACCTCCGCGTTCTTGTCGCCGTGGAAGATGAAGGCAAGGCAGCCGACGAGGGCCGCCACGCCACAGAAGACAGCGGTATAGATGATGATTGGTGACATGATGGGAGGTATAAGTCGTAAGTCGTAAGTCGTAAGGTGTTGGGCTTTAGGCTTTAGGCTTTGGTCATGGGGGGGGATTCTTAGCGGTTGGGGTCGTTTTCCTACTTACGACTTTTACCTTGCGCCTAATCTCTCAACATGATTCGTTCGCGGAAGGCGCTGGCGGGGAGGCGGACGCCACTGGATTCGAGACGCGACATGAACGTGGGCCGGATACCGGTCGCGAGGAAATGGCCGACCGCCCTGCCCTTTTCGTCCACACCGTCCTGGTTGTATCGGAAGATGTCCTGCATCACGATCGTGTCTTGCTCCATGCCGATGACCTCGGTGATGTGCGTGACTTTACGCGGCCCACCTTGCAGGCGCGTGGCCTGCACGATGAGGTCCACGGCGTTGGCGATTTGCGTGCGCATGGCGCGAATCGGCATGTCGAAGCCGGCCATCATGATCATCGTTTCGAGGCGGGCGATGGCGTCGCGTGGCGTGTTGGCGTGGCAAGTGGTGAGCGAGCCGTCGTGGCCCGTGTTCATGGCTTGAAGCATGTCAAGCGTTTCCCCACCGCGGCACTCACCGATGATGATGCGATCGGGCCGCATACGCAGCGTATTGCGCACGAGATCGGTGGCTTTGATTTGGCCCTTGCCTTCGATATTGGGCGGGCGCGTTTCGAGCCGCACCACATGGTCTTGCTGAAGTTGGAGTTCGGCCGCGTCTTCGATGGTGACGATGCGGTCGTCGTTCGAGATGAAGCTCGACAGGGTGTTGAGCAGCGTGGTTTTACCGGAGCCGGTACCGCCCGAGATAATGACGTTCAAATGAGCCTTCATGGCACCTTCAAGCAGCATGACCATTTCGGGCGTGAGGCTCTTATAGTTGAGCAGGTCTTCGAGCTTAAGCGGGTTCGAGCCGAAGCGACGAATGGTGACCGTGGGACCGTCGAGCGCAAGTGGCGGAATGATCGCGTTCACACGGGAACCATCTGGCAGACGCGCGTCGCACATCGGGCAGACTTCATCGACGCGGCGGCCGACTTTCGACACGATACGGTCGATGATCTGCATCAAATGCTTATCGTCGCGGAACGTGCAGTTGGCCTTTTCGAGGCGTCCGCTTCGTTCGATGTACACGCTCTTGGGGCCGTTGATCATGATTTCGGAGATCGTCGGCTCTTTGAGCAACATTTCGAGCGGACCGAGGCCAAACGTTTCGTCGAGCACCTCTTCGATGAGGCGATCGCGTTCGCTGCGGTTGAGGAAGGTATCTTCGGTATCGCAAAGATGCTCGACGACGAGACGGATTTCGCGTCGGAGCACATCGCCTTCTAGTTCCCCCACGCGCGACAAGTCGAGCTTGTCGACGAGCTTGGTATGAATGCGGCGCTTGATATTTTCGAATTCCGCCTCTTTGTCCTTTTGGGAGACAGAGGCAGGGGCATTGGCGAGTTTCGTCATGACGTAAATCCTTCGCAAATCTGGGGACTTTTCCTTACGAGCGCGGCATCGCTCGCAAGAAAGTGTAGGTTACGCCTGAGACGTATGAGACGAAGCACGCGGCGAGACCGCGGCGTAGGGGTTTTGCGGGTTATGGTGAGAACTGCGCGGCCAATGGAGACAGGTGGCTGTTTTTTGCGCGTCATTCCCGCGCAGGCGGGAATCTAGTAATTCGGCCCATACCCTCTAGATTCCCGCCTGCGCGGGAATGACGGATGGACGGATTCATTGCGGTGTACCGAGCGTTTGAAGGTTGATCGTGGTGTTGGGCCGCCCTCGGATCGCAGCGGCGTGGCCGCCGCCGCTAATAGTTATTGGCGCTGCGAAACACAGGAAGGGTGGCGCTAGTTAGAGCGGTTGTGCGGATGGTGCCTGCGCGTGTCTGCATTCCCGGAAACTTTTTAGAATCGCTAAAGTCGATTGTTTGACTTCGTGCCAGTCTGACATAGGTTTGCTGTGGAGAGGCAGACGTGTAAGCGTCGGCCCCTTGGCAAACGCTCGAAAGAGCGCGAGCCGCGTAACTCCTCGTCTCCTAGATGTAGGTCAGGCTTTGCTTGACACGACTTGTCTGAGTCAGCCGAAGCCTGACCTACGCTGGGCAACGAGGGTTTCGTTCAAGGGCCTGCAGCGTCTTCATCCTCGAAAGGGCTAACCAGTCGAAAGGCTGGGGCGCAAAACCAAGGGCCGTCGGAGTGACATGCCAAACGCCACGAGCGTGCGGCATGCTTACCAACGACTTATGAATCGCTCGCTTACGCGGCGTGACGTGGTCACCGACGGAAGCCTGGTTGCCGAAAGGATGTTGGCTGTCGTTCGCTCTATGCCTAGCGCAGCGCGACGACAAACGATCGGATCATTCCGCCAACGCGAGGCTGATTTCGCAACTCCAACGTTATTGGTAGGCCTTCACGTCGACAACGCAGGCCAGTGGCGGCGTCCAAAGCGCTCGCAACTCGCCGACGGGGAGGCCAGCAATCGGGAGCAACTAAACTCGCTTGAACGGCTCCCGTCAACACTAAGGGTACAGGCTCGAAAGAGTCCGGCCCGAGAATCGGAGGATGCAATGAAGAGTCTCGCTACGAAAGTACAACGTTTCCTCGCCTCGGAAGACGGCCCCACCGCGGTCGAATACGCCGTTATGTTGGCGTTGATCGTGATCGTGTGTTTGACCGCCATTCGGAACATCGGCACCAACGCTAACGTAACGTTCCAAGGCGTTGCAGACGAGCTCGGTTAATCGACGCTCGCAGCCTGGGCAAGTACCCTTGCTTGTCGTTTAGATTCGCGTATCGGCGAATACCCATGAAACACGCACCCCTCGGCAGTCGCATCAGCGCTGCTGAGGGGTTTTTTACCAGCTCGCCAGTCGATGCTGGGCTTATCTTGCATTTCTTTTCGGGGAGGTAAAGCTCATGACGGGTCTCACCATGAAGCTGCGCCGATTCCTCGTCGACAACGACGGGGTAACCGCGGTACACTTCGCAGTGATGTTAGCGCTCATCGCAATTGTATGGCTCACGGCCGTTGCGTCTTTAAGCAATGGTGCCACGGGCACCTTTTAAGCGATCGATCGCACAACCCCAATAAACCGCACCCCTCGGCAACCAGGTATTGCCGGGGGGTTCTTTTTGCGCGCCCGGCATTTCCAATTTTCAAGCGGCTGCCTCCGAAAATTCCCCCTTCCCTCCTCCGCCCTCTCACTTGCTTATGACCTATGCTTCCAAAGGGGCCAAGCGTGGCCCATGAGGCACCGCGATCTAGTGCGTTTTTAAGTTTACCGTTCTGTGAGGCCGTTCGCTGGTTGGACGGCGTTGTCGCCGTCGCTAAGGATTTTGGCATCGATTAGCAACGGAACGCAAATTCTAAAGATGCACTAACCAACCGTTACGAATTGCGAGTCCACCATGATTCCTTGTATGTCGCCTGAAATGCTCACCGCGAGCGTGGAAATGGTGTGCTATTTTTTTACAGCCCTCGGCGTCGCGCTTACGTTCTTCATGGCGGGACGCTAACGGTTCGTCAAAGAAATCACTCGTACTAAATCAAAGTTAATTGCGAGCCGCGATCCATTGCCGATTAGCGGCTGCGAACATTTACCATCCACCGGGTCACTCCTACATCGGGTCAAATCAATGTTCGAACTCGAAACACTTAGCCGCGGACTTGTGAATCACTGGCCAATTTGGGTTGTTAGCATCACGCTTGTGGTTGCCGCTGTAATCGACGGCCTGCAACTCAAGGTGCCGAATTGGATCACATTCCCCATGATCATCTCCGGCTGGATCTACAGCGCCACCTGTGTGGCCGGCTATCCCTGGTGGGAAGGCCTGCTGTATAGCTTTGCTGGCACGGTGGTCGGCCTGGCTCTGCTTCTGCCGGCCTACGCCATTGGCGGCATGGGAGCGGGAGACGTGAAATTACTTGCTGGCGTTGGTGCCTGGGTTTGGGCCATGGACACGCTGTACGCCTTCGCCGTGTCGGCAATCGTCGGCGGCATCATCGCGGTCATCATGGTTGTGGCCCGCAAGAGCTGGTTCAAGCACCAATCGCAGTTCTGGATGATCTGCAACGAAATACTCACTGTGAAAGACCCAGAGAAGCTCGCCGCCATCGCGGCGGAACGCAAGCCGACGATGATGCTGTTGCCCTATGGCATTCCCATCGCCATCGGCACGATCGCCTACTTCGCGGCTGCCGGCATGCTGCTCTAAGGTCAACAGCACACCACCAAGTTGGGGAGGAAGACACTCTCGCAATGCGTGAGCAACCCTCTCATTAAGCCAAACATGAAACCATCACGTCGGACTGGTTGCTTCAGCGACCAGTCCGACTGTGTGTTGCTACTTTGAAAACTTGAGGACAACTTGACTCGATTCACGCGGTTGTGAACCGTCGTGTGGCAAGCTGCGGCGACCTTGCGGGCGCAACCATTTGTGTGAATCGGAATATGTTGGTCTTGCCGAAGAATCCGACAAGGTTCCGTTTGCGTTTAATGCTAGCGATGCAGCGTAGGTCGGGCTTTCCAGTCTGATACGCCGTAGGCCGGGCTTTCGAGCCTGACACCCGCACCGCAGTTTGGCTTGAAGCCAGCACACACAACGCTCGGAACGTGATTAAGGAAACGCCATGCGACCAAAATCGCTGTTATTGTTGGGACTCGCGTTAGGCTGCGGCTTGGTGGCTTCGATCGGCATCAGCCAAGTCATGAACACGAATAACAAGCCGATCTCCTCGGTTGAAACGGTGCCGATCTTCGTCGCACTGCACAACATCAACGTGGGCGATCCGATCGAAGACGGGATGCTCTCGCTCGAGGAATGGCCGAAAGACAAAGTGCCTCGCGGTGCGATCTCCAAACTTGCCGACATTGAAGGCCGTCGTCCACGCACGGCCATCATCGAAGGCGAGGCGATCTTAGAGGGCAAGCTATTGGCCCCGGGCCAGATGGCCGACCCGATTCGCTCGATTCCCAAGACGATGCGTCTCAAGACGATCGCCGTGGACGCCGAAAAAAGCGCGGCCGGTTTGCTCGGCCCTGGCGACCGTGTGGACGTGCAGCTCTTCGTTCGCAAAGACCAACGCACCGGCATCGACATGGCCAAGTCGAAGGTCATTCTGCAGAACATCCGTGTTTTCGCCGTGGACCAAACCGTGCAGCGTTCGCCTGAAGGCGGCGAAGAACGCACCATTGCTAAAACGATTTCGCTGATGCTCACGCCAGAACAGGCCAGCAAACTGTCGCTCGCGGAGAGGGTTGGCGAAATCAGCCTGATTCCGCGTAACCCGGACGACGAGGAAGTCTCCGACTGGTCGGAATACACGATTGAGGACCTGCTTGCCAACGGCGACAAGAGCAATCGCGAAAAAGAGCAGAACCGCGACGAGCCGGAAGAAGAGGCTCCCGCGCTCACTCAGAGCCTTGCCGATGTCATCCGCGCGGCCACACCGGTGAAACCACCTTTCCGCATGGAAATCGTCGAGGCCAGTGACGTTCGCGAAATGCTGTTCGACCCCGAAACGGGCAAGCCGATCCGAACCACGAACGAAGAAAACAACAATTCGGCCGTACCGGCCAGCCCGGCGAGTTACCCGACCAGCCCCGGCATCCCGCCTACGGTCGGAGACACACCAAGCACCGGCGACGCGGCCGCCGAGGCCTCGAAGGCCGCAGCCGAAGCCGAAAAACTACTCGACGACTTTCCCATTGATTTAGGTGGCGACCATTAACGGCCGCCTTACCGGTGCCAAGCACCAACGATAACCGGATACTTTGACTCGCGGTGAGCGAAGCTCGCCAACGACACAAAGAGTTGCCGACCACAACCGGCCGCTAGTTCAGCAAGGAAGTACAAGGATGTACGACGTTTATTTCGCGCACGCCCGTTCTCTTCGACGGATACCCGCCGTTCTTGTGGCTTGCGCCCTCGTTGCGCTCAGCTTCATTTTAACGCATCCTGCGGTTCGTGCTCAGGCACAAATGCAGGATTCTAACTCGGTGGTCCGAAGGATCAGCGGGTTGAGCGACAAGCTCGAGCTTACGACGAACACCAGTCGCATCCTCACGATGGATAAGAAAATTCCGCGCGTGCAGGTGAATAACCCAGAGTTGGTTACCGTTACGCCGCTCTCCAATAAAGACGTGCAGATTTCGGCTAAGAAGGCGGGCGTTACGCAGGTCAACCTGTGGGACGACGATGGCCAGATCCACTCGATCGACATCATGATCTATGGCGATGCTCGCGAACTCTCGAACGCGTTGCAAACCCAGTTCCCGCATTCCTCGATCAAAGTCTACCGTTACAGCGAAAGCCTCGTGCTGACGGGCTTCGTCGATCGCCCCGACCACGTGGGCCCGATCATGCGGCTTGCCGAGGATTATGCCCCGAAGGTCATCAATAACATCAGTGTCGGTGGTGTGCAGCAGATTTTGCTGAAAGTGCGCATCATGGAAGTCTCGCGCACCAAGCTTCGCCAATTAGGCGTTGAGTGGGCATGGTTTGGCGGCAACGGCTTCGCAATCAATCGCGCTGGCGGTTTGATTTCCGAATTCGCCAGTGGCACGCAATCCATCGAGACACTCGGCGATACATTTTCATTCGGCATCATTGGCGACAGCAGCGCGTTCTTTGGCGTGCTCGATGCTCTGCAAGAACGGCAAATTGCAAAAACACTTGCCGATCCGGCGATTGTCGCCGTTAGCGGCCGCCCGGCTCAGTTCCAAGTTGGTGGTGAATTTCCGATTCTGATTCCACAAAGCCTGGGCACCACAAGCGTTGAGTTCAAGCCCTACGGCACACAAGTGGACTTTTTGCCAATCGTTTTGGGCAACGGCAACATTCGCCTAGAAGTCCGTCCGCGTATCAGCGCCATCGACCCCTCGTTGCAAGTGCGCATTAATGATACCGACATCCCGGCGCTCACGACTCGCCAAGTAGATACGGCTGTAGAAATGAAAGCTGGCCAAACCTTTGCTCTTGCCGGTTTGGTACAAGAGCAGTCAGAGGGGAATGTCCGCGGCCTGCCGTATTTAGCGGATGTGCCCGTGCTCGGCGTTCCGTTCCGTAGTTCACGCAACAAAATCAATGAAATCGAATTGCTGATCGTGATTACACCGGAATTCGTGGACCCGATTGATTGCCATGAAATGCCTTGCGGCGGTCCGGGCTATAACACCACGAACCCGACCACGAAACAACTTTACTGCGGTGGACGTGTTGAAGTTCCGTTGGAAGCCAACCCTATCTCCGGCCTTACCGCTTGCGGGCAAGACCCATGTGCCTGCTGCAACGATGGCTACGGCGGATGCAACCAAGGCCCCAGCGGCTGCTCGAGCTGTGGCAGTGGCGGTTCACCAGTCATCATCGACGGCATGAACATGCCGGGCGGCACCGGCTACGACGACGCCGAGCCTACCATGGCCACCGACCAGTTTGAAATGCAGCATGCTCCGATCCGAACCGGGCCGCCACAAGATCTGCCGCTGCCGCCACAAACCTACAAAGCGCCATTGCAACCTCATGCTCCCCACGTACCCGATGGCGCTCGATTACCGGCACGCCCCGCTTTGAACGCGCAACCAACCCAGGCGGCAAATCCGTTCCAGGTGGCGGGCCGGCCACACAACCCGCCTCGGCAACCGGTGTTCGTCCGCAGTGCGGCCCCCCCTAAGGTTCAGCAGGTTCAGCAGCCCGCGGCAGTCCAGCCAAGCGCCCCTGGCGATAACGGGCTTATTGGGCCAATTGGCTACGATAATTAGTAGCCGCGCACTGCCTGTAAGCTACCTTTGCCATGACAGTGAGGGATGAGGCAAATCGTTCGGACCAGGCACACGTTGCTTGGTAACCGAGAAGATTCCTCAATCGCTGCCGCGTTTATTCGAGCTTTACTCTCCCCATACACAGTGCTGCGACATGGCCAACGTACTTCGTATTGCCGTAGTGGACCCTAAAGACGCATCGCGCGATGCGCTCAAGTCCTTGCTACTCGGGCTCGATAGTGTTTGGCTCGAAGCCGAATGCTCGCGCTACGAGTTTTTTGGCGATGTGGTTGCTCAAACCACTCCCGATATTGGTTTCGTGGCCCTCGATACGAACCCCGACAAGGCGCTCGAGCTGGTCGCTTCGCTTACCAAGTCGGCACCGAACTGCGCGATCCTGGTCACAAGTTCCTCGACCGATGGCAACTTGATCCTGCGCACCATGCGCGCCGGGGCCAAGGAGTTCCTCACCCAGCCGCTCAAAGTTGAAGACGTTTCGCATGCTCTACAGCGTGTGTCGAACCAACGCACGGGCGGAAGCGGCACTTCTGGCCGGGGTTGCAAAGTCATCGCCGTCGCGGGAGCTACCGGCGGTGTCGGCTCCACCAGCATTGCCGTCAACCTGGGGTGCTCGCTGGCATCTGATCCCGCGAACTCGGTCGTGTTGCTCGATCTCGACTTGTGCCTGGGCGATGCCGACGTGTTCCTCGACACGATTCCCGAATACACCTTGTCCGACGTGGCTCAAAACATAGGTCGTCTCGATCTTACGCTACTCAAACGTTCGCTCACCAAGCACGACACAGGCCTGTACTTGCTGCCGCGTCCCGTGCAGCTCGAAGACGCACGCCACATTACAACCGACGAGCTTACGCGCGTGCTCGGTTTGTTGAAGGCCGCGTTCACGCACATCATTATCGATACCTCGAAGGGCTACAGCCAGCTAGATATGCAAGTGCTCCAGGAGTCGGACGAAGTGCTTCTCGTCACGCAACTCGATTTGCCGTGCCTGCGCAATGTGGTTCGCCTCATGATGTCGTTCAAGGAAAACAACCACTTCGAGGAGCGCGTCCGCATCATCATGAATCGTGCCGGTTACGACACAGGGCAAATCAGCCTACGCAAAGCTCAGGAAACCATCGGGCGCGAAATCTACTGGCAAGTGCCGAACGATTACCGTGTGATGGTCGAAGTGCGTAACAACGGCGTCCCGCTCGTGCAGCAAGCACCGAAAGCCGCCATTACGCAGTCGATCAACCAATTGGCCGCCGCCCTGGATGGCAAAATCGATACCAAGCCCGAAGGCACGACCAAAACCCGAAGCTGGCTCGGCATCTGGCCTGCCAAAAGCGCTGCCGCCGCCAAAGAATAAGCTCTGCTCCGCGTTTGCTTCTTATTGAAGACTGCGCGGCGATCGGCTCTGTGTTCCTTCTGGCTGCTGGCCGATAGCTGATAGCCGACAGCTTTCATCGAGTTCGATTACTGGGCGGTTCTCAATCGCTTGGCCGCCCACACTCGGTTGGATCGGATACCAGGGCGTTCTTCACCGCCGGGGATGATGAGGTGCTCCTTCCATAGCACGGCGGGCACCGTTGCATACGAGAATGGTATGCGTTGCGTGGCTTGCCACGAATTAGCGATCGTATCGTAAGTGAGAATCGTGCGCGGGAAACCAACGTGCTTCGCGGGCGGAGTATTGACCTGCATACCGTCGTCACCACCCACGATCAGAATTTTTTGCTTGAACGTGTTGAGCGCGGGAGTTGGCGCTGCCACGGCAGGGCGTGGTAAATCGGCAATGCGTCGCCAACCTTCGGCAGGTTCATAACGATAAGCGTCTTTAAGGTATTCGCGTTGCGGCTTGCCGTTGGCATCGGCGCGCAATGCCACACCGCTGAACAAGTACACTGCCCCGCCCTGCTCTGCCATCGTGGCTAACATGCGACCTTTGCCGGGCCACGGCTCAAGTTGCTTCCAACCGGTGCCGAGATCGTTAAGATCCAGCGACCAAAACGTGCTCAGCGTTTCGGTGGAGGCTGGCGTTTCGATCCCGCCCGCAAGGTAAATCGTGTTGCCCACGAACACACCGCAAAAATTGGCACACGGACGAGGCAAACTGGGCAGCGGCGTTTCTTTGCACTCGCGACCATTCCAAGTAAGCAAGAAACAATCTGCATAGTGGCGCGTGGCATCGCTGCCGCCCAGGCAGGCAATGCCGCGAGGAGTCGTGAGGGAAACGCCGTAACCAAGGCGTCGACGAAGCCTCCCCGCGTTACGCCATTCGCCCTCCATCGATTCGAGCACGTAGATGTTGTCGTGCCATACTTTGGTGCCGCCTTCCCAGGGCAATGCCCCAGGAAAATTCGCGCCGCCGGCCACGATCAACACATCATTATGGACGCCGACAAACGGATAGCCAAAACCGAGGCGATCGGGAATCGAAGCAAGTTGCCTCCACTCCAGCGAAGGAGTTGAACGCCCGGAATCGCTGCCGTTACTTTCCGCCTGCAGGCGTATCGAAATAAACGCGCCGACGGCGATGGCAAGCGTAGCAACTCGAAAGTGTCGTAGCCACAAGAAGTTCATCTTAAGCCGGCAGTTCGAGGTATCCGCCTTCGATAAGCTCCGAGCGGAGTTTGCGTTTGTCCTCGTCGGTGAGGGGCGCGACAGGCGGGCGTGTAGGACCACAATCAACACCGACGAGCGAGGTCGTAAACTTCAGCGCGGCGAGCCCACCGTACTTCAAAATCGTGCGGATCATGGCAATGCTTTGCGCTTGCTCGGCACGTGCGGTCGGCCAGTCGCCTGCTTCACAAGCGGCGATTACTCGGTGATAAATCGGCGCTGCGAAGTTATAAGTGCTGCCGACGGCTCCCGACGCGCCCAATGCGATGCCGACCAAGAGCGCTTCATCGGTTCCCCACAGCACATCAAATCGCCCGCCGTCTGCTTGGATACATTCTTGCGCGGTAATGCAATCGGAATTCGTGTATTTGAGCCCGGCCAGATTTGGAATTCGTGACTGGGCATCCTTTAAGAACTGCGCAGACGAAAGTGGAACGCCCGTAACCGAAGGCATATCGTAAAGATAAAACGGCAAGCCGTTGGCAGCAGCGGCTACCGGCACGCAAAAATCGATGAGGCTTGCCAACGTCATGCCTTTGAACCAACTTGGCGCGTGCATGGCGACCGCATCGGCCCCGATCGCATGGGCATGGGCGGCCAGCTTGGCGGCATCAGCCTGTGCGTTGTGGCCGATGTGAACAAACAACTCGAGCTTCGAGCGATTACTATCCTTGGCCCATGCTTCGGCCACGGCCGTGCGCTCATCAAGCGTTAGCGATTGCCCTTCGCCCGAAGTGCCGCAGACAAACACGCCGCGCACATCGTTTTTGACAAGATGCTGAGCGTATGCGGGAATGAGCGAGAGTTGGAGACTGCCATCGGCGTTCATGGGCGTGAACGGAGCGGCAATAAGACGAAACTTGGGATGCTTCACGCGCGGACTCGAATCGATTGGAAACGCCGAAACACTGCTCGTGCGTTTAAGGCGACGCCGCCACGGCGGCCTGCCCTCTGCCGGCAACGTCACAGCAAACTATGAGAACGGTCTAGACAGTTCAAAAACAAAAGCGGCTTCTCGCGATTCTACCGGGCAAACCGCCCTTTGCAAACAACTTCGAAAGACCTCAACTTTTTGCGGCATTTTCGCAA
>CAZTWS010000082.1:0-22140 GCA_964618225.1 uncultured Planctomycetaceae bacterium
CAAATTACCTGGCCAGCGTAAAGGGCGCTAGAGCAAAGTTAAAGGCGCTCTAAGTCCTTTCCCGAACGCCAAAGTGATAGCACATGCATAAAGCTGTTTTAGGGAGGGGTAAGGGAGGGTTCGACTAGTTTGCTAACGCAATCCTTCGCCTTCTCAACGCGACCAACCCGGTCCGCCGCCTTGTCCCGGAGGTCCGCCTTGCCCCGGTGGTCTACCAGGTCCACTTCCAGGTCCCGACGGTCCGCCGCCCGGACCAGCACCAGGACCGCCACCCCAGCCGCCGCCAGGGCCACCGCCCCAGCCCGGTCCCCAAGAACCGCCGCCTGCGCCACCCCATGGGCCACCGCCCCAAGGGCCGCCGCCCCAGCCATTGCCCCAACCCCAGCCGCCGCCCCAAGGCCCGTTGTTCCACGGTCCGCCCCAGCCGCCGCTTTGGTTGTAGTGCCCGCCTTGTAAGTACGATTCTTTCCATGCGTCGTGGAAACGTTCCCACTCGGCATCCAAGCCACCGCGGCCATTACCCCACGATTGAACCTCATAGTACGAATCCATCGACCCGTTCGTACCGCGCAAATTCGTTTGCGATCGGCGATAACGACTCGTAATCGCTCGCGGATCTTCCAACGGTTCCACCGGCGGCTTCCGCATGTACTGCGCCACCCGCGCCCCTGTCTCCGGATCGTGCGTGTACGTGCTCGATCTAAAAATCCAGCTCGGCTGTTCGCTCTCCACACTCGGCCGCCCCATCATCGGGACCGCGCATGGTGCCTCAGGCGCACACGGTGCCGCGTTCGCAATGCGTTCGCTGCCAAGTGCTACGAGCGCAATCGCACCACAAACAACCGCAAAGCCGATGTTGAAAATCGAGAGTTTCATGGGCTGTTCGATTCGAGAAGAATCAAGTGAAGAGAACCGTTCGAGCACACGCAATCGCTCGCACGGCTTCATTCTATTCAGCCAACAAGAACCTCAAGCTTTGTTGCTCAAATGCAACAACGGCCCCGGAGCAAATGCACTAATCGTCACAACCGGACGTAGCCAACGTCGCATCGAAGAATTATAGGGAGGGGTTAGGGGAGGGTTCGAAAGTTATCGCTCTCATTTTCACGGCCAAGCAACCACGCACTCACTGCTGTGGCTCTGTTTCGTCCTCAGCCGTCCCCGCTTCAACCACATACAGCGTTCCCCACGACCCTTCGCTGGGGTCATAAAGAAACTCCTGGCCCTCTTCTTTGTAGCCAAGATCAATCCCGTTCGGCTCGATAACCTTGCTCATGAACTCGGCGTGATCTTTCGGTAGCCGTCCCTCGGTCGCCTGAAAGTGCTGCACAGCCTGCGTCCACGCCAAGTCTTCCACTTTATTCAACACGTGCCGTCTCGCGCCGGCGATGGCCACCAGATATCCACCCTCACCGATTGAACCACGCCCCGCTTCTCTTTTCTGTCCATCTGCCGAGCCTCCCGCAGCCGCGGCCTTTTGAGCTTCTTCGGCTTTCTTCTCCGCCTCAGCCTTCGCTTGCTCTTCCTGTTGCTTAGCCGTTTCTTGTGCTTCGATCTGCCGGCCGACATCCGCCATGCTCTGCTTGGGCCCCGATTGCCCAGAGTCACAGCCAATCATTCCCAAAGCACCACCGACCATCAACAAACCCAACACGGCAATTCGATAAACACTCATCGCAATGTTCCTGATTCGTGCGGTAACGCGTCCCCAAACTCAACCCGGGTGGCTGGGGCAACGCTCCAGTGCCTACCCATTAACTCTTAATTCGCCTCACCCAACCGATAATTTCCAATCCCGCATCTGCTCCAACATCCGCGTCTCGGTCCGATCGATGCGCAGCGGTGTCAACGTCACATAGCCTTTCTGCCATGCTTCGACGTCCGTCATCTCCCCTTCAGTCGGAATCGGGGCCACACCGGTCGCCCAGTAGTACCGCCGTCCTTTGGGATCCACGCGGCGATCAAACTCCGCCGCCCAGCCCACCGTCGCCATCGGCACCACGCGCACCTCGGTCCACCGACCAAATGCCGACGTCGGAATATTGATATTGTACAGCGTGTGATCGCTCGCGTCCTTCTGGGCCATAATCTGCTCGATCAAATCCACGGCCAACTCCGCCGCCCAATCGAACTTCGAGTGCTCATCGTATTCGAGCGACACCGCAATGCTCGGAATGCCGTAAACGGCTCCCTCGGTCGCCCCCGCCACGGTGCCCGAGTACAGCACGTTGATTCCCAGGTTCAACCCGCCGTTGATGCCGCTCACCAACAGGTCGGGCCGTTGCGGGCAAAACTCCGATAGCGCCAATTTCACGCAATCGGCCGGGCTCCCCTCCACCGCGAACCCGCGCCGCCGGTCGCCGTCGTACACTTCCTTCGCCATCAACGGGCTGAGAAACGTAATCGAGTGCCCTACCCCGCTCTGTTCCACGGCCGGTGCCACCACGCACACGTCCCCCAGCCGCTTCAGGGCCTGCTCCATCGCCGCCAGTCCCGGAGCATAAATTCCGTCATCATTCGTCAAAAGAATTTGCATCGTTAGCGCAGATTGTCATCTAAGGAGTTCGCCGCCCGGCAATTCTGTAAGAATATCCCCTTTCCCCTGTCCCCCACAACTCACCCCCGCCCCCGCACTGGTGAACCCCCACCACGGAACCCTATAATCGCCTTTTCTTCGCGGCAACAAATAAGGAAGCAATGGCAGCGAATTCTTCAACCTCGCCGGTCAATAACTTGGCCTCCGAGCGCGTCCTCGTTCTCGACTTCGGTTCCCAGTACGCGCAGCTCATCGCTCGCCGCGTACGCGAACAACACGTTTACGGCGAAATCGTGCGGCACGACATCACGGCCGCCCGCATTCGCGAAATCGCACCGAAAGGCATCATTCTCTCCGGCGGACCCTCGAGCGTGTACGCGGCCGGGGCACCCAAGTGCGATCCTGAAATCTTCGACCTCGGCATTCCCATCCTCGGCATCTGCTACGGCATGCAGCTCATGTGTCAGTCCAGCGGCGGTCGCGTCGAAGGACGTGCCGTGCGCGAGTACGGACGCGCGCAACTCACGATCGACTCCCACGCCCATTCCAGCGACCTCTTCGCCGGCGTGCCGCACGAAACCGAAGTCTGGATGAGCCACGGCGACCAGGTTGCCAGCATCTCGGGCGACTTCCTCCCACTCGCCCACACCGATACCTGCACCCACGCCGCCGTCAAACATCGCACGCGCCCGCTCTACGGTCTGCAGTTCCACCCCGAGGTTACCCACACGCCAGACGGTAAAACCATCCTCGCCAACTTTCTCAAGCAAGCCTGCAAATGCACCGGCTCGTGGCGAATCGACGACTTCGCCGAACAAACCATCGAACGAGTTCGCGAACGTGTCGGCAAAGAACGTGTCATCTGCGGCCTCTCCGGCGGCGTCGACTCCGCGGTCGTCGCAGCGCTCCTCTATCGAGCCATCGGCTCGCAGCTTTCGTGCATCCTCGTCGACAACGGCCTCTTACGCAAAGACGAGGCCGAATCTGTCATTGAAGAGTTCACGCGGCATTTCAAGACCGATCTGCACGTCGTCAAAGCGGGCGACCTATTCCTGGGCCAACTCGCAGGCGTCACCGATCCGCAGGAAAAACGCCGCATCATCGGCCGCGTGTTCATCGATTGCTTCGTTGCCGAAGCACGGAAGATCCAAGGCGCTAAGTTTCTCGCCCAAGGCACCGTGTACCCCGATGTCATCGAAAGTGGAGCAGCCGCCGATGGCCCCGCCGACACCATCAAGCTGCACCACAACGTCGGCGGCCTTCCTGCCGAACTCGAATTCGACCTCGTCGAGCCCCTACGCGACTTGTTCAAAGACGAAGTCCGCCAACTCGGCCTACAACTCGGCCTGCCTGAAGAACTCGTATGGCGGCACCCATTTCCCGGCCCCGGTCTCGCCGTCCGCTGCCTCGGCGCGATCACGCCCGAACGCCTCGACACGCTCCGCGAAGCCGACGCGATCGTGGTTCACGAAATCAAAGCGGCCAACCTTTACCGCAGCACGTCACAAGCTTTCGCCGTGCTCCTCCCCGTGCAATCCGTCGGCGTCATGGGCGACGCCCGCACCTACGACGACGCCATCGCCGTCCGCTGCGTCACCACCGACGACTTCATGACCGCCGACTGGACCCACCTCCCCTACGACCTCCTCGCCCGCATCTCCACGCGTATCATCAACGAAGTCCAAGGCGTCAACCGCGTCGTCTACGACATCAGCAGCAAACCCCCCGCCACCATCGAATGGGAATAAGAATCGAAGATCGAAGAACGAAGATCGAAGATGTCAGAAGTCTGAGTAAGCAACGAAATGGATACGAACGAAAAATCCATTAAGGGTCATCGCGCGGAGATGATGCAGCGAACAAAGGAGTTCGCCCTGCGGATTATCAACCTCGTCTCGAAACTACCCAAAAACCAAGTTGCTCGCGTAATAGGCGGTCAATTGCTACGCTCGGGAACTTCGATCGGTGCAAATTATCGCGAGGCGTCGAGATCAGCAACGAAAAAGCATTTCATCTCGACAATGGTGATTGCGCTACGCGAAGCTGAAGAAACGCTCTATTGGCTGGAACTGTTAGCCGATTCCAATACGATGAAGCCTGGGCTACTTACGGATTTACGAAACGAATGCAATCAACTGGTAGCGATTCTCGCCGCAAGCGTCAAAACCGCAAGAGAAAATCCCTGACTCATGCTTCTGACATCTTCGATCTTAGTTCTTCAATCTTCGATTTTTCAATCCGCTCCACCTCCTCCGGGGTTTAAACACACACAATCCCCAAAGGACGAACGACATGCATCACAAATCCGAATCCGCACGGCGTAGGTTCCTCAAATTGGTCGCCGCAACTTCCCTCCCCGCGTTCCTCCACGCCCCCGGTGCCTTCGCCGAAGCCCTCACACTCACCCCGCGCCAAACTGAGGGGCCGTTCTACCCCGACAAACTCCCCCTCGACACCGACAACGATCTGCTCATCGTCAACGACAACATCACCCCCGCCATCGGCGAAGTGACGCACCTTACCGGCAAAGTATTCGACGCCAAGGGCAACCCGATCCGCGGCGCACTGGTCGAAATCTGGCAAGTCGATGGCAATGGCCGCTATCTCCACACGGCCGACCGCAACGCCCAGCGCGACGCCAACTTTCAAGGATTCGGCCGATTCCTCACGGGCAAAAACGGCGGCTACTACTTCCGCACGATCAAACCCGTCCCCTATCCCGGCCGCACGCCGCATATCCACTTCAAAATCAAAGTTCCCCGAGCCGATGAGTTCACGACCCAGTGCTACATCAAAGGCCACGAACAAAACGACCGCGACGGCGTCTTCCGCCGCATCCGTGGCGATGAAGGTCGCGAATCGGTCCTTGTCGCCTTCCGTCCCATCCAAGACTCCAAAACCGGCGAACTGCAAGCCCGCTTCAACATCGTTTTGGGGCAAACCCCACGCGAATCCTGATTCCACGCAGGCACCGTACCCCTGCTATCTCTTTGTGCTTCATCTCACGAACTGGTCGCTTCCGCGACCAGTCACTTCTGCCCGGCCTTAGCACAGGTGCTCCTTCCCGCTAGCCCAACCACGACTGTTCTTCCTAAAATACCCATCTATCCTTAAGGAACTCTAACAAAACCGGCGGGGACTGTCCCGATTTTGCGGAGTCTTCGCAGCAAAATGGGACTGTCTCCCTCTCTCAGACGGTTTTGTTCGAGTTCCTAAATCTTCTCTCTTACATCTTAGTCGTACTTCCATGCACCAACCCGCCGTCAGTCGCCGTCGTTGGTTCATCCTCGCAATCATCTTTACCGCCGTAGTTCTCAACTATTTCGACCGCCAGATTGTTTCAGTCCTGAAGCCGGTCTTAAAGGGCCACTTTGAACTTGCTGACCGCGACTACGCATTCATGGTCAACGCATTCACCATATGCTACGCATCCATGTACCCCGTTGCTGGCTGGTTGGTCGATCGTTACGGTGCTCGCATCATGATGCTACTCGGTATTCTCGGCTGGTCCACGGCTTGCCTCGGCGCGGGCTTCAGTACGACCTTCCGACAACTTGTCGCATCGCGTGCCGCTCTGGGCTTATTTGAACCCATCGCGTTTCCCGCGCAACTTCGCGTCGTCACAATTTGGTTTCCTGGATCGCTGCGCGCCACAGCCAATAGCCTTTGCGTAGCAGGCTCGTCGATTGGTGCCCTCATCGCACCTCCAATCGTGGCTTGGATCACCCATAACTACGACTGGCACACCGCGTTTCTGATACCAGGAGCACTCGGCATTGCCGTCGCAACTCTCTGGCTTCTCATCTATCGCGATCCACCTACAAGCCCCACCAGCCAGGCATTCGTAGTGGATACCGCAAGTCCAACGGAACAGACGGGTCACAGTAAGATACCAAATGCCGCTTTCACTTGGCGTGAGCTTTGGCGCACACGAAGCTTGTGGGGAATTCTCCTTTGCCGCTTCATCAGCGACCCTGTTTGGTACTTTTGTTTGTTCTGGTTACCCGGCTATCTCCAGGAACAATCGGGGCTCACCCTCGCCCAAGTGGGCCTCGTAGGATGGATTCCCTTTTTGGCAGCCGATATCGGTGGAGTTGGCACTGCCGTATGGTCTGACTACCTCGTGAAGCGGGGCATCGCGCCACTTCGCGCTCGAAAGATCATGCTTTCCTCGGTCGCAGCCCTCGCCCCCATCTGCGCGCTCACTCCGATCATGCCCCATCCTGCCGCCGTGCTGACCATCTTCAGCATTGTTGGTGCCATCGGCCTGAGCTGGGTTTTCTCACTGAGCGTTGTGATTGCCGAGGCATTTCCTACCGCGAATGTCGGCAGTGTTCTGGGGATCGCTGCGGGCTTCGGTGCCGTCGGTGCGGTAATCTTTAACTACTTCGTCGGCTCGGCTATGGATACCATCGGCCCCGTCCCCATCTTTCTTATCATGGCGTGTCTGCATCCGATTGCGTCTGTTGTGCTCTGGCTCCTAGTTCGACCAGAACGTCCCACCCATTCAACTCTTGGGAAAACCAACTAACAGCTGGCGTCTCCGACATTGATTTCGACACTCAACATCGAGCACAATCGGCCTTAGCGAGGCCGATGGAACTCGCTCTTGCCATAATTTTCACCAACCCGCGATGCTATAATAAATCAAAACTGTGCAGACCGGTTGGTCAGCATATTTTGCGTGGATGGGGCACCGCCCCAGAAGTTAGACAACATCCCAGTTCCCACCAAACGCATTTCTTTCTCCCATGCAAATCTCGTCGATCGACTCCAGCGATACCATTCTCGAACCAGCCCGTGAACTCCAAATCATCGACCGCTACGACGTGCTGGTCGTTGGCGGCGGACCGACCGGTCTCACCTCCGCTCTCGCCGCCGCAGAAGCAGGCCTCCGCGTTGGCCTCATCGATAGCCGCAGTTTCGTCGGGGGAAATATGACCATCGGTCTCCCTGTCCTTGGTTTCCTTAGTCAAAAAGGCGTTCAAATTATTCGCGGTTTGCCGCAAAAGTTCATCGATCGGCTCAAATCCTGTAACGCAGCCAGCGAGCACCGCCCCTGCCCGCTTCATATGGGAATCACGCTCGTGGAGCCCGAAGCCGTTAAAACTGTTGCGCTTACGATGCTACTCGAAGCCGGTGTTGAGGTCATGCTTCACACAAATTTTGCAGATGCCATTGTGTGCGACGACACGATTCACGGTGTCATTGTCGAAAGCAAGTCAGGCCGGCAAGCAATCTTGGCAAAGCTCATCATCGACTGCACTGGCGACGGCGACGTTGCGTTTCGATCAGGAGTCCCTTGTGAAAAAGGCGATTCGTACGGCGGCCTCCAGCCACCAACTCTCATGTTCTGCCTCGGTGGTGTCGATACTGAAAAGCTCCGCATGTCGATCTGTAACCAGCCTAGAACTTATCTTACCGACTTCATCCCCCACGAATATTTCGGTCAGAATCATCAATTCATCGTTGTCGGCTTGCGGGAACAAATCATCGCAGCCCAGGCCGAGGGCTACGACATTCCGACCGGACGCACCATCCTTATCACTGGACTTCGCAAAGGCGAAGTTTGGGTGAACATGACCCGCGTGGCCGGCACCGACGGAACGGACCTGCACAGCCTGTCGAAGGGCGAAGCCGAGGGACGCCAGCAAATTGCCGATATCCAACGCTACCTTATTAACTACGTACCCGGTTTCGAGAATGCCTACTTTACTAAAACAGCCCCGTTCCTTGGCATACGCGAAACACGCCGCATTGTCGGCGACTATGTTCTCAACCGCGACGATGTTCTCAGCTGCGCTCGCTTTGACGACGTGATCGCCGTCGCCAGCTACCCGATCGATATTCACCGTCCTGGAGATAACGATTGCACGCTCGAATGGTGTGGCGATTGTTACGACATTCCCTACCGCTGCCTGCTCCCAAAGAAAATCGAGTCGCTCATCGTTGCCGGTCGTTGCATTTCGACAACCCATGAGGCCATGGGTGCCATTCGCGTGATGGCTACTTGCATGGCCATGGGCGAAGCAGCCGGCCGCGCCGCCGCATTGGCAATCCAGCATGGAGTTACGCCACGGCGAATCGATGTCGCCGAATTGCAGCGAAACTTGCGCGACCACGGTGCCTACTTCCGCCCCACTGACAAACCTGCTCTAGCGATTTCAACATGACCTGCATCCCATGGATGCCACCTGCTCTCAGTAATGTAATAGGGTCAACTTTTCGCAACTACGGACCGGTCGCTTCAGCAACCAGTAAAGTGGCCGAAAATAAAGCGCTGCACGCGCGCCTCTTTTTTGCTAGCCTGAGCTACTTACAATTCACCATTCAAGAACCTCAGAACCACCCCATACCGCCAACCTCCAAGCCAACAGGCATTCATGCCTACCGCGCACTTAGTGCGCGCCACGCCCGAATTGGCACGTAGATGCGCAAAACTCAGGGGGAGAGTTTAGCGCACCTACGCAAAAACCAACTAAAAACCGCGATCCCCCTCCTTACCCATACTTACGACTCACGACTTAAGCCTTACACCTCCCACATGGCCCAACAATACATCTTTCAAATGGAAAACCTGTCCAAGAAGATTGGACAGCGCGAAGTTCTCAAGGATATTTGGCTTTCCTTCTATCCGGGCGCGAAAATCGGTGTCTTGGGCCGCAACGGCTCCGGCAAAAGTACATTGCTGAGGATCATGGCCGGCATCGATAAGAACTTCGAGGGAACCGCCAAGCTGACGTCCGGCTTCACCGTCGGCCTCTTGGAGCAAGAGCCCCACCTCAATCCGGAGAAAGACGTTTTCGGCAACGTCGAGGAAGCGGTCGCGTCAACTCGGGCACTGCTGACCGAGTACGAGCAGCTTTCAGAGAAGCTCGGCGAAGTCACCGATCCCGACGAAATGGAGAAGCTGCTCGAGCGGCAGGCCAAGGTGCAGGACCAGATCGAGCACGTCAATGCCTGGGAACTGGATCGCCAGGTCGAGATCGCGATGGGCGCAATGAATTTGCCGCCGGGCGATGCGGATGTGTCAAAGCTCTCCGGTGGTGAAAAACGCCGCGTCGCACTCTGCAAAATCTTGCTGCAAAAGCCCGACCTCTTGCTGATGGACGAACCAACGAACCACCTCGACGCCGAGAGCGTCGCCTGGCTCGAGCGACATTTGCACGACTACGAAGGCACGGTCGTTGCCGTGACCCACGATCGCTACTTCCTCGACAACGTGGCTCAATGGATTCTCGAACTTGAATACGGCAAGGGCTTGCCGTTCGAGGGCAACTACTCCTCGTGGCTGCGGCAGAAGGAAGCAAGGCTGAAGGTGGAAGAGAAAAAGGCCTCAGCCCGCCAGAAAACACTGGCTCGCGAACTGGAGTGGGTCCAAGCCTCTGCCAAAGCCCGCCAGGCCAAGAGCAAGGCGCGTATCCAAGCCTACGAGAAGATGGCGGCCGAACAATTCGAAGACAAGCCAGAAGAACTCGAAATTCAGATCCCGCCTGGCCCACGATTGGGCGACATGGTCATTGATGCCGAGAACCTCGGCAAGTCGTATGGCGATCGTGTGGTGTTCGAGAACGTCAACTTCCGGTTACCCGCCGGCGGAATCGTCGGAATCATCGGTCCGAACGGCGCTGGCAAGACGACGCTGCTGCGAATGCTGATGGGCCAGGAGCAGCCCGACGAAGGCTCGCTGAAGATCGGGCCGACGGTGAATCTTGGCTACGTCGACCAATCGCGTGACGACCTGAAACCCGATTCCACGGTCTACCAAGAAATCTCCGGTGGCCACGACACGCTCGAAATGGGCGGACGCACGATGAACTCGCGAGCCTACGTTTCGCGATTTAATTTCACCGGCACCGACCAGCAGAAGAAAGTCGGCGTACTCTCCGGCGGTGAACGGAATCGCGTCCATCTGGCCAAACTGTTGCGCCGCGGCTCGAACGTACTGCTTCTCGACGAACCGACGAACGACCTCGACGTCGACACGCTACGGGCACTCGAAGAAGCCGTAGCGAACTTTGTCGGCTGTGCTGTTGTGGTGAGCCACGACCGGTGGTTCCTCGACCGCCTCGCCACGCATATCCTCGCCTTTGAAGGCGACGGCTACGTCCACTGGTGCGAAGGCAACTTCCAAACCTACGAAGACCAACGCCGCGAACGCCTCGGCGTTAGCGCTGACGAACCAACACGATTCCGATATAAAAAACTACAACACGGTTAAACATCGGTGATGCTAGAAGATGCGAGAAGGCATTCAAGCCGAATGCCTTTTCCCTACCCCCTGCATCCCGCATCCTCACCCCTTATTCCATTCCGGAGCCCTTCATCCATGAGCATCGTTCGCGTCGGAGCCACGAAGCAGTACTCAGACAATTGGAACAACATTTTCGGCGGCGGCTCGGGCCGCAAGGCCACGGCCGCTAAAGCAGGCGCTAAGCCGCCCAAAAAATCGCCCAAGAAGAGCGCGAAAGCCAAGCCGAAGGCAACCGCCAAGAAGAAGGCCGCCGGCAAAGCCAAGAAGAAATAGCAATCAAGACCACACCGCCACACCAACGCCCGCGTCGCACGACGCGGGCGTTGTGCGTTGAACGACACTCACTGCGTCCATGTTTACCGTTTAAACACGCGAAAGAAAGTCGCCAGTACGTGTATCAACGCGTATGGTTTCGCCCTCTTTCAGATACTCGGGAACATGAGCAATGAGCCCCGTTTCGAGCGTGGCCGGTTTGGTTCGCGACGTGGCCGAGTTGCCCTTCACCGCCGGGTCGCACTGCGTAATTTTCAAATCGACCGCCGCCGGAAGCTGGATGCCCACACACTGGCCGTTGTAGATCAGGACCAACATTCCCTGCAAATCTTCAGTCATGTATTGAAGCTCATTGGCCACGTCGTCACGAGCAATTGTGTACTGATTGTAGTCGCCCGAATCGAGAAAATGAGCAGAGTCGGTATCGGAATACATAAACGTCACTTCGCGACGGACAAAGTCCGCATCATCAAGCCCCTCGGTGCCTTTTAGCGTGATGTCGGTTTTTTGTTTCGTGATCAAGTTCCGAGCACGAAACTTATACAACGTCGCGCCGCCTCTCGCCGATGGCGATTGGACGGTAACACTTTCAATGATATGGGGCGCGTCGTTATGAACAACGACCGTGCCTGGTTTAATTTCTTTGGCAAGCATAGAAAAATCGTCGAGAGTCGAAGGTCAAGAGTCGAGAGCCAACATTCGGCCTCGACGTTAAGAAAGTATCGCACCCGAGGCAGGATCAATCGGCAAGCCGTGCGTCAGCTTGGCCAATGCATTCACGACGTTGATCAGACCGGCCGGGTCGAGCGAGCCGCCTTCCCATTCTTCATCGTCACCAGAATCGGCCCCGTAAGGATCGTTGCGCACGCGCTCGAAGAGCATGATGTCGAGTCTCGCGTCGGCTTTCAGCATTCGCTGCAATTGTTTGTCATTCAAATCGTCCTTGAGTTGTTTGGCGAGATCCGCACTCTGAGCAATCACCGCTTCGCCTGTTTCATAGCTAATTTCGAGTGCCGCGTTGTCTTGCGGCACCTGCACGATGACCGACTCGAACATGCCGTCTTCATCGGCTTCGAGATTTTCAAGCTGCAACTTTCGCGAAGACTCGGTAATTGCGGCTTCAACCTGGGGCACCGTCGGCCGCGCTTTTTGCTGAAACAGAATGAAGTACGTGTCACGCCATTCAAGCTGATCTTCAATTTCCTCGTCCATGGCGGCACCTGTCTCTATTTTATGAAATCGCCGGAACCCGGGTGCCGGCCAAAGTGGCTTACCAGTTCTCGTCGCCATCGTCTGGCACATCCATGTCACCGTGCCAGGCTTCTAAGCGTTGCAACATTTCGTCTCGTTCAGCGAGACTGGCCCAAACGGCTTCTCCCTGCTCGAGCCGAATTTCATACGAGCCTTCACGCACGCAATCTTCTTCCCCGCAAAAATGTGGCGTTGCCGACACCCATACGACACGGTACAGAGGGATATGCTTGTCATCTATGCGGCAGAAAATCGACATCGAAAATAACCTCACTTGGCCAACTTCATTTGGCCGATCGCCCGAGTTCCGCGGAACGATTGGTCGCGGCAACCACTGCTTGAACGACTGCCTCATGGAAATTGTTCTCACGCAGTGTTGCCAGTCCCGCTTGAGTCGTTCCGCCCGGGCTCGTTACTCGGTCGCGCAATACAGACGGCTCCTCACCGGTTTGAACCACCATTTGAGCGGCTCCCAACGCAGTGCGAGCAGCCAATTCCGCGGCCAAAGCTGCCGGCAATCCGGCCTTCACTCCGCCCTCCGTCAGTGCTTCTATCATACTATAGACAAATGCTGGCCCGGAACCGGACAGGCCTGTCACCGCATCGAGTTGCAATTCGGGCACTTCGAAAGCCATGCCGACCGCCGACAACAGCTTCGATACGATCTCAGCATCGCTTTCGTTGGCATGCGTCCCCAAACTAAAGCAGCTCGCCCCAAGCCCCACCAGGCATGGTGTGTTCGGCATGACGCGAATGATTCGTTGCCCCGGCGGCAAGCTGGCCGCCAAACGCTCGAGCGTAATGCCCGCGGCAATCGAAACCATCAGCGCTTTTGCGGGAACAATATCCCGAACGCCGGCCAGCACCTCGGCCATCTGCTGCGGCTTGACGGCCAACAACACCACATCCGCACTCTCGACAGCCGAGCGATTATCCTCGCCGACCTGAACGCCGGGTACGTCACGCTCGAAGGCCTCGCGCGCCGCCGCGACCGGATCGCTAGCTCGAATGTTTTTAGCAGCGACGACATTCGCCTCGACCAGCCCACGTGCGAGCGCGGTCGCCATTCGCCCTGCCCCCAGAATTCCAATTTGAATCGCAAGCATTGCCAGCAGTTTCTCCGCATAAAATCTTACGGAGATTGACCCGTTTACACAACGCGGTGAGCTAGCAGTGCCCCCATTCGGCGGGATTAAACCAATCTGGGCGGCTTGCAGGGTTTTTGGGAGACTTTGGCCCCCGTAATTGACGAAGTTTTGGCAAGGGACGGTTTTTTAGGTCAGGCGATACCTGACGAATATGAGCTTCGTGTGTGGAATCCCGACGGCGCAGTCCGACGACCCACGGTGCGCTGCCGCAACGGAGTTCACGAGCCTAATTTATTTGGAGGCGTGAGAGCGATGCGACGCTTTATTCGTACGCTACTCGTCGTTTTAGTAGTTGGTAGTAGTTGTGTTCCGAGTTTTGCCGCTGAAGAAGGCGCAAAGTGGTGGCATTTCGGACGCAAGAAAGAGGAAGCCTCGGCAGCAGTTCCGCCGGTTGCGAGTGACCCAACCGCACCTGCGACAACCCCGATTGGTGTTGATCCGCCTGCTACGGCCACTACGGAAACCGAGTCGCTAGATGACCCAGAAGAAAAGAATTGGATGATCAAATCTCCGTTCGGCAAAGTGAGCTGGCCACGATTCCAAATGCCAGGCTCCTCGGAACAGGCGGTTGCCGATCAGCCTGTAACGAACGCAAAGCGTAATGCTTGGGCCGAGCCGGGATTACAAGATGCCGAGAAGCCATCGACGATGAAGCGGCTAAGCAAGAGCACCAAGGAAACCTGGAAAAAAACCAAGGCTGCCTTCTCGCCAGAAGCCGAGGAGCAAGAACCAAGCCCAAGTTCTCGTGTAGCCAAAAAAGAGCCCTCGATGTGGGATCGCATGTTTGGCAAAGAAGAACCGGCTAAAAAAGATGGCTCGCAAACAGTCAGCGAGTTCATTGCTCAAGACCGCATCGATCCTTAGTGTTCTGTCAGTCTTGAATTGCTGGGTGGCATGCCTACGCCCAGAAGGCGAAGGCATGCCACCCATCAAATGACCATGGACAGAACACTAGTTGGCTTTGCTTTCTGTTTAACTTGGACAAAAAACGGAGCCCGCGACGCACTGCTGCGTCGCGGGCTCTTTGTTTTTTACCCTGGGTTGAATTCGGGCAAGACCGCAGCCTTGCTTTTCAACGTTAAGCACTCTTCGTTTGCGGCTGCTCGAACACGGGCTTTTTGCCGTGTACGACTTCGTCGGTAATCACGTAGCGGGTGCCGCGTGGTTGTTCCGGCAGGTCGAACATGATATCGAGCATCACGCCTTCGATGATGGATCGTAGGCCACGGGCACCTGTCTCTCGTTCGCGAGCCTTCTTGGCGATTGCCCGAAGGGCTTCATCGGTGAAGGCCAAGTCGGCTTCTTCCATCGCAAACAACCGCTCGTATTGCTTGGTGAGGGCGTTCTTTGGTTCCGTAAGAACTCGCACCAGAGCCGATTCGTCGAGCGGCGTGAGGGCCGTCGTCACAGGCAGACGACCAACGAGCTCCGGAATCATGCCGAACTCGACCAAGTCGTCGGCACAAACGTGCGGCAGGGTTTCGGCCATGCCCAGTTCGGTATGCGAACCTTGATCCTGGGTGAAACCGATGGACCGCTTGCCGAGACGTTTGCGGATGATATCGTCGATACCGGTGAACGTACCACCGCAGATGAACAGGATGTTCGTCGTGTCGAGTTGGATATACTGTTGCTCCGGATGCTTGCGTCCACCTTGCGGCGGTACGTTGGCCGTGGTGCCTTCGAGCATTTTGAGCAACGCCTGCTGCACGCCTTCGCCGGAGACGTCGCGAGTGATCGAGACGTTCTGGCTGGTCTTGCCGATTTTGTCGATTTCGTCGATGTACAAGATACCGCGTTGGGCCGCCTCGATATCGAAGTCGGCGGCATGCAGTAGCTTGAGCAGCAAGTTTTCGACGTCTTCACCGACGTAGCCGGCTTCGGTAAGCGTTGTGGCATCGCCGATCGCGAACGGCACGTTAAGGCTCTTGGCGAGCGTGCGGGCCAGGAGGGTCTTGCCGCAGCCGGTGGGGCCGACGAGCAAGATGTTCGACTTATCGATTTCGACGTCGGAATCGTCTTCAGCCGCCACGAGCCGCTTGTAATGGCTATGCACAGCGACAGAGAGCACGCGTTTGGCCTGCTCTTGGCCAATAACGTACTCGTTGAGTTGGTTCATGATTTCGCGCGGTGCGGGAATCCGCGTGAACAACTGCTTGCTCGTGCCGCGTCGCTTGCGTTCCTGGTCGAGGATCGACTGGCAGAGTTCGATGCACTCGCCGCAGATGTAAACATCGCCCGGTCCTTCGACCAACGGTCCGACGTCGCGATAACTCTTGCGACAAAACGAACAGAATGCGTTCTTTTTCGTGGTTCCGCCGCGGCGTGTGCCGCTGATTTCCCTACCTGTGGGCATTTTCAAAGCTCCTTCCCGGTCCTGTCGTCTAAAGGGTGGTGAGCCGGGTCATCCACGACCACGGTTCTCCCGCTGTTCGGACAGTTCGCACAACGCGTCCGGAGGAGCTTCCTTGTCCCCAGTTGCTTGTCCGCCGCAGCTCGGTTGCACGTTGCAAACCGAAAGACCGCGGCTCTGTAACAGCCACGCATACTAATACGTCGGATTCATTCGGGTCGTTCACGCTTGCATCTCCGACGTTTCGAGTTACAAACATGGTGCCAATTATCCGTGCTAGCCACGCTGGCCAGCACGAGCTTACAAACGATCTAAGTTGAATCTTCGGTGTTGTTTATCTTGGTTTCGATCTTCGTTGCTAGCTTCGTCTTAATTGTTCGGTATTCGTCGTCGCTCAGGCCACCTCGGAGATGCAGTTCTCGAAACTTTGTCAGTAATTCACTGGCGTTATGTTGGTCCTCCGCGGCACTACCGCGCCACTTTCTCAAAAAAGCCAGCGCGAGCGCGACCAATACGAGGATCAGGGCGAACCAAAGCGCCGCCTGCAGCAACGGGTGACGAAACAATTCGGGCATGCGCACCGGCTCGGTTTGCCGATGAAAAGTTTGCTTAATCGGTCGACTCGACTCCTCTATTATGCGCCTGGGGCAAAAAATGGTCCAGAATAGGCCCAGGGCCGGTAAACCTTGTGGATAACGTGTTGCCTTGCCATTTTGGGAAAAAACACCGGTTGTAACGGCGTCGTTTAGGCGTTCAAGGCCATGGAGACGCGTCGTCGTGAAGTCGTCGCAAGGTGGTTCCCGATAACGAGTGAGGAGCGATGCGCCTGGCATCATTCGGGCTCGCTACCTCTCGATTTGCCCCGCCCGCGATGAAATACATTCCCACCCCATCGCCGACACTCCGCTGGTTGACTGCCTGCTTGATCGCGAGCAGCGTTGGGTGGGGCGGCGTGGACACCTCGCTGGCCCAGTTCACCAATAGTAGCGCGGTGGCGATGCCAGCGCCCACCACCGCGGCTCACCCTCAGCCTATTTACTGGAAGCAAGACCTGTTCTTGATTCCCTACCAGTTTTCGTCGCCTACCGACACGGCCACGGCGCAAAAAGTGTTGCTGTATCTTTCCAAAGATCGTGGAGCCAGTTGGAGCCAAATTAGCGAAGCCCAGCCGCATGTTCGAGCGTTCAACTACCGCGCCGATGGCGAAGGCGAATATTGGTTTGCCACGCGCACGATCGATCAACAAGGGCGTGCCTGGCCGGCCGGTGCGTACCAACCCGAATTATGCGTGATCGTCGACACGACGGTTCCTCGAATTGAAGACTTAAGGGCACAGTTCCAACCGAACGGCACCGTGGATATCGTGTGGCGATGTTCGGATCAGTACCTCGATCCAACATCGCTTAAATTCGAAGCCCAAGCCGATGCGACTGGCGCTTGGATGTCCGTCGCTGTGACCGCCGCATCGACGGATGCGAATGCGGGAACGCTTTCGCACTCGGCACTTGGGTTGACTAGCACCGGGCAAGCACACTGGCAGCCGCCAAATGGAGTGCGACCTGTTGCTATCCGTGCGTCTGTGAGCGATCAAGCACGCAATGTGGCAAGTTACCGTGCTGAAATTGGTGCTGCTTCCTCAACGCCTCTGGCTATTAGCTCGGCTCCACCCTTCCCCGTTGTACCCCCTCCGATAAACGGCCAAATTGCTCCATTAGGTTCGCAGCCGGCAATGTCGAACCTGAGTGTAACGCTTGCTCCCGCCCACTCCGCCGCTACGAACGAACAGTCGGCAATGGCTACGCAATCGCCTCCCGCTAACCAAAGCTGGCCAGCAACCGCGGCCAATCAAAATCCGTTCCGCCTTTCAAGTGTGGCCGGAACGCCGACGGACGATGGTGTCACGACTTATGGCACGCCGACCGTAGAGATGTTGCCAACGAGCGATGCCACCGCACTCCCCTTAGATCGTGGTGCCGCAATCAACGAATCGAATAACACGACGGGTAATCTGGCGCAATCACCATCGCAACAGCACGAGGGAGGAGTGGAGCAGGCACCCAGCAACGGGCCTCGCTTTGCCGCACTCGATCCGTTTCGTCAGGTATCGGTGCGGCGGCTGCCTTCGACGAGTGTAATCGGTTCGCCGCCGATCCAACCGCCTGCGGTTGTCCCCGTCGTGCCAACCGCGCCGCCCCACGCGGCCATAGCGCCCTCGACCCCACCGACCGGGATGTCGGGAGCACATCAACCTTCCCCCTCGCAAATTAAGCGTGTCGGTTCGCGAACATTCGCGCTCGAATACGATTTGGACGACACGGGCCGCTGGGGAGTTTCGAAGGTGGAGCTTTGGGGCACCCGTGACGGCGGCAAAACATGGCATAGCTTCGCGTTAGATGACGATCATCGCAGTCCGCTTGTTGCGACGGTCGATCATGAGGGGTTATACGGTTTTCGCATCGCGGTGGATATTGCCGGAAGCGCGCCGGCGGCTGCCCCGGTTCCTGGCGAGGAACCCGAGTTGTGGGTGCAAGTCGATATGCAGCGGCCTGTTGTGGAATTGACGGCTATCGAACGGGGCCAAGGGAACCTGGCCGACCATTTGGTTTTTCGTTGGCGCGTGGCCGACGATAACCTGGAAGCGAGGCCCATCTCGCTTTTCTACAGCAGCCGGCCGACCGGACCTTGGTCGGCAATCGCCACGAGTCTCGAAAACACGGGCGAATATCCTTGGCGGGTTGAGCGATTCGTGCCGGCACGTTTTTATGTGCGCGTGGAAGCTCGTGATACGGCTGGCAATATGGCGGCCTTTCAAACACGCGAGCCAATCGATTTCGCTCCCTCGGGCCTTGGCGGCCATTTGAAATCGGCACAGCCGGTGGGGGCAGCGGCCGTCGAATTGGGAGGCGCGCGTCGCTAATAGCGCCTCAAACGCCTTGAGACATCTAGCGTACGGGCCAAGCCTCGCGGTACAACCAGCGTACAAGATTTGTACGATTCCCACGTTGCCGCCCACCTGCCCATGGCCAAAACTCCAGACAAAAAGAGCCAGGTCGTTCATGCGCTCGATTTTTTATCGCACCCCGGCAAACATCCGGCTACGAACGTATGCGCCGTATTCGGCGAAGATGTTTTCCTGCGAGCCGAGGTCATTTCGACTCTTCGCCGCCAGGTGTTAAGCGGAAAGGATGACGAATTCTCGCTTACGTCGCTGACCGGCAAAGAAGCTCAGTTGCGAGAAGTGCTGGACGCGCTTGCTACCGTTTCTTTGTTTGGCTCGGGACCACGATTGGTCATCGTTGAAGAAGCGGATTCTTTTGTTTCGGAGTACCGTGAGCAACTTGAAGATTACGTGGCACGGCCAGCAAAAGGCGGTGTGCTCGTGCTCGATGTGAAGACCTGGCCTTCGAACACACGCCTTGCGAAGGCGGTGGCCGCGAAGGGGCTCACGATCGAATGTAAAACGCCGCCAGAGAGACAGTTAAAAACCTGGCTAACACAACGGGCTAAAAGCCATCACAGCGTAAAACTCGAACCGGCAGCGGTCGACTTATTACTTGAACTTGTGCCACCCGAACTCGGCGTGCTCGCGCAAGAAGTCGCGAAACTCGCGTTGATCGCCGGCGACCAAGGCACGATCGATGAGAAAATAGTAAACGAGCACGTTGGCGGTTGGCGCGTACGCACCACGTGGGACATGATCGACGCGGCCGCCGATGGCCGTGCCGCCGATGCAATCGGTCAGATGGCACGGCTCATGGCAGCTGGCGAAAAACCGCATGGCTTGTTGCCGCAGATCGCTCCGACCTTGCGTCGCTTCGCGGCGGCAGTCGAATTGCTCGAAGCGGCCGAAACACAAAAGCAACGACTGCCACTGCGTAACGCGCTGGGCCAGGCCGGAGTCCCGCCCTTCAAGCTGAACGATGCCGAACGGCAGCTTCGACAGATCGGTCGTGTACGTGCGAAAAAGATCTCTCGCTGGCTGCTAGCAGTCGACTTGGCGATTAAAAGCCACAATTCGGCCGACGACGCTGCTCGAATTGAAATCGAGCGACTCATTGTTCGATTAGCCTCCTCACCAGACCGGGCAGCCTCGTAATTTGCGCGGTTTCGCAGCAATCTGCTTGCGGTTGCCGTAGCCCGCGATTTTTTCTACGATCCGCCGTGTTTTCTAGCTAAATTTCGCAGGTCTGTCGAGTTTTGTGCGATGTCGTTCTTTCGTTTCAAAATACGATTCGCCATTCTTAGCGTGTTGGCACTGACGGCGTGGGGTTGCAGCGGGCCCTGGCTCCCCACGTTCAACCGCACGCGCGCCCTTCCTACGGCGAAACCTGTGTCGTATGACACGAGCGCCGTAAATGCCCCGGTCGCTCCGATAACGCCAATAGCTACCGTTACAGAACCAGAAGCAATTACCGAGGCGGAACCCGACCTCGCCGGCGTTCTCGATAAATTGCAACAAATACGAGAAATCGATCCGGCGGCAGAACAGAAGTTGTTAGAGGAACTGCGGCGGACTCCGTCGAAATCGTGGCCGCTGGTTGCCGAACAGTTCAGGGCGTCGTTGGCTTATCATCAGAAGCTAGCTTCCAAAACGCCACCACTGCGCGAAGGCACTGTAGCGGAAGACGCACTCATGTTGCAGCGACGAAAAAGCGCGCTTGCAAAAAAGCCTGACGAATCACAATCGGCAGCCCTCGACGGAAAGCCATCCACGGCAATCGGTGCGTTGGTCGACCCGCGCAAGTATGAAACCGATGGTATTTCCAGCGAACAACTCGCGACAACGCTGAACGCAATGCCTGGCACTCAGCCGCAACCGATCGAAACCGCACCTGCGGAGTTCATCGCCAGTGAAACACCACAGCCGCTACCAATAGGCTCGCAACACCAAGCGAACGACGCCCAGAGTGCGCTGCCCATCTCGAAAGCTCGCCTCGACTCGGCCGTGTTGCAAACAAGCCTTGAGAAAAAAACCGCGGAAGGGGAGTCAGCGTCAAGCTCGCCACCGCACGATTGGCAAGCACTGGTTAATCAGGCCGCGGCTGAACTTAGCCAGCGAGTGGCTGCCGAGCCTTTGAGTACGGCCGAAGTTCACCAACATGCCAGCCTGCGCATTCTTTGGTTGTTGACGGGAGACACTGAAAAGGCGCTGGCACCCATCCCTCGTATTTCTCCGACCGAGCAAGATTATTGGTCCCGCCAATTGTTCGCTCTTGCCACTTATTTAGATCACCACACTATTCCCGACGACAAGCGGCGAGCAGCGGCGAGCGTTACGCACTTGGAAGAATCGTTAACGAGCATGCGAGAACTAGGCTCGCTGAATCTCCGTAACCTTACGTTCTGCAAAAGCGTGTATGGCTACGGTGCGATCGAGCCGTTCAAAATGGATGATTTCTCGCCTGGGCAAAAAGTATCGCTGTATCTCGAAATCGAGAACTACCACAGCGAATCGACGGCGCAAGGTTTTTGCACCTTACTCGGCTCGACGTATGAAATACTGGATGAAAACGGTGCCCGCATCAACGACGGCGAGTTTCCGGATGTAGACGATTGCTGCCGCAGCCGGCGTCGCGATTTTCATATCCATTACGGACTTACGCTCCCCGAAAATATGAAGCCGGGGCGATACCAGTTGCAACTTGTGGTTAAAGACCGTCAAAGCGAAAAGTTAGGAAACGCAACCGTGGCGTTCGCCATCCGCGGCGCGCAAACGGGCTCTTCGAATTGAAACGGGTGGCGGCGTAAGGTGCTACCGCTGAGGGGGAAGAATTAACCACTGAGGCACGGAGGACACGGAGAAGGAAGAACTTGAGAACGCTGATCTACGCTAATCATCACTAATCGAGTGCAGCCACGTCCCAATATGAATCTCCGAATTTCGATTGATATCAGTGATGATTAGCGTAGATCAGCGTTCCAAAAAACTTTCGCAACTATTCTTTGTGACTTCGCGTCTTCGTGGTTCAAAATCACTCTTCCGAACCTCCGTGTCCTCTGTGTCTCTGTGGTTCAATAAAAAGGTGCTACCCGCTGAGGGCCAAAGCAGGGGTGAGGAGCCGGAGGCAGATACGTAGGGGCCTGAGCGCGCAGAAGTGACGGGAGCGCGTCGCAAGCGACGCCGCTAAATGGCTTATGGGTGGGTTGTCAAAGAGCGGGCGCGGGGGGATTGTCGCGAGGGAATCGTTTGTTTAGTTGGCTTGTTAGCCTAGCAGAGGTGGTGGCCGTTTTCGACAAGGAATATTTGGGGACTGGGGGGAGTGGTCAGTAGATGGTGACGTAAGTTGGTAATTTTGTTTCTGAATTGTGGTTTGAAGTGAATTTG
>CAZTWS010000083.1:0-22065 GCA_964618225.1 uncultured Planctomycetaceae bacterium
CCCAGAAGGCGAAGGCATGCCACCCATCAAATGACCATGGACAGAACACTAGGGGACGAGACGACACGATTGTAATAGGAGTGGAAATTTATGTCGGGGCAGGGTTCGACGGGGAATGTGTTGGCGGCGATATGTAGCTTCTTTATCGCAGGGCTCGGCCAACTGGTTCAAGGCCGTGTGCTGGCGGCTGTAGTGCAGTTCGTGCTGTGGGTGGTGCTTTGGTACGTACTGCTGGGGTGGGTAGTGACGATTTGGTCGGTGATAGACGCGGCGCGTTGGAAGGGGCCGGGGGTTATTTGAGATGGTACGGGTAGTGGAAGGGGGTGCGCCACTGCCTTCCGGCTGCGGCTGTTGGGAGAAACCTTGAGAAGAAGGTATCAAAGAATTAAAGGAAAAGGCTTTTGAACCCTCCCCTAACCCCTCCCTACAACAGCTTTATGCAGGTGCTAGCAGGTACGACGTTCAACAAACGAGTTAAGTACGATTCGCAAGCTATCATAGCACTGCATGCTCGCACTTAAGTCCTTTCCCGAACGCCAAAGTGATAGCACATGCATAAAGCTGTACAAGGGAGGGGGATTATTAGAGCGAGGCGCGGGTGCGCGATTGCTCGTCTAATGCGTAGTTGACTATGCGATCGGCGAATGGCTCGAAGGTTTGGATGGGCTCGCGCGCGAGCGGTTCGACCAAGTAAGCGAGTTTGAGCACGTCACCGGTTAGTGAAAAGCGGGGGCCAATGCCGGTGAAGCCGATGCCCGCTTTTTCCAATTCTTCACACAGGCCAAGCGTTGCAGGTTCGTTGAGCGGGAGTTCTACGAGCACCACCTCGGCGTGGGCGCGTTCGACTAAGTCGCGCACGGCGTGGCGAATGGTGAGCGCGCTGTCGCCCCCGATTTCTGAAACGCTGATCGTGGCAACGCCAGCTCGGTTTTCGAGCGTGGCTGTGTGTTTGCCGTGCGGCTGGGTTGGTGTGGCTGCTTTACCGAAGGTTACCGGGCAGCCCAGGTTGGCGTAAATTTCGGTGACGATCGGGCGATGCCGTTCGGGCACGTAGGCGATTTGTGGTTGTGGATCGGTGAGCCAGTGCGTGTAGACTACACAGCTCACTCGTTGCGTGAGTGAACTGTTGATGTTGCGAAAGGCTTCGGTTTTTGGCGATACGGCCAAGTCGACGCCGCACACGTGGCCGCCGTGCTTGGCATTGGATTGCTGCGTGAATGTGTGGACGGTGACGGCATCGGCGTACCAAGCTACCAGATCGAGCGAGCTGGCTTCTTCTTCGAGCTTCGCTTTCATTTTGTCGAGCAGGCCACGGCTGCGATGGGCCGGATCGACAGCAGCTTGGCCGATTTCGGCGACGGGCCCCGTGCGATTTCGTTCGAGCGCGCAGTGGCCAACGATGCGTTCGTCTTCGCTGACTGCGACGATGGAGATAAGGACGCCCTTGGCATTCAGCTCGGCGATGCGTGCCGGGTAGTAGACGTCTTCATTGAAGTACGTGTTGCCGTAGGTTCTGTACATCAACTGCGAAACTTGCACGGCTTCTTCGGCGAGCATGCGGCGAACGGTGTATTCTTGCTGCGGGGCGAGCGGGACATCTTGCGATGCTTTGACAAGGTCGGATGGCGAGGAGAGGTCGGTCACGTGTTCGCCATGCAGCCATTTGATGAGTTGCAGGGCTTTGCCCTCGGGGCCGAATGCAAGCCAGTGCATTTCGTCGACGGATTGGTGATCGTGGTTCTGGAGCAGCCAGTCGGCGGTCGATTCGGCGTTGTGCAGATTGGCTTCGAGCGCGGCAATATTTTGCGGCAAGCCGTAATCGCGAACGCGAATTTCGAGTCGTCCGGCGTTTTCGTGAACGGTGAGTTTGATTTGGCCGCTTTCGCCGGTGGGATAGGCATTTTCGATTGCGTGCTTGACGGCGGCAGCGACGAGATCGGTTATCGATTTCGCGTGTTGTGCTAAGGGGAGTTCGACGAGCGTGTTTTCTACGAGCGCGCGAACGCCCGGTAGAGTTCGCGAGTCGTTGTTGAACGAGAGTTTGAGTTCCATGGCATGGTTGAGCGGTTTTTGCGGCGAGGTAGGAATTTGTTTGGCTGGGGCAATACCCCGAATTTGCAACAACTGGGGCGTTGCCCCAGCCACCCATGTCATGGAAGTGGCGGCCTCATAGAGGCCAGCTACAGGCAGTTAGTACTTCTTTTCTTCTTCGAGGAATCGGGCTTTGAGTCGCTCGGTGTCGGCCGGATTCCAGTCGGGTGGCTGAGTGACTTCGATCCAGGAATCGATGTAGCTCGACGCGGCGAAGTTGTGGCCGTAACCGTGTGGCACGGTGGTGGCCATGGGGAGGTCGAAGGCAATTTGCAGGAAGGTGAGGACGGGCAGCCACGTGAGCGCGGGGGAGACATCGGGGCCGCGCTCGCCGATGAGCCATTGAGGGCGACGGTAAGCGAGGTCGGGTGAGAAGAATGTCATGGGGTCGCTGGCATGCTGGATGTAGACGAATCGCATGGGCCCCCAGCGCGAGCCGCCTTGGGCAAGCGTGTCGTCGCGGCCGGTGAATCGCAGCATGGAACCATCGCGAAACTTGGGCAGCCACATGGGAGTGCCGGCGTTGCGATATCGCGTTGCTCGCCCCCAGACCTGGCTCGGAAAAGGCGGACCGCTCCAGAGGCCGCCTTGAATGGGATCCTCGAATACGGTGAAGAGATCGGCGCTGGCGGCGGAACCGAGGGCTCCGAGACTGAGGCCGTGTACGTAAAGTTGTGGCCTACTATTCTTGGGGAGCTTTTTCCAATGGTCGTAGACGGTGTCGAAAAGCACGGTGGCTGAATCGCGCGAGCGAGTGGGATCTACGAGAATCGTGAGCCAGCTTGGCAGGTAAGAATATTGCATAGTGACGATGGCGGTATTGCCGGCATGCAAGTATTCGACGGGATCGACGGCACCGGGATCGAGCCAGCCAGTGCCGGTGGGAGTGGCGACGATGAGAATGGATCGATCGAAGCCGCCGACGCGGATCAGCTCTCGCAGGGCTAAGTCGGCACGTTCGTCATTGGTTTCCGCCGATGCGAGACCTGCATAAACGCGGAGTGGTTTGAGGGCGTCGCGGTTTAGAAAGGTGGCGATGCCGTCTTGAGTGGGGCCATTGACCACAAAGTGCTTGCCGCGACGGCCGATCGAGTCCCACTCGATGAGCGACTCGCTGCTACCAGAAGCGAGCGGGTCGTTTGGCTGTTCGATGCCATCATCGACAATTTGATCGATTTCAAGGAATAGTTGATCGGCGGCGTTTAGGGCAAACCGGGCTATGACGTCGTTTGCAAGCAGCGATATGCCGACGATTACGATGGCGGCGCTAATAAAGTGAGCAAGTCGGCGAGGCATATAGCGCTGCAATCGGGCATCGACGAGAATCCAAAGTCGGATGAGGCCGCGGGCGATGGCCACGAGGACGATCGCAAGAAGCAGCGCGATTGCGGCCACTCGCCACGGATAGGCGGTGGCAACGGGCGGCATTTCCATCAACTCGCGAATCGAGTTTTGCCACACGCTTGCTTTCCAGAGGAATACGAGCACGACCACGGCAACGACGATCGACGTCGTTCGTTTGCTAATGGTTTGCAAGCGATCGTGCGGACGTGGGATTTCGAGGTATCTCCAGAGCCATACGAAAATGTTGCCAATGCTGTAGCCGACGGCCAGGGCGAAGCCGGAGAGCAGGCCTTGCACCAGAAAATGGCGGGGCAATAACGAGGGCGTGAGCGAGGCAGCGAAAAACAGCGTAGCCACGGCGAGGCCGACGAATGAAAACGAAGCGGCGAATTGTTTGAGGTAGTTCAGCAGCTTCGCAGGGATGTTTGGCATGAGGGCAATTATCGAGCGGAGTTCGAGCGTGTAAATATGGATTGCTCGCTGCTATAGACGGTGAGTAGGGGAAATCCATGAAAAAACCCCCGGCCGAGGCCGAGGGCTTTAATTGGCGAATTGATATTTTTTGGCAGGCTGGTGGTCGCGTGGTTAGAGGGGCCGCACCACGCTCACGCTGCGCCAGTAGTCGAATAGTGTTTCGGGGGAGTTCACACCGCCGCCGAGGCCGCTTTTGCCGATGCCGCCGTAGGGCACGCCGTGTGGGAACACGTTGTGGGCGTTGATCCATGAGTTGCCGGCACGCATTTGTTCGGCAACACGGCTGCAACGACCGAGGTCGCTCGACCACACGCTGTTCGCCAGGCCGTAGTCGGTCGAGTTGACCATGGCGATGGCTTCGTCTTCGTTATCGAAGCTGGCGAGGTAGGCCACGGGGCCGAAGATTTCTTCGCGGGCGGCCACGTTGTCGAGCTTGCCTTCGAGCAACGCGGGCTTCACGTAGTGGCCTTCTTTGCCGGGGACATCGGCCGGGCCGCCTTCAACGACATAGCGAGCACCTTCTTTGACGCCCTTGTCGAGATAGTTGAGAACGCGTTTGCGTTGCTTCTCGTTGACGACGGGGCCCATTTGCGACGAGCCATCGAGTTGGTAACCGATCTTTACTTCCTTCATGCGCTTGGCACACGCATCGACGAACTTGTTGTAGATGCGTTTGTCGACGAGCCAGCGGGTGGCATCGCAGCAAACCTGGCCCGTGTGGAAGGTGATCGCGCCGACAAGTTTATCGGCGGTTGCTTCGATATCGACATCGTCGAACACCACGGCAGCCCCTTTGCCGCCAAGCTCGAGCTTGACGGGCGTGAGGTTGCGACCGCAAGCTTCGGCAACGAGGCGACCCACTTCCGGCGAGCCGGTGAAGCTCATGCGGCGGAGGCCCGGATGACGCGAAATGGCGGCACCGGTGGTTTCGCCCAGGCCGGTGACGACGTTGATGACGCCATCAGGCAGGCCGACTTCGCTAGCGAGCTTGCTGAGGTAAATCGCCGAGAGCGATGTGTCTTCGGCCGGCTTGATGACGACCGTGTTACCGGCGGCGAGTGCGGGAGCGATGCCCCAGCCGATGAGCAGGAACGGGAAGTTCCAGGGGAAGATGAAGCCGCATGGGCCCCAGGGATGGCGCATGGTCCAAGCTTCGTGACCTTTGACGGCAAGCACGTTGCGGCGGTTGATGTACTGGGCCATGTCGGCGAAGTAGCGAACGGTGGCCACGAAGTTGGCGACATCGCCTTGTGCCTGAGCTTCGATCTTGCCGGCGTCGAGTGCTTCGATTTGACCGATAATGTTGATGCGGCGTTCGACTTCGTCGGCGAGGCGATGGAGCAGCACGCCGCGTTCGTTTGGCGGCATGGTGGCCCAGCCGGATTTGTCGAAGGCACGTTGAGCGGCCACGACAGCGGCGTTGACATCTTGCTCGCTGAAGTTGGGGACGGTGGCGAGTTTTTTGCCAGAGCCCGGGTCGTGGGTTTCGAAGGTCGCGCCGTTGGAGGCGCTGACTGCTTCGCCGCCAACCCACGGCTGTTTTAAGGACTCACTCAGAAACTTTTCGACTTCGGGAATTTTTTCGAGCGTCGCTGTAGCCATCGTATTTCCTCTTGTGCTGATGCCGAGTGGCGACCACTCGGAGGGAAGAGGGCGGCGTTCGCCAAGATGCCGACCTGAACTACACATTGTGTGCGATTGGGAGTCGGGGAGTCAACTTGCCCAGAGAGGCCGGCTATGCCTTGCGGGGCGACATCAGCACGCAATTCTCGAACGAGTGGAAGGTGCGTCTCGCGGAGCGAGATGACTACCTTGTGAAAAATCGGAACTGTTTCAATGAAATTCATTAAATAAGAGTGGTTATTATCGATTGAGGGCGGTGAATACGAGTGCGACGTTATCGCTTAAAAGCTGTCCGTGGTAGGCGACTCGCTTAGAATAGTGGTAGGGAATCGTAAGAAAGCGAGGTGCGGCATGAAGCGGTACGGTATTCGAACGTGTGTGGTTGTTTGTTTTGCAACGCTCGTGAGTTTAGTTGCGGCGGATGCCGAGGCGCAGCGAGTTCGTGTGAGAGATGGCGGCGTGCGAGTGCGTGCGCCGTTCGTGCGAGTCGATGTGGGGCCCTCTGGCGGAGTTTCGGTAAGAGCGCCCTTTGCCGCGGTGGATGTGCCACCGAACGACTATTTTTATCCTGGGCCAGGGGGTAGGCCGCCCGGTGCGGAACGCCGCATTGTGAGGCGTGAGCTTCCGGATGCGATCGTGCTGGGAGCGATGAGCGACGAGGAGCTTCAGCACACGATCGTGCAACTATCGCGGCAGCTTCACGAGGATCTCCGCAAGTTCGACACGGGAGCCACGTGGCAGCGTTATTTTCGGTTGCCCGAGGCGGTGGTCGATCGTTCTGTCTTGCCGAGCGCGAGGATCGAGGCGATGACGACGCTTCTCGAACGGTTTTATAAGATTGCCGACGACCCCAAGTATTCCATGATCGCGCGCGTGCCATCGTTTGTGGCGATGCAGGAGGCGTTGAACCAGGCGGTTGCCAGGTATGAAGATGGCCGTGGACCGTACGACCCGATGGAGAGGGGGCCTTTTCCATCGGAACCGGAGCCGACGCCTGTGTTGCCCCCGCAAGATCCAAGGCCAGAGGCTGCCGGTGAGGAGTTGCCGATGCCTGCGCCGCAGCGACCGGCGGAGCCAAGTCGCGATCAATCCTTCTTGAAGCCTCGTTCGTAGGTGAACTTGTGCGTTCGGCGTAGTTCAGGTTTTCTCTCGCAGAGGCGCGGAGGGAGCTGTATATACTAGAGGGACGGTTTTGATGCTGATTTACGTAGGTGCTGTGTTCTAGCAAGCGAATGCTTCTGTCTTCGTGAAGGTTTTTATTTGTCCACAGATGACGCAGATTGCCGCAGATGATTGTTTTGGAATGTTATTGATATCGTAAAACAACCAGATTTGTATCCTGTGTAAGCGGGTCTCGCCGACGCCAGTTTGACTTTCAAATTATCTGCGGCCATCTGCGTCATCTGCGGACAAGAACGCATGGATATAGTAACATTGATGCGCTGCGTTGCGATCAAAACTGTTAGTGTCATGTTCTGCTTGTGCGCTACGAGCGCGTGGGCAGAGGACGCATTCTTTCGCGAGCGGGTTGCGCCGATCTTCGAGGCGCGATGTGTAGCGTGTCACGAAGGGGAAAAACCTAAAGGCGGCTTGTCGTTGGTTTCGGCAGACGCGTTTCTGAAAGGCGGCGACAGCGGGCCGGCGGTGGTAGCCAGCAAGCCGGGGGAGAGTTTGCTCGTCGAGTACATTTCGGGCGACGAACCGGCGATGCCGCAGGACGATGAGCCGTTATCGCAAGACGATGTGGCCACGATTCGCTCGTGGATCGAACGCGGCGCGGCATGGCCCGAGGAGCTGGAACTCACGGATAAACGAGAGCGCGATCGGAATTGGTGGTCGCTGCAGCCGCTCGTTCGCCCAGCCCTGCCGGTTATAGAAAGCGGTTGGCCACGAACGCCGATCGATGCGTTTATAGGGGCCAAACTTGCTGAGAAAGGTTTATCACTCTCGAAGGAAGCCGACCGTGCCACTCTGATTCGCCGGCTGTATTTCGATTTGGTCGGTTTGCCGCCGACATATGACGAAGTGCAGGCATTTGCGAATGATCCTGATCCCAACGCATATGAAAAGCTGGTGGATCGTTTGCTGGAGTCGCCACGGTATGGCGAGCGCTGGGGTCGGCATTGGCTCGATGTGGCTCACTATGGCGATACGCATGGATACGACAAAGACAAGTTGCGGCAGAACGCCTGGCCGTATCGCGATTACGTGATTCGATCGTTCAACGAGGACAAACCCTACTCGCGTTTCGTGGAGGAGCAAATTGCGGGCGATGTGTTGTACCCCGGAACGGCGGACGGCATTATCGCGACCGGGTTTCTTGTCGCGGGGCCGTTCGATTACGTGGGACAGATCGAGCTTGCCGAGGGAACACTGGCCAAAGCGATTACGCGGAACTTGGATCGCGACGATATGGTGTCGACAACGATCGCGACATTCAACAGCATGACGGCTCATTGCGCGCGATGTCATAACCACAAGTTCGACCCCATTACGCAGGAGGATTACTACAGCCTGCAAGCGGTATTCGCCGGCATCGATCGCGCGGACCGCGAGTTCGCACCGGCTGAGGGAGAAACTGCCTCGAGAGTTGTATTTGCAGCGTCCACCGAGTTTGGTGTACTGGGGCAGTTCACGCCGACCCATGGTAAAGCGCGGGCCGTGCATATGTTGAAACGCGGGAATGAAAAAGACCCTGGGTCTGAAGTGGGACCGGGGACGTGTTCGTATTTGATCGAGTTGCCGTCGCGGTTCGACGTGCCAAAGGATGAAGCGGAGGGTGCCCGGCGAGCGGCGCTGGCGAAATGGATTGTCGATAAGCGGAATCCGCTTACGTGGCGATCGATTGTGAACCGAGTGTGGCAGTACCACTTCGGTCGAGGGATCGTGGATTCGCCAAACGACTTTGGGCGGATGGGCGCACTGCCGACGCATCCGGAATTGCTGGATTGGTTGGCCGTCGAGTTTCGTGACGGCGAGCAGTCGATCAAGCAGTTGCATCGGCTCATTTGCACGAGTGCCGTGTATCGGCAAGAGTCGGTGGGCAAGGCGGAGTATGAATCGATCGACGGCGCGAACCAGTTTTTGTGGCGGATGAATCGCCGCAAACTCGAAGCGGAAACGGTACGCGACGCAGTTTTGAGTGTGGCGGGCAAGCTGGATCTATCGGCCGGTGGGCCAGGCTATCGAGCGTTCGGATTTGTCGATGATGAATCGCCGCATTACGACTACGCGGCCTACGATCCGGACGATCCTCAATCGCATCGTCGTAGCGTGTATCGCGTGATCGTGCGCAGCGTGCCCGACCCGTTCATGGCGACACTCGATTGTGCGGATGCTTCGGCGCTTGTGGCTAAGCGAAATGAAACGGTGACACCGTTGCAATCGCTAGCGCTTCTCAATAACCGATTTATGGTGCGGATGGCGGAGCATTTTGCGGCGCGGGTTGAAAGTGCGGGCGATGATACGCCAACGCAATTACGCGAGGCTTGGCGGTTGGCATTGGGGCGTGAGCCTACAGAGGATGAGTTGGTCGAACTGAGTGCCTATGCTGCCAAGCATGGATTGCCAAATGCTTGCCGGGTGCTTTTGAACGCGAACGAGTTTGTGTTTGTGGATTGATTGACTGGAGCGGGATTTTTTTGTGGCAATTGAGAATCGTTGTTTATGAAAACGCCGTCTGATTCCAACATGAGTGTGCCGTCGCGCCGTGAGTTTCTTTGGAACATGGGGGGCGGGCTGGGTGGCATTGCGCTGGCCAGCATGTTGGGGCAAGAGGGGCTGTTAGCGGCATCGCAGGGCGCGGTGCCCGCGGGGCGAGGGCTGCATCATGCGCCGCGAGCCAAGCGGATCGTGCAGCTTTATATGTCTGGAGCGGCAAGCCAGTGTGATTTGTGGGATTACAAACCGGCACTCGCGAGGCAGCATGGCGAGAAGTTTGATCCGGGCGAGGCCGTGGAGTTGTTCCAGTCGGCACCGGATAAGGTGATGATGTCGCCGTTTGGTTGGAGTCAGCATGGCGAGTGTGGCAAATGGCTGAGTGAGCCGGTGTCGCCACTTGGCGAGTGCGTGGATGATATCGCGTTCATCCACTCGATGGTGTCGAAGTCGAATGTGCATGGCCCGGCGACGTTTATGCAGGCAACCGGCTTCGTGCTGCCGGGCTTTCCGAGCATGGGCTCGTGGATCAGCTATGGATTGGGCAGCTTGAACAACGACTTGCCGACGTTTGTCGTGTTGCCCGACCCGCGTGGCTTCGCACCGAACGGACACATGAATTGGGCACCGGGTTTTTTGCCGGCCGAGCACCAGGCAACGCTCGTGCAACCGAGTGCCGCGACGCCGATTGCCGATTTGTTTCCGCCAACGGGAAGTTATGTCAACTCGGCCAGCGACGCGGACGGGTTGGCCGTGTTGCGGCATTTGAACCGACGCCACGAAGCAACCCGCGAAGGAGACTCGCGGCTGGACGCGAGAATAAGGTCGTACGAATTGGCGGCCCGCATGCAGCTTAGCGCGCCAGAGGCACTCGACCTGCGCAGCGAGCCAGAACACATTTTGCGAATGTACGGACTCGATCGGGAGAATACGGTGACGCCGCCGATGGCTTCGATCGATACGGCCCAGGAGATCGAGTATTTCGGGAGAAATTGTTTGGTCGCGAGGCGACTTCTCGAGCGGGGTGTTCGGTTCGTGCAGGTGTGGAGCGGAGCCGACAACGGCTTCCCGCGGCGGAATTGGGACTCTCACGAGGATTTGAAGCGGGATCATGGTCCATTGGCCGCGGGACTCGGCATCGGGGCGGCGGCGCTCATCAAGGATTTGAAGCAACGCGGAATGCTGGACGACACGATCGTGCTGTGGACGACAGAATTTGGCCGGATGCCGTGTAATCAGGGTTCGGTAGGGCGAGACCATAACCCGTTCGTGTTCACGAATTGGCTAGCAGGCGGGGGCGTAAAGGGGGGCGTGACTTTCGGCGAGAGCGATGAATGGTCGTACAAGCCGTTGGATCGTGATCGGCCAACCTATTGTTACGACGTGCATGCGACCGTGCTGCAGTTGATGGGCATCGACCATACGCGGCTGACTTATCGCCACAACGGAATTGAACGCCGGCTAACCGACGTGCATGGTGAGGTAATTCGAGAGATTGTGGCGTAAAGGAACTGCGGGCAGGCAAACGCGTCTGGCTGCTGTTCGATCCACTGGGGCGTTCCCCCGGCCTCCCTGTCGGGGCAACCGTTTTGAAGCGAACGGATCGGTTAATCGACAAACCGATGCTCGCCGCCTGAGTCGCGCGCGATGGTTCGCATCAGGCCGATCGTCATATGGTCGACGAAGGCGACCGTGTGGATGGGAATTTGCTTATGGCCACGTCGCTTGCTCTTGGGATTCTTCATGCGGAGCATTTGGATTGCGATCGGATCGAACTGGCCATCGGAGAGAAAGTAGATCGCGTCGGGACGCATCGAGAGCGCGTGGAGCAGGGCGGGTAGCGGGTTCGTGCCGCTACGGGCGCGAGCGTGTTGCACCCACTTGGTCGTGGCGGCGAATTGCCTTTGGGTAGCCGGAACAGGTTCATCGGCATCCATCGGGTAAGCGGTATCGTTGTAGAAAATGATGAAGTAGCGCTGTTCGCTGGAGAGCTGTTCGATCGATTGCAGTAGCTCATAGCGAGCCCGGTCGAATTTGCCATTTTCGTTCATGCTGTCGGAAGCGTCGACGACGTAAACGAAAGTTTGCCCGTAGCCGCCGATGCCGAAGAATTCGGCGGAGCCTGTTTTGCCGTCGCCCTTGCCACTGCCGCCGAGAGCGAGGCCTTCGAGTCCCGAGAGCTTGCCGCCGGGGGCCAGTGCATCGAGCGGTGCTAAGTCAGTGGAGGAAGCGGAGATTTCTGATGCGGTGATCGGACCTAGCGCGGCGGCCGATTCGGCCGTGCTTGCTAGCTCGACCTTGTCGTCGAAATTGGAATCGTCGAACTGTTCTTCATCGCCCTGGCCGGCTTCGGCCATGAGTTTGACGCCACCCCAAGGATTGCTGGTGACACTGGTTAGCAGGCCAAGGACCACGAGCAATACGAGGTTGCATAGCGCGGAGATGAGCATCGAGTTGCAATCTCGCAACCAATTGGAACGCTCGGTGATCGGAGGAGTTGCCTGCATTGCTGTATCAGAAAGCGGCTGGGAATGCCAAGACAAGTTCAATTCATGATAACGCGTTTTTTCATGCGGACAATCAATTCGGTAGAGTGAGTGGTGACGGTTGCTGTTTGCGGGGGCAGGGCGCTTTGATCGGCGAAAAACTTCTTTACAGGCGGAGACTTTGGACACATTCGTGCCTTGCTAACCCATTTATTGCATTTTGCGGGCGGAGAGCCAGAGAACATGCAGGACAAATTTTTTCTAGGTATAACAAGTCGAGAGGCGTTCGTAGCGAGAGGCGTTGCCAAGTCAAGCTTTTTTGATGGAAGCGGAGGAGAGCGGTTCGAGTGCCAAGAATTGTTCGAGGCCTGTCCGAGAAGGAGATGGCCTGCCGGCGCGGCGTTTGCACCCTCTCGGAAGCAGCTTACTGAGGCACGGACAGGCCGGCCGCTGATCCGTTCAACGGCTGGCTGAAAACGTGCGAAACTGTCAGGAGTGAATGCGATGAAAAAGTCAAAGTCTAAAAATTCAAGGAATTATGAAAAACTTCGCAAACAGTTGGAGTCGTTGGCCACGCGCGTGAGAGGCGATGCATCGTCGATGTTAGAACAGGCTCGCGGCGCGAGCGGCGGTAACGGTGGCGGCGAATTGTCCAATGCACCCTTCCACTTGGGCGATATGGGAACAGAGGAATACCTCTACGATTTGAATACGACCTTACTGGCCAACGAGCAGTATATCGAGGAAGAAGTAAGAAATGCGCTACGCCGTATGGATGATGGAAGCTACGGCAAGTGCGAGACGTGCAATGGCAAGATCGCACTCGCGCGATTAGAAGCGTTGCCATTCACTCGATTCTGCGTGGAATGTGCCGCGGAGAATGACGGCGTGCCACAAGTGAACCTCGATGAAGGCCGCCCGCACTCGCCCCGCGATACTTTGGCTCCCGAAGGAGAGATGGCGGAGGATCGAGTGCGGAAAACCGATCCACTAGAGTTTCCTTCTCCAAGGCTGCACCGCGGTGATATCCACGCGGCCGGCACTGCGGGCGGCGGCACGCCTGTGGGCGGATTGGCGGGGAGCACCGAAGGCCACGGTGAGCCGATCATTGCCGAGTTAGACGAAGCGGCCGGTAGCAGCTATTTCGATGTGGAAGACGACCGAGCGGATGACCGTACGCCGAGGTCTGGCCCCTCGGGCGGCGCGGTGGGCGGAACTCCAGCGGGCAAACGTGCCAAGTAAGCATTCGCTCGCAGTGCAATGCGTTTGGTTTCCTGCAAAATTTAGTTTAGGAACTCTAACAAAACCGGCGGGGACTGTCCCGATTTTGCGGAGTCTTCGCAGCAAAATGGGACTGTCTCCCTCTCTCAGACGGTTTTGTTAGAGTTCCTTTGAATGTAAAGCTTGGCACTTTTGGAACATAGCAAGACACAGAGGCACGAAAGAGTAATTTTGAACCACGAAGACACGAAGGCACGAAGAGTTTTCCCACCGCAATAATTTTAGGTCGTTGAGATTGGCTTTTAGGAAAGAGTATCAGTCAGTGAAAGTTCGTTACTAAACTTCGTGCCTTCGTGTCTTCGTGGTTCAAAAACTCTTATCTAACCTCCGTGCCCTCCGTGCCTCTGTGGTTAAAATCCCCGAGCCGTTTCGAGGCACTACATGCGGATTCCTTGGCGGCCAAAGATAGCGATATACTTTTTCCCAGAAACTCCGACACCGATGCGATCGAATTTATAGTTTTCCCATCGGCCATTCATTTTGAAATAGCCTCGCATTTGGCGTGCGTGGCCGTCTGAAGTTGCCCAGCCTTGCACGGCATCCTCAGGCGTCGGGTAACCGTTGGCGATATCGTCTGTCGCCCAGCCACGGAAGCCTCGCTGTTTGCAGCGATGCCAACACCACTTGCCGTTGATCACATGGCTAAAGTGCGGTGCCGCGCTGCGGGCTTCGCTCATCAGCACCGGATCGACTTCCAGAGGTTCGAGACCGCGCTTGGCACGATATTCATTTACAGCGTTGACCAGGCGCTGTTCTTGAGACGACAACCGTACGGCCGGCGTAGCTTTTACGGTTTTCTTTATCGCCGGACTGCTTTCTTCGCTGGTTGCGCTTTTCTCGGTTTTCTTCTCGGGAGTTGCAGTAGCAGCGCTGTTGGAGGCGTCACTCGGCTTCTTGGTCGCATCTTCAGCGTGAAGAGTACCGGCGACTGTAAACATGAAAACGACCAACATGGCCGAAGTTAATTTCGACATTGAACACTCCCTTCTTAGTTGCAAATCAAAGTTGAACGGAGCGTCCGTTTTCAATGGCATGGCGAGCAATCGTCAAGTGGCCAAGTCGTGGGGGAGACCGGGAATCGCCGCCTCGTCATGGCCAAAAACGTAGAAAAAGCCGGGTTTTAGAGCGGAAAGCGCCAAGTCGATTCCAGGAGTATTTTTCACTCCAAAATTCATCGAGGCATCGAAGGGCAAAAAATGGATGCCGAGCAGGCGAGAAACTAAAACTTCTCGCCCACAACGGCATCCCTTGACTAGTGGCAGCAATTGGAGTTGAAGATCAATCGCGCGAAATGCGTTAACGCTTGGTTTCGGAAGCCGCTTGTTTCAAGGGTTCTGTTTCGACCTTGAACTTCCATTCCCATTCATTGAAGTACAAATTGTGGCCATCGATTTCGACTTCGCCACGCTGGAAGTCGTAAGGCTCACTACGGAAGCTGGTCTTTGCTGGTTGAAGCTCTCGTGCGTAGTCGAGATTTACGATGAGCCGATAGGGATCCATGCCACCGCAAAGAAAATTCTGGACGCGGGGATCTTTGTGCTTACGCACGCCGTACGATGCGTCGGACGGCAGCCAGCCCCAAGGTTCGATGTAAATTTCCGACCAATCGTGCATGTTCCAATCATCGGGTTGAGTTTGCCAACCCGATTGCCACCGTGCTGGCACGCCGGCAGCGCGGCAGAGCGTCACGAAGGTAAGGTTTTGCACGCCGCAATCACCACGCCCCGCTTTTAAAGCCTTTTCAGGAATGTTCGGAATGGTGCTGTATTCCATTTCAGAACACCATGGAACGTTGTTCGAAACCCAGTGGAAAATCAGCAAGGTTTTTTTGAGCGGATTAGTTTCCTCACCAACGATCTCCGCCGCCAGCTTCTTGATTTTGGGCGAGAAGACGATGTGGGGCGGGCGTTCTGCCGTATATTCGCGATAAACCTCGCTCGACGTGTCATACGGCTTCACCTTCGCGGGATCGAGTTTCGGATAGTAGGCACTGGTCACGAACTCGAACTCTGCTACGAATCGCGGCGGCTCTTCCGCGCTTTTCACGACGTCTTCAAAATAGATGGTGCGCTGCGGCACACTGGGGTCCGACAATACTTTGTAAGCCGGTTTGGTGCTGATCAGCTTAACCTCTTTCTGTTGTCGATATTCTTGGGGAAATGGCAGCCACGCTCGCACTTTTGCTCCCGGCTTCAGCCGAGGGTTCTCCTTTTTCACCGCCAGTTCGTAACGCACGCGGTGTTTCACCGGATACAATTCCGGCGATTCAGATTTCTCCGCCAATTCCACGATCTCTTCAAGTACCGAGTTCAAATCGAAATCGTAGGGAGCCGGCGGAGTTACTTTGCGGCGTTTTCGAGCATCGTCGTTGAAGCGAAACAAATTGCCGACCGCATTCCGAAAGTAACGATGCTCGCCATCAATCAGCCGTCCTTGCAGATCGCCTTTTTCGCGCCAGCGATCGAGATCCTTCTGCGTGACATCGGGAATACTCGCGAGGAGTTGTTTTAGAATGTCTTCATTAGTGTGAGGGAAGTCGTAGCGAATCCGCCGTAAAACTTCTCGTTGAATGGCTGCTTCATCGACAACCGGTGCATTCGGGTTGCTAACTCCCTGCTGCAGAAGACGGTCGGCCTCGGTGAAGTTCCCTTGCTCGATAAGGGCCGTTATTTTGGGATCGAGAGCGGCCGAGGCAGAGCCGGCAAAAGTGGCTAGAAAAAGCAGTGCAAGAACTTTAGGCTTTTGAAATCGAGCCTGTGAATGGTGCCGTCGCATCGAGGTGTACCTCGTGGTTAAAAGATTGCGCCTGTTAAACGTAGCCCCGAGAGATTAGCGTAAAGTAACCCGGTGCGATTTTCCAGTCGCGCCCATGGCATTCCTTCCCCCCTGACGCCGGGTTTACTCCTACCTGCCGCTTGCGACGCACTGCTCGGCACCGGCGTTCAAACCTTTCCTAAAAAATGCTCACCTACCGACAAATGACTCGAATTGTCTTGTGCTGCGTCATCATGCTTGGCACTTCAGTGGCCTGTTTGGCTCAGGTACCGGCCGATTTCCCGCAATATGTCGTTCCTGGCCACGATGCCCCAATGGGTACCTTGAGGGCGTTGTTCTGGCATCACTACCAAACCACACGGCCGCTCGCGCCCTTATGGGACGAATGGCTTGTTAATGCCACAATTTGGCCAGCCCGTGAAGGAGAACAACGTAACGCTTCGAGAAACAGGTGGGCCGCTACATTAGCCAGTCGGCGGATTAACGAGGAAGGTTACGTGCATACGCAGCAGCACGACGGGCCGGCCCATGCCGAAGGTTGGCCCTTTCCTACTTGGATGCAAGCGGGCGGTATCGGCTGGCACTTCAGGCCGCTAGGAGTTGCCGGCTACGAAGCTCCTATCGTTGCTCCCGATGGATGGCAGCTTGTCGGTGCCGAGAGCCAATCTGTGAATGAACGGGGCTGGCTGGTCGAGTTGACCCAGCCATTGGCCACCGCTCAGTCACCACCATTCAGCATGGAGGCATCGCGTGCTCCGTGGCTTCGGATCAATTGGTGGGCCGAGGGGTTGGAGGGGGGCTCTTGCTATGTGGAATGGACGACAGCCGAGCATCCGGAGTTTTCGCCATCGCGACGTGTGGCGTTTGCTCCCGCCAATACGGAGGGGGTGGAGAGAGGGCCCGAGAGTCGCACGATGATTCCGCTTTATCGAAACGCCGAATGGCGGGGCACGATTACCGGCTTGCGGATTGGTTTCGAGAACAAGCAGCCAGCTAAAGTCGTGATTCACTCGATTCACACGGCAAGCGACACTCGGCACAACGTGAATAACTTGAACTTCGTTCGCGGATGCCATGATTATTTTTTGTGGACGCGAGATGTATCGTTCCTGCGAGATCAAATCGGCCGAATTCGTCGAGCGATGCGTTATGTAGAGACCGAATTTCAAACGCGGGAAAAGAAGTGCATCTACACTACATGGCCAGGGCACGAAGGACGCAGCGGCGTTCGTTGGGCGGACGGCCAAAAATCGATCCTGCCCGGCGAGGGCGTCGGCAGCAATTATTGGGATCTATTGCCGTTCGGCGGTTACGACGCACTAGCCACGATTTACTACTATGACGCATTGCTCGACCTGGCCGATTTGGAAGAAATCATCGCAAATAACCGCGAATGGGATATTCCGAACGAATCGGCTTACGCCCCTAGCGACCTTCGCAAACATGCGGCAGAGGTCAAGCAAGAGTACGGCAAGCGATTCTGGAATGCCAAGACGGGGCGATTCGGCACGATGGATCTTGAAGGCAAATTGTACGATTACGGGTTTACCTTTCTGAACAACGAAGCGGTGTGCTTTGGGATTGCCACTGTGCCGCAGGCCGAGTCGATTTATCGTTGGATGGCGGGCGAGAGAATTGTCGAAGGGGATACTTCGACTGGTGCCGACATTTATCATTGGCGTTTTGGTCCCAGGTCGACCACGTTGCGAAATACCGACTACTATTTCTGGGGTTGGTCGGCACCCGAAGGAATCGCCTGGGGCGATCAGGTGCAGGACGGCGGCGCTGTGCTGGGGTGGACTCATTACGACCTGATGATGCGGCTGAACGCGTCGGGGCCTGATAGCGCGGCCGAGCGGCTCAGCGAGATTGCCGCTTGGTACGACGATGTGACCGCGGCTGGTGGATATCGCGAATATTATGCCGCGGATCGGTCGCGGGGCAGCTTGCAAGGCGGCGGCACGGCAGGTGGCCTGGGGCTCGACTGCGAGTTCTTCGAAAGTGTGCTTGCCACGCAGCCGATGCTCTATGGTTTCCTTGGGTTCAAGCCTACCGTAAACGGCTTCTCGATCGATCCTCAATTGCCGGCCGATTGGCCGGCGCTGACGATCACGAATATTCATCTGCACGACTACGTGCTGACCGTCACAGCTAACCGCGATGGCACGATTGATATCGAAGGCACAGGGCCGGCCGATCGTGAATTGGTTGTCGAATCGGGTAGCAAGGTTCAACTTGGTAATGTGAAAGGTGTTCGGGCCAAATTGGAACAAGTCAAACACGATAGGTAACTGGTGAACGGTGGAGTCGCTCCGCGATTCGAGGTTATTGCTTGGTGGATGCATTGACGAACTCGACACACATCGGGCTCGGTGAATTAACCACGGAGCCGGCATAGACCAAGCCGCCTTTTTTTTCGTCGATGCGGAATAGTGACAGAGTGTTCGAATCGCGGCCGGCAACGACTAAGAATTTGCCGCTGGGATCGACACCAAAATTTCGCGGATGGCAGCCGCGGATCGATTCGTGTTCGATGAACGCCAGTTTGCCTGTTTTCGGGTCGATGCGAAACGCTGTGATCGAGTCATGACCCCGGTTGGCCGTGTAGAGAAACTTGCCGGTAGGGTGTATGCGGATTTCTGAGCCGGTGCAGTCTGTTTCACGCATCTCAGCCGGCAAAGTGGTAATGGTTTGGAATTCGGTGAGCGTTCCGTTCTTCTCATCGAATTTGAAAGCGGTTACCGAAAGGTCGAGCTCGTTGAGAACATAAGCAAGTTTCCCGTTGGGGTGGAACTTCATGTGTCGTGGTCCCGCGCCGGCTGGCGTGCGACCGGCACCGTGCGGTGCGATAGTTCCTTTCGCCAAGTCGGTTTTATAAATAACCACTTGGTCGCTGCCGAGGTCAGGCACCATTAAATACTGATTCGTGGGATCGGTGATGACAAAGTGGGGGTGCGGGCCATCCTGCCGTTGGCGATTCGGGCCGCTACCCGTGTGACGCACATGGGCCGTGCGAGTGCCGATCGTGCCATCGGCATTCAGCGGAAACGCACAGACCGAGCCGGTGCCATACTGAGCCGTGAACAGGCACTTGCCACTGGGATCGACTGCAAGGTGACACGACTCACCGTCGCCAGTTGGCTGGGTATTTAGGAGCTTTAGCGACTTGGTGTCCGGCGAGATTTCAAACGCCGCGACTCCACTTTCGCCGTCTGGCAATTTGCACACGGCATAGAGCCGTGTGCCGTCGGGGCTGACGGTTAAAAACTGGGGCGCGCCGATTTCCGCGGCAAGCTCTGGCCGAGCTAGTTTGCCTGTTTCGGTATCGATCGTAGTGCGGTAAATGCCTTCCTTTTCGCCCGAGCGAGGCGTCTGCATCCCAATCCACACGGGAACTTGTTCAGCCTGAGCGGTGGAGAAGAAAAGGCAAAGTGGCAAGACGGCGGCAATTAATCGCATGGGAAAACTCGCGGCAAGTGGACTCAGAGGTGACACAAGGTAGATCGGCCGATTGTAGTCCAAATTTTTTCTCAACACTATAATCCGGGGTGTATGAAGCTTCTTGGCACGCGACGTGCGGCGGCAGCTTGGCGTTCAGTCAATAAAGCATCAAAAGTTCTTGCACTTAAATATGAGACGATATTCATGGTGATATGGGATAAATTGGAGTTTGGTGCCCAGGCATTATCACTTCGGCTAGCCGCGGAGAAGTCGCCGGAGGCCACCCTGGAGACACAACGGTCACGGCTCGTGGAATTGGTGCAATATGCTTGCAAAAATTCGGAGTACTATCGAGAAAAATTCAGCGGGGTCGCGGGAATCGAGTACGGGACATTCGAGCTCACCGACCTGCCGACGACTACCAAGTCGGACATCATGGAGAACTTCGAGTCGTCGCTGACGGTCGATGACGTGACTCGCGAAGAGGTCGAAGAGTTTTTCAAGGATGATGAAAACCTGGGTAAGCTGTATCGCGATAAATATGTGTTGAGCCACACGTCGGGAAGCCAGGGGCAACCGTTGCTCATTGTGCAAGCGATGGAAAACCTCGAGCTGTTGTTCGCGTTGCAGGCGTCGCGCGGGAATCACGAGAAGATGAACGTGTGGACGGCGGTCAAGCATCTGCTCAGCCCGGCACGGATGGCGGCGGTAATTTTGAAACGTGGTTTCTACCCGTCGGCCTGCGCATTCGAATATTTGCCGAAGGGCGCTTCGCAGTTTTTGGAAATTCTGCCCGTGTCGCTCACGGATAAGGATCTCATCGAGAAAATCGTCGAATTTCGTCCGACGCATCTTACGGCTTATGCAAGTGTGCTTCATGAGCTTGCTCGACGAACGGAGGCGGGCGAAATGGATTTGAAGCCGGAGCTGGTGCAGGTTGTAAACATCAGCGAGCGATTGATGCCGAAGGCGCGTGAGCATTATGCCAAGGTGTTCGATGCGTTGGTGTTGAACGATTATGCGATGGGGGAATGTTTATTTCTTACCAATGGGTGCCCCCATAGCAGTGGAATGCACGTGAATGCCGATTGGGCGATTCTTGAAGTGGTGGACGAAAATAACCAGCCAGTACCAGACGGCCAAAAGGGGGCCAAGGTGCTGATTACGAACCTGGCGAACCGTGTGCAGCCGATCATTCGATACGAAGTTGGCGACATTGTGACGATGGCGACCAAACCATGTGGCTGCGGAAGCAATTTGCCCTTGATTGCGGGCATCGATGGACGCGATTCGGATGTATTCTGGGTCGAGGTGAATGGCGAGTTGCAACCGTTGTCGCCCGCGGTGTTCGAAGTGGCACTTGGCAAGGTGCTCGATGCGCGCGAGTACCAGATCGTGCAGGAGGAACGCACCAAGTTTCGCATTCGGGTGGAACCGCTCGATGGAAAGCAGGTAGACACGCAGCGGGCGAAGCAGGTGATTGAGGACCATGTGCGGGAGCATGAGCTGGATGACCATCTCGATGTGGAGCTCGAGGTCGTGGACAAGCTCGAGCCAGAGAACGGTGACAAATTCAAGCGTGTGGTTAGCAAAGTGGAACCTCCCGAGGGGAAAAAGGGAGCGAAGCCAAGCGAATCGAAAAAGTAAGGAAGCATTACGGAGGAATGAGGCGGGGGCGCGGGAGTGATTCACGGGACCAAAGCGACTCGACCGCGCGATTGATTAGTGAGAGCCCGGTAGCCATAGCGCGAGCGCGCCAGCGAGGATCGCGCGGGACGAATGCTTCGGTTAGAGCACGGCGAGCCCAGTGGTTGGGTTCGGAATGGCCAAGCGCGAGATGCCAGTGGAGCTCATCGGTGAGTGCGCGGATGACTCTCATGCCTGAGTAAGTGCCGAACTCAGCCGTTGCGAAGCGATATTGGCAGTTGGGGAATCTGTGCCGGAGCCAGGAGCCAAAACCGCCGCGGATTTCGTAAGAGCGGTCGGTGAATTTCGATTCGACGACACGCGAGGCGTCGAAGTGGTCGCGCCACCAGCTTGTACTTTCGTTTGGTTCGCGCTCGGAGAGCAAGAGGTCCCAATTGCCCCAGCGGCCGAGGCCGGTGTGGAAATCGAGGTGAACGACTTCTTGGGCCTTATCTAGAAGGGTTGGCAGAAGTTGCTCGATCAACTGGGCCGACTGGGATTGGGCGCTGCCGCCGAAGAACAGCCAATCGGGGTGTTCGTATTGGCCGACGGGGAGGGTTTCCCAGAACGAGCGCACACCGTGTTTAAGGGCGAGTTTGGCGACACGCATATTGTGAAAGTTGATGCGCCAGGGTGCGGGCTTGAGCGTGCGTCGGAACAAGTCGGTGAGCGGCGGCGCGCCGGAGTAGGGCTGATCGGTAAGCAGGAAGTTGCGGTTGAGGTCGATGTTGTCTTCGTTGAATCGTCGTTGCCAGGCGAAACCGAAGGGGTTGAGGGCGTGGATGAACACGATGGCCGCATCTTCGGGCGGTCGCCAATGGGACGGCAGTTGCTCGAGGAATGCGAGTTGAACGGCGGAACCGAAGAAGGCTTCGACGCCGTGAACGCCGCTGGAAACCACCAGCGCGGTTTGCGGTTGAGGGGAACCGGCGACTGCGATGTCGATGGTGAGCGGTTCGCCGGTGGGACTGGGGGCATCGACCAGTAGCGTGTGCTGCTGGAGCGATAAGCGGTCGCTGGCTTCAAGAAAACGGAGCTTGGCAGTGAAGTAATCGGGCGAGAAGTATGCGGTGAGCCGGCGAATGTCGGGCGAGGTCGGCGTCGATCTGGTACGACGGTTGAACACGCGCGTAAACCTTTCATGGGGTTTCTTCAAGATTAACGACTAAGGTGGTGGATTGTCAGGGGGCTGGGGGTCGGGGGCTGG
>CAZTWS010000084.1:0-22049 GCA_964618225.1 uncultured Planctomycetaceae bacterium
ACTAGTGCGTTTTAGGTTTACCGTTCTGTGATGCCGTTAGCTGTTTGGACGGCGTTGCCGCCGCCGCTAAGGGGTTTGTTTTGGCATCGATCATCATCGGAACGCAAGAAAAATGCGCTAGGTCGTTTTTTTGTGCCGTTGGGTCAGGAGAGTCCATAGCGAAGAACGGTGTTTAGCCATGTCGGCAAGTGATTCGCTAGCGCACTTCGAGCATTCGCTCAAGCGCTACGAGCGACCATTGCGCCGTGTCTTCATCGACTTCGATGACGTTAACCGGCGTGCCTGCCTTCAGGTTTTCCAGGCTCCAGCACAAATGCGCCAGATCAATGCGATACATCGTGGCGCACATGCAAACCACGGGCGATAGGAAGTGAATTTCTTGCTCGGGGTGCTCTTGCTTCAAGCGATTCACCAGATGCAGTTCGGTTCCGATGGCCCACTTGGTGCCAGGCGGCGATTTTTCGACCGTGCTGATGATTTTGCTCGTTGAGCCAGCCTCATCGGCAAGCTCGAACACCTCACGCGGGCATTCTGGATGTACCAGAATCTTGATGCCTGGGTGGTTCTTGCGGAACAGCTCGACATGCTCTGGCCTGAACATTTGGTGAACGCTGCAATGGCCCTTCCAGAGAATCACTTTGCTGCCCACAATTTGCTGCTCGGTACTGCCTCCCAAGGAATCTGCGTACGGATCCCAAACGGGCATTTGCTCGAGCGATATGCCCATGCCGATTGCCGTATTTCGCCCCAAGTGTTGATCGGGGAAGAACATCACTCGGCTGGTTCGCGCGAACGCCCACTCTAATGCCGCCTTCGCGTTCGACGATGTGCAAACAATTCCGCCATGTCGGCCGACGAACGCCTTGAGGCTCGCGGCCGAGTTGATATACGTGACAGGTGTGATGTCGTTCGTGTCGATGACTTCGCCAAGCTGGTCCCAGGCGTCTTCGATTTGGTGGATCGCCGCCATGTCGGCCATCGAGCAACCGGCCGCCATGTCGGGCAGGATGACGGGAATCCGTACGCCGCCTCGCTCGGCCAATTTTTCGGGACGGTTCGCCAGAATATCGGCCGTCTCGGCCATGAAGTGGACGCCGCAAAACACGATGAACCGGCAATCGCGACTCTCGGCCGCGTTTTGGCTTAGGCCGTAGCTGTCTCCCCGATAGTCGGACAACGCGATGACCTCATCCTGCTGATAGTGATGGCCCAGGATGAGCAGTTGCGGACCAAAATGCTCGCGCGCAGCATTAATTCGAGCCGTCAGTTCCCCATTGGAGAGCGACTTGTAAGGCTTCAACTCGAAGCTGGGAGCCGGGGCTTGCAGGGTTGCTGGCATTCTCGAAATTTGGGAAGCAAGAGGTGATAGCATTGGGTCAGGAACGCCCAATTATACGTTTGGCGACAGGGCCAAAGTAGTAGGGTGCGTTCCGCGTTCCGCGACTTGGCTTTGAAACGCCCAAATTAATGGCAAAGTTTGGACTCGTTTGATGGAATGTCCGCGAGCGAACGGCACACGGAGTGTGCCTGCTACTATTTTGCTTACCGGTTAGGGAAAGTTTATCGCTGCCAGCGGTCGATAATCCCTACGTGCGCTACTGCGCCCGTTCTCTATCAGCACCGAACCAAATATGGCCGAAGCTTCAGCAAACCAAGCCGCAGCCGCGACCGATGAGCCTGCCTCGGCCGGAATCGAAGCGGAACTCAACCGCTTGCCGACTCATGCTCGCAAGTTGCTGCAGGTTTGCGTGCCACTTCAGGTGAAGCTCGCTTCGCAACGCAAAAGCGTGCAAGAGATCGTCGAGCTTGGACCTGGCTCGATCGTGAAGTTCGACAAAACGTGTGACGAACCGTTGGAACTGATGGTCGGCGATCGTGTCTTTGCTCGCGGAGAGGTCGTCAAAGTCGGCGACAAGTTCGGCTTAAGAATTCACGGACTCGTGTAGCGAACGCACGGTGTTCAACTGTTGCGATCTGCGATTCTATTGAATCATGCATTGAGAATGAACGCGTCAGTTTGGCTGTCAGCTGTTGGCAAGACAGATTGGCCGACAGCCGAGAGCTGATGGCCGACAGCCCAATAATGTCCCGCTCAGCTTCAATGCAATCATCAATAAACAACTACACAGCGCAATAAAAAAACCTGCTTCGAACTTTCGTCCGAAGCAGGTCGTGATTTTCGTCACTAGCTCGCTCGCTTAGCGAAGGAAGCTCGTGCGGACCACTTCACGTTGCTGGCCGATCGAGGCGTTCGGATCAGCCATTGGGCGTGGAGCAACCGGACGGACCGAGGCACCAGCTTCGACTGGAGAGGTCGGTTCGTCGTCGTCGCTGTCGGCATCGTGGCCTTTGTTGCCGTTGCAACCGCAAGCTGAACTGCCGCAGCCGTAGTTCTCGCAGCAGCAGCTCTGTTCACAGCAGCAGCTGGCTTCGCAGCACGAACCGCAGCCCTTGCTCTTGAAGATGCCACAGAGGCGATCCAAGAGGCCGCAGCCACCGCTCAGGCAGCAAGCCGAACCACAACCGCAACCGCAGCTAGGTTCGCAGCAGCAAGATTGCTCGCAGCAGCAGCTTTGTTCGCAGCAGCAGCTAGCTTCGCAGCAGCCACCGCCACGCTTGAACAAACCGCCTACGCGGTCGAGCAAGCCACAGCCCCGGTTGCAGCACGAGTTGCAGCCGCAGCTAGGTTCGCAGCAGCAAGATTGCTCGCAGCAGCAGCTTTGCTCGCAGCAGCAGCTAGCTTCGCAGCACGATCCACAGCCCTTGCTGTTGAAGGCACCGCACAGCTTGTCCAGCAGGCAGCAGCCACCGCCGCAGCAGGACGAGCAGGAATCACAACAATTGCTTTCGCAGCAGCAAGACTGCTCAGCACAACACGACTTTTCGCAGCAGCTACAGGCGGGCTCACAGCCACAACCGCAGCCACAACCGAGCATCTTGTCGAGCAGACCAGCACCAAAGCTTTGGCCTGCAAGAGCGATACTCAGCATGAGCGCTCCCAAAAAGTTCCACTTCATCTGACTACGTCTCCTATTTGTTGGAACGTCCCAGGCAGAAGATTCACTGACTTCCGGCAACGCGCGATGCCGCCTCACGCCGATTCGGGTCGATCGTGACGACGGACGCAATGGGCCTACGCCGTAGTAGGTAGGCAAGTGCGGCGTAAGGGGCACTTAAAAGTGCCGGGAGTCGAAATCAGGCGGGCTGCGTAGGGGGTCCCAGCGGGTTGCATCAGCACCAGTCAAGCCAGTCCTTGGCTCGAATTTGTCCGGGCCGGTGGATGATGCGTCCTTGTCGCAAGGCAGTGCATGTGAGTGCATCGCATGCGACACCCCAATCATCGGCCACCTGCCGAACAGCGCTTGAGAGCACGCAAGTAATTTCCACGAACCGTGTTATTGCAACTGTTACGGGGAGTTTGCACGACGCGGAAGGTGGTGAAACCTTGCCGCCTGTACTGGCCAAAAACCACGATCGTGGCCCCGCCCACCGGGGTTTGATATAGTTAGGTAAAGGCTGCAGCCCAGCCTGGATCACTTACTTTAGCGTTTACGTAACTTGATTCGTGTGGCCAATATCAGGCGGTAACGTGGTTGTAAACAATTGCCGCCTCCTTGCCGCCGAGTTGGTTGTAACGGTACGGTAAAGTTTAGCGGCTACGCAGTTCCTAGGCCCCCGCCACGTCACGTCGACAAGCCCGTCCGTTCGATTTTCCCACCCACTCACTCTGAGATGTTGCCGCATATGAGGCCCAAGACGACCGTTTTTGCCGCTGTTGTTGCCACAGGGGGATGGATTGCCGCTTTCGCAGGGCCGGCCAGCACCGCGACAGACCCCTTGGACTGGCCGAATTGGCGCGGCCCGCAGCAAAACTGCGTCTCCACCGAAAAGAATCTCCCCGATAGCTGGGATCCAGACGGTGGCCCTGGCAGCAATTTACTCTGGAAAAACGAAGAGCTCGGTGGTCGCTCGACCCCGATCGTGATGCGCGGCAAGCTCTACACGATTGTCCGCGACCAGCCTGGCACCGAGACCGAAGGCGAAAAAGTGGTGTGCGTCGATGCGGCCACGGGCAAAAAGATTTGGGAGCACCGCTTCAATGTGTATCTTTCTGAAGTGCCAGACACTCGCGTGGGCTGGTCGAGCGTCACGGGCGATCCGGAAACAGGCCGCGTGTATGCCCAGGGCGTAAGTGGTTACTTCTGTTGCCTCGATGGCGATACCGGCAAACTGGTTTGGGACCGTAGCCTGCACGAAGAATTCGGCACGATCACTACCTATGGCGGGCGAACGAATATCCCCGTGGTGTTCGAAGACACGGTGCTCATTAGCGCGGTCGTCGTCGGCTGGGGCGACGAGCCAAAATGGGGTGGCCTGGCGCGGCCAGCTCACCGTTTCATGGCCTTTGACAAAGCAACGGGTGAGTTGCGCTGGATAAACGGCACCAGCATCAGCCCCTACGATACTACCTACAGCACGCCTACCATCATGCCGATTGGCGGCCAGCAGATGTTGGTGTTCGGCTCGGGAGACGGCCAGATGTGGGCAATGCAGCCACGCACCGGCAAAACGATTTGGAATCTGCCTCTCTCGCGCATGGGCATCAACATTTCGCCACTCGTTGCTTCCGATGGTCGCGTGTTTATCAGCCACAGCGAAGAAAACGAGTTCGGCAACACGATGGGAACGGTCGTTGCCATCGATGGCAACCAGTCGGGTGACCTGACTGGCAAAGAGCTTTGGCGCAAATTCGAGGTGATGGCCGGCAAAAGCTCGCCCATTATGGTCGACGATCGGCTGTATGTGATCGACGATCGGGCCAAACTCTACGTGTTCGACGCGAAAACAGGCAAGCAGGTCGCGTTCAAGAAACTGGGCACCGCTTCCCGCAGCACGCCACTTTATGCCGATGGCAAAATTTATTATTGCGACAACGGTGGCCGCTGGTTCATCCTGAAGCCAACAGAAGACGGCGTGGAAATCATCCACAAGCTAATGCTGCCCGATGTGGATGTCGATGGCTCGCCGATTGCTTCGCACGGGCGGGTTTACATTCCCACTTCGGCGGCACTGTACTGTATTGGGAAGGAAGGCCCCTCCCCCGAAGCCGATCCCTTGCCACCCGCCCCGAAAGAGGATCCAGTCACCGACTTAAAACCAGCCGTCGTGCAAGTGATTCCCTTCGATCTGCTGCTCAAACCGGGTGCGAAACAACAATACCGAGTGCAACTTTTCAACGCGAAGGGTCAAAATGTAACGCCGAAGGAAGGCGTCCGAGCCGAGTTCGCAGTGGATGGCCCTGGCTCGATCGCGCCGGATGGCACGTTCACCGCACCCAGCGACAACACCCATCAATGCACACTCATTACATGCGAAGTCGAGGGACTGGCAGGTACCGCACGCGTCCGCACGGTCCCTCCTCTGCCTTGGAAATGGGATTTCAACAACGATGAGAAAGTGCCGCTCACCTGGATCGGCGGGCGAGTGCGTTATGAAGTCCGCGATCTTGATGGCGAGGGTGAGCGAGTTATTGTCAAGAAAAGTTTGTTGCCAACGCCACGAGACCCAAATAATAAGCTCGGCACACGCAGCATGATGTTTATGGGGCCCATTGGCTTGGCCAACTACACGATCCAGGCCGATATCATGCTACCAGAGGAGAACGGCAAAATCTCCGACGTCGGCCTCATCAACAGCGGCTACTTCATGACCATCCGTGGCGAAAGCCAAAAGCTGCGCATCGATAGCTGGCCGTCGCACGACGTGCGCACCCACAAAATGGTCGATCAGCCCGTGGAGCCAAATCAGTGGTACACCATGAAGTTCAGCGTTGTGCCCGAAGACGAGACGGCTGTAGTGCGCGGAAAAATATGGAAACGCGGCGAAGCCGAACCCGAAGCCTGGACCGTGGAAATGGTGGACAAAGCCCCCAACCTCCACAGCAGCCCCGGCCTGTACGGCCATGCGTCGGATGCCGAAATCTTCCTCGATAATTTGCAAGTTACGCCAAACTAAGAACAGTAATTAACCACAGAGGCACAGAGAGCACGGAGAAAACTCGAAGAGATTTTAATTAACCACGAAGACACTAAGGCACTAAGTTCCTGCTAATAAACTATTCCTGCCCCACACTTTTTCCCGCTGATCAACCTAGCGGTCGGAAGATTGAATATAGTGGTGAAAGCCCTTCGTGGCTTTGTGTCTTCGTGGTTCAAATTTTAGTCTTTGAATCTCCGCGCACTCGCCAAATACGAATATGGCTAAGTATATTCTCGGATCGATAGCAGTAGTGATCGTGGTAGTTGCTCTTACTGTGACGCAATTCGCCTTTGCAGCCGGCGACTCGGGCAAAATTGCGGAAACCGCCGCAAAGCCCAACGTCGATTGGACCCAATGGGGCGGCAATTCGCATCGTAACAACACGCCCGTCGGCCACGATATTCCCACCGAATGGGAAATCGGCGACTTCGACCCGCGTACCGGTGAATGGGATTCCTCCAGCGCCAAGAACATCAAGTGGGTCGCAGGACTCGGCTCGCAGACTTATGGCAACCCCGTGGTCGGAAACGGCAAGATATTCGTCGGTACCAACAACAGCGGCGGATGGCTCAAGCGCTATCCGGCCGATTTCGATCTCGGCGTGCTGCTTGCCTTCGACGTGAAGGACGGCAAGTTTCTGTGGCAACATAGCAGCGAAAAATTGCCCACCGGCCGCGTACACGATTGGCCTCTGCAAGGCATCTGCAGCGCCGCGCTGGTCGAAGGCGATCGCGTTTGGTTCGTCACTAGCCGCGGTGAAGTCCGTTGCCTCGATACCGAAGGTTTCCGCGATGGCGAAAACGACGGCGACGTGCAGAACGAAGAAGAGCTTGTCAAAGCACAAGCAGAAATCGCAAAACAGCCGTACGACATGAACGAGGAAGCGGATGTCGTTTGGGTCTACGACATGATGAAAGAGCTCGGCGTCGAGCAGCACAACATGGCAAGTTGCTCGCTCACCAGCGCCGGCGATTTGCTGTTCGTTTGCACGTCGAACGGGGTCGATTTCGAGCACAACTACATCCCGGCACCCCAGGCAGCCAGCTTCATGGTGATGAACAAAAACACTAAGGAAGTGCTGTGGACCGATAACTCGCCAGGGGCCAACATTTTGCACGGCCAGTGGTCGTCACCAGCTTACGCAGAACTCGGTGGTGAAAAGCAGGTCATTTTCGGCGGGGGCGACGGGTGGCTCTACAGCTTTGCCGCCGAAGGCGACGGCAAAGGCAACGCTCGACTCCTCTGGAAGTTCGACGCTAACCCCAAAGAATCGAAGTACAGCCTCAACAGGGCCACGCGGAATCACATCATCGGTACGCCCGTGGTTTACGACGACAAAATCTATGTCGCCGTGGGCGAAGACCCTGAGCACGGCGAAGGAGCGGGGCACCTTTGGTGCATCGACCCCACCAAGAAGCTGGACGGTAGCGACGTGAGCCCGGAGCTAGCTTTCAACTCCAAAGATCCGAACACGCCAATTCCACACAAGCGCATTCAAGCAGTTGTGCCCGAAGAAGGCGACTTGGTCCGTCCGAATCCCAACTCGGCCGTTATTTGGCATTACAGCTATGTCGATAAGAATGGCAACGGAAAAGCCGACTTTGAAGAGACCATGCATCGCACCGTCGGCAGCGTCGCCATCAAGGATGACATCCTGTACATTGCCGACTTCAGCGGCTTGTTTCACTGTCTCGATGCCAAAACCGGCAAAGTCCACTGGACCTACGACATGCTCTCCGCCACCTGGGGGTCGCCGCTGATCGTCGATGGCAAAGTGTTCATCGGCGACGAAGACGGCGACGTTGCCATCTTCAAGCACTCGGCCGACCCCGAGCAAGCCATGAAGGATGAAGACGGCGAACTGGTGCCGTTCTATGGCGAAATCAACATGGGCAACAGCGTGTACAGCACGCCCATCGTTGCCGACAACGTACTCTACATCGCTAACCGCACGCACTTGTTCGCGATTGAACTTGAGAAAGAATGAGTGCAGTATTTAACCACAGAGGCACGGAGGGCACGGAGAAAATGTTGGAGATTTTTAATTAACCGCGAAGGCACAAATGCACAAAGATCAGTTTGAAAACCATTCCTGGTTTATATCCTTCCCTGTTGGTCAGCGTAACAATCGGCAAATTGATATAGAAGTGAATGCCCTTCGCGCCTTGGTGCCTTCGTAGTTCAAAAACTCCGTGTTTCTATCTCAGTGTCCTCCGTGCCTCTGTGGTTAACCCAGCACCATCAAGAGCCATCCCCCATGAGTAAGCGTGTTTTAGATGTCGGCCAGTGCAATCCGGATCATGCTACGATTCGCTCGTACCTAACACAGAACTTCGAATGTGAGGTGCTTCGCACTCACGGGTATGATGATACGCTCGAGCAGCTTCGTAGCGGTCAATTCGACCTGGTACTCATCAATCGTAAGTTAGACGCCGACTACACGGATGGCATCGAAATTCTGCGCAAGATCAAAGCAGATCCCGCAATCGCCCCAGTCCCCGTCATGCTGGTAACGAATTATCCAGAGCATCAAGCGGCGGCGATTGCCGAGGGTGCCATCCACGGTTTCGGCAAACTCGAATACCAAAAACCCGAAACACGCGAGCGATTGGCAGCCATTCTAGAAAAATAGCGCCAAAGCTCTTTACCACGCATGGCTGGGAACACCTGGAGCTGCCATGCAACGGCAGCCGATAGTGGGGGCTGGATTAACGACCGCAGGCTTAAGATTAGCCTTCCTCTTGCACGGCCTCTTTCACCGGCTGGATAAAGTGAGGCGATTTGCCATTGGCCGTAAGGTCTTTAGCTCGCTTTTCGGCCTCCTTCTTTTCGCTGTATTCGTAGAGGGCCACTCGTTTGAGCGACTGGTTGAATACGCCCCAGAAAGCCTTCAGACGGACAACTTTCGCGCTCTTGGCTCGGCTTTTTCGCTTGGCCGGCTCCTTTTTGGTCGCCGCTTTCTTCGGAGCGGCTTTCGCCTTGCGTTCTGCGGCCTCGGCTTCGGCCCGCTTTTCTTTACGACGAACGATTTTGGCCATGTTCGAATCAGGGGTCCAGGTGATGGGCGAAAAGTCAAACGTGACTACCATCATACCCGATTTGGGGGCTACCGCGTAAGGGCCAGCCTATCTCAGGCAGCGTTTCACCCGAAATTTAGCCCACTCGCTTGCGAGCGACAATTTAAAGCTCGATTTTGAGCCGCTTGGCATAGGCTCGCATTGCCGGTTGAAAGAAAATGATAGGCCTTTCCTGGCTGCCATTTTCTGCCACAGAGGCTCGATCGCGTGCCCAAAAGAAAGTTTGGTTTACGACCCTTTCCGGCAACTTTCCTGTGCGGACCTTCAGAACCACTGTGTCAATGAACGCAAGTTCCGACGGAATACGGGCCTGCAGTCCGTACACGAGTCGCTCGTGTAATGTGGCCCTTTGCTGCGGAACGCCTCGTTGAATCGTAACGCGTTGCGTAGCGGCCCGTGAACTACGCACGGCCAGAATTACACACAGGATAAACGAGGCCCCGAATAACGCGACTGCAATGCGCTTCCGGGCCATAGAAGTAGTAATAGGAAGCCCGAGCATGGTAACAACTAAATTCAATGAACGAGAAGAGAGGAACGCCGTTAATCGGTACGGGCACTCGCACGGGGGGACGTATACCGAAACAGGCCATTTGCTGCAAGACATATCCCCGCATTGCAAGCTGCATGCAACAGCTCAGCTCGCCCACGGTTCGCTTACAATCACTCCCATTCGTGCCGCTAACGGTACAAGCTTTGCACCCGAAGAATTTTCAGGAAGGCGTCAAAATTAACGCGACGTGCGTCTTCCGCGGACTAGAATTATGTTGTATCGTTTCACTCCCTCGAAGCGAGCGGCAAGGCAGTTCGACTGCAGCCACGAGCTTGAGTGGCCGATACAATATGCCGTCGTTGCATTGCAATGCATGCAGCGTTAGCAACAAATCAAACTCCGGTTGAATACCGTCGGGAGGACCATAATTTCGATTGGCTCGGGTCGATCACATGGCTGTGCGCAGCACCGTCCGACCTCGCCTTTCTTCGAGCGACTCCTCATCGTCGCAATCAACCGGAAGTTTGAATATAAGAAACCGCGGCGGTCGCCAAGTCGATCGCCGCGGTTTTTTGCTTCTAGCCCTCGCGGCTTACCGCAGCACCGCTCCAGAGCGTCCCACTCAGTTCACGTGGGGCCGATACGCAATTACCGTGAGATCATCCGGCTTGCACGGGGCACTACCATCTTGATTGGCCATCCGTCGTCGCGCTTCAGCCACCATCGAGGCGACAGATAAATCCAGCGGTCCGCTGCGAACGAACTCTACGATTTCGGCCGGCAGCAAATTGTCTAGCAAGCCGTCGCTTGCCAATACTAAAGTGTCGCGCGCGGCCATTTCAATCGGCGGACCCATTTCGATTCGCATCTGCTCCGAGCCGATCACGTTCGAAATAACGTGTCGCGACTCGTGATGGATGGCATCCTCTTCTTGCATCAAGCCCGATTCTACCGCATAGCCAATCGGCGAATGCGAGATCGTCTGCATTTTCAGCTTTCCGCGCTGGCCAGTCAGCAGGATCACCGAATCGCCCACATGGTAAGGGCGGATGGTGCGTCCCTGGATTTCAACGAGGGCAAGGGTCGTGGCCGCACCGGTGCCCAACTGTCGAACAGATTGATTCGCGGACTCGATGCCGTTCAGAATCGCCGACCGCAACTGGTCGGGCGACGATTGTTCATCGCTCGAAGCCAATGCGTTTTGCAGCGATTTTTGAATTTCTTCAACGGCCAGTCTTGAAGCCCGCTCCCCCCCAGCATGGCCGCCAAGCCCGTCGGCTACCGCAAGAACGCCTCGACCGTTCGACGCAGGCCAAAGAGCAGCCACGTCTTCATTGGGAGTTTCTTTCTGTGGGGAACGATTGGTAAATACCGCAGCCGTCCCGCCAGCAAACTCAATCGTGGCGACTTCAGCCATCTGAGCTTCAGCCAATACCGCGCCTACACGCTTGCGTCGACGATGGTGCGGCTTTTCCACGCCCAATTCGGGCAGCGGAGCGGATAAGGGAATTGCTTCGACCGTACTCATACCGACAAGACAATGCCTGGGTGAGGAAAGCCACCCGCCGTACCGTGGGATTTGGCACAAGCTGGGGCGTCGCGAGGAGCACTCTCATGCGTTCAAGTTGATGGGCAGTTCGCCGTCTAAACCATTAAAAATCCGAGGAAAACCTACTGCATCATAGGAGAAACCAAAGAATACGCAAACGTCGTGCGAGACCTCGTCGTTAACTACGAAACCAGGGATTTGTTGCAAAGTTCTTCACTGTAATGGTTTGTGCTTGAAACGAAGTGCTTTTTAAATATTCTTGCTAAGCCTGTTATAATTAAGCAAATGAGCAAAATCCCGCTCAGCCCCCTCCCCTGGAGGTGGTGGTGGCTTTCGCACGCCAGCCAAAAGCTTCAACCGGCAAACTACTATCAAATTCCAGGCCGGGGTGGGTCTTTAGGGTTTGAACGACTGTACGTTTTTGATCAACCTTTGATCCATGGAATTCGTAGAATACAGAGGGGAATCGATTGCGGCACCTCAGTGCCGCGATCAAGCTTAAATTAAGAGGCTGGTTTCACTGGCTTCCAGTTTGCCCGAGCCTGCAGCAGGGCATAGACTTATACTTAGAAAAGCCCCTTGGTTTGAAGGGAACTGAGCCATGTTCAAGAAACTCAAAGTTATTGCAGTTTGTAGCAGTTTGGTTGTTGTGGCGATCGCCACTGCTCACTCCAACGCTCAGGCCCCCGTTCCCGGCAATCCAAGACCACTTAGCAGACCGGGTGGCTTTGCAAGCACCGAATTGAATACGATTTATCGAAACAGTGTAGGTACAGGGTATTCAGTGAGCACCACGAATCAGCAAGCTCTGTTTAACAGTAGAGCACGTGTTGAAAATGTTGGGCAGTCAGCCGCAGGTATGGGCAGAATCGGCTTAGGCCTGGACAGCGGAGGCCCCGCCAATAAACCCTTTGGTAATTACTCGGCAGCTCCCACGGTTAGCCCCTATCTAAACCTGTTCCGCGAAGATCTGAATGGCGGCAGCGATTTGAATTATCAAACGCTGGTTCGTCCGCAATTGCAACAACAGCAATTCAACCAGCAAATGCAGCAAGCGGGCAGGGATATCTCTCGACGCATGCAATCAATAGCTGCTCAGTCTGATTTCAACCCGTCAGGAAACGTCCACGCTCCGCCGACCGGGCATCAAACCGTGTTCAACTACACGGGGCGCTATTACCCGGTTCAGCAACGGCGACGATAGCCTTGCTGGCACACTCTGCAGAGCGGAAAGAACTAGCAAAACGCTCGCTAGTCATCTTGCAGACCGAGGGGGCGCTTTGCTAAAAGTTGCGCCTCTCGTCTGATTATCTTGTCTGCTCACCGGCGCACCACGCGCCTCGATTCGAACCATTTCCGCGAAAACGTGGCCATATTTTCTCCGCAGGCCGGAGATTTATCGGCTGCTCGCTCGCCGTTGTCCACGAATTCCGTGGACCGACTGGAAATAAATATGTCGAACGCATGTTACCGCTACCGCACACTTGCCATGACTGCTGTATTAGCGGCATGCTCATTCGTGAATAGCGCCCCGGCGCAATACCAGGTGCCGCGTATCAATCGTGGCCCTCTCGCCCGACTCGTTCATACTCCAGGCCATCCCGCCGGATTGCCGCCGTATGCGTTGGCCGACCAGTCGGGCGCCATTCATCGCTACGTGGAGCCAGTTCCAGGCATCGATCTCGAATCGCACGTCGGGTCGATTGTCACAGTACGGCACGATACAGGTGAAACCTTGCTAGCCTCGCAGCTCGAGCTTCCGCAATCGTCGCTCTACCCGATGATAGGCGAAACGAATACTCCTGCGCACTCGCCTGGAAGTCGCTTTTCTCATCTGGTCATGGGGAGTGCCAAGCCCGATCGAATGATCCACCAAGCCGAGTTCGTGGATAACGATGACTCCACGGTCGAGCTCATCGAAGAAGGTCAAACCCCGCCCACGGGAGCCATGATGGTATCGCCTGAACAATTACCTTCAGGTGCTATGCCACAGGGAGCCATCTATCCGGATGGCACGCCCGCCTATCCGGGGCCGATGATGGCTGGCCCCATGGGCACGGCACCAATGTACGTCGATCCTTCGATGGCCGGCTACCCGGGCGATCCCACCATGCAACAGTTCGGTGCGTTTCCTGGCGCGCCCTTCGACCCCACGGGCGGTTTTATCCAACCGTTCGGGCAATCATCATCACAAGGCATGCAAGACCGCGCCCACATCTACGGCGAAGTGGAAATTAACTTCTTGCGTGCGCACATCATGGAAAATTCCTTTGGCAAGCTATCTGAGAAATACGAATTCTCGCCGCGCTTCATCATTGGTTTTACCGATGTCGCGAATCTGAGTGGTCGCGTACGTTACTGGATCTACGGCCGGGGCACCAACGGCCTCGATCCCGACGACAGCGTGCATATCGACTTCGATGTATGGGATCTCGAAGCAACTCATCGCTTCGTCGGTAAGAAAACCGAGGTGGAGCTTGCCGCGGGCGTACGATTCGCCAAAATCGAAATCCACGACAGCGAAGGTTATGCAAGCGGCACCGATCTTTGCGGTCTCACCATGGCGGCCGACGGTTGGACGCCCATCTTCGACTGCAACCAAGGCTGCTTCGGCTGGGTTTATGGCGGGCGGCTCTCAATTCTCGCCGGCGATTGGGGCGGCGACGAAAACAGCGACATCATCAACCAACGCGTGCAAGACGATAACGTTCTTGTCAATGAACTCTACGTGGGGCTGGGCTTCACCCGCCGTTGCCGAAGTCTCGACATGAACGCACGTATCGGCTTCGAAATGCAGAATTGGCATAGCGACGCACTCGCAGAAGCGGGCCTCGGCGATTCGATCGGCTTCATTGGCCCCGGAGTCGAAATCGGCGCTCAGTTCTAACGGCATTTTCTATAAACATAGCCCTACCATCTTGGTCGGGTTACGCCAATTATTCAGCATGGCATTACGTCCTCTCGTGTTTCCGCAAAAAAACTTGCACTAGTTCTGCCAATTGTCTGCATTCTGCCCGTTTCTGACCTAGGGTTTCAATGGCGGAACTCTGCACCGCGAGTTACTGGCTTCCAGCCGACCGCGAACAGACTCATCGCCAACCTTTTCCCAAACCCTTTTCCTTTGTTGGCTGCAAGCAATTTGCCGCATTCCATGGCAGATTGTCTTCGGCGATCGCTTCGCTCATTCTTCGCGAAGCAAACGTCGGCTGCAGCGTGGATCGGCGATGAAACGCGTTCAGTTTTTCCACCGGCATTGTGATCGTCGCGGCACGACAGTCGTCGAAACGGCGTTCGTGCTTCCGGTGTTTTTGCTGTTCGTGCTGGGCCTCATCGAACTCGGCCACGCGCAACTTGTGAAGCACGTGCTGAGAGCATCGTGCCGCCAGGCAGCCCGCATAGGCACCACCGAAGGCAGAACCACCGCACAAGTACGCACTCGCGTACTCAATACGCTGAGCACCGTGGTCGATCCGGCGAACGTGGAAGTGTTCATCAAAGATGCCAGCCCCTTCGATAACGACACTTCGCCGACAGGCAACGGAGCTCAACTCGAAGCGCTGAACAATATCGAACTCGCGAATGCCGAGCCTCGACAGTTATTCCTGGTTCGAGCAAAAATCCGCTACCACAACGTTGCCATCGTCCCCAATATTCCTTACCTCGGGTCATTCCTAGACGGCGTGGTACTCGAAGGCCAGGCCTTTATGCGTCACGAATAGAACGCGGTTTGGAGTTACTGCCATGAAAAAACAACAGCGGCAAAACGGTCCGACGAAGTGCGATTCCACTCAATCGGCCGCGCATCGCAAGGGCGCGGTCGCCGTCGAATTCGCCATCGTGGCACCAATCCTACTAGCCCTGGTACTCGGCATGATCGAACTCGGCCGCGCGTTCGAAATGCAAAACCTGCTCGAAGTGGCTGCCCGCGAAGGTGCCCGCTTCGCTTCGATGGACCGCGAAGGCATGCTCGCGCCCGACGAAAGTGCCAACGACAAACTCGTTCAGGATGTGAAGAACTTTCTGGCCTCGAACGGAATTCCCCACGACAAAATCAATGTCGCAGTCAAAGACCACGAAAACCCCGAACAAGATTTCGATCTCGACGATCCCGAAAATGATTTGAAACTGTTTGAAGTACGTATCACGGTGGACTGGTCCAGCATGAGCCTCACGCCCGTATCGGCTGGCAACGATCATCCACTTGCGGCGAAAGTGGTTTTCCGAAACGGCCGTGCCACAATCTCCGACTGACCAGACCATTTACTCAACTGCACTCTGACCGATTACCCACCCGTCTCCTGCCGTCGTCACGACAGCCCAGCCTGAGGAGTTACTGCCATGAGCCGCCCGGTGCGACTTGCACAGCAATCGCTTAGTAATTTGAAGCACCGACGAGGTGTCATCGTCGTGCTCACCGCATTTCTCCTTACGGTGATGTTCGGTTTCCTCGCGCTCTCGGTCGATACCGGCCGCGTGGTGCTCACCGAAACCGAAATGCAGAACGCGGTCGATGCGGCATCGCTCGCCGCTTCGCAAGAAATTCAAGCCGCCGTGTATGCGGCGGGGCAAGGCGTCGGTTCCGCGACGATCGATGCCAATTCGATTGCCGTGGCCGCAGCCCGCACTATGGCTGGCGAGGTGGCTGCCGCGAACGGTGTGTATATCAACCCCGAAACCGATGTGTTCTTCGGAAAACGCGTATACAACCCCAGCAACGCCCAGTGGAGCGTGCAATGGGGTGGCACTCCTTACAACGTCGTCAAAGTCGTTGCTCGTCGTAACGGCCCCGACCTCGAAGCGCCAGACGGAGAGCTACCGCTCGCTTTCGGTTGGGCTATCGGTAAAAACAGCGTGCCGCTCGAAACTTCAGCCACCGCCTTCACCGAAGCCCGCGACCTCGTCCTCGTCCTCGACTTCTCGGGTTCGATGAACTACGACAGCCAGCTTACTTCGACTCTCGGCATCAATGCCGCCGTCGAAATACTCGACGACATGTGGGATTCGCTCCGCCAGGTCGATCCCAAATGGCCCAGCACGAACGTTTCGAAGTTTCCCGCAGGCGGATTCGGACAGATCAATTCTTACTACGGAACATTGGTGAACAGCACCGACACAGCAACGATAAGGAACACTCTTGGTCTTAATCAGAACAACGCCGACGGCACTCGCAAATTTCCTTACCCGCAGGCCGGTCGTAACTCGAACGGCACTCCGAAAGGTAAACCAAACAACTCAACAAGCGACGCTCTATGGAACCGCTACATCGACTTTGTCAAAAACCATCCAAAAACGGAGTATCGCAGACGCTACGGCTATCGCACGCTGATGGATTGGCTGCAACAAAAAACAACGAACAGCTTCACGCCACGCGATCGGTACGTTTCGGAAGACTTGTGGCGAACCCCGCACCAACCCATGGAAGCTCTCAAGAAGGGAACCTCGCTATTCCTTGGCTTCCTCACGGACCTCGACTTCGGCGATGAAGTGGGCCTCGTGGGCTACGGTGAGTGGGCCGAGAAAGTCGACAAGTTCTACGATGGCGAAGTTTCAGTCAACATTTCCACCAATCCCATTACGCCCGACTACAGCGTGATCGACACCGTGCAGCTTCGCCACCAAGCCGGCGAGTTCAATGGCCAAACCGCCATGGGCGACGGCATCCTCAAAGGTCGCCAACTGCTCGTCGGTATCGGCGGCAACGACGACGGCTACAGTCGCTACGGCGCTCGACCCACGATGATCCTCATGACCGATGGTCAAACCAACCAGAAGCCAAGCAACTGGAGCTTGCCCGCGAACTTCAAGTGGGCACAGTGGACCGACTACGACGGCGACGGCACGGCTAACTACACCACCACCGATGTGAACAAACGTTATGCGTTCTGGGAGGCAACCGAGGCCATCAAACGCGGCATCACGATCCACACGATTGCCGTGGGAGCAGATGCCGATCGTGGTTTGATGAAAGCCATCGCATTTGCGTCGAACGGTGTGTTCATCGACGTTCCCGGTAACTCGACGGTTGCCGAGATGGAACAACGGCTGAGTGCCGCCTTCTCGCAAATCGCCGCGAAGGTGCCCTCCGCTCAACTCCTGTACGAGGACTGATCGAAAGCAAGCTTCACGGCCTCGGTCGTACTACGACCGAGGCCGTAAGCCCGTGGCTACGTGCTCGTACCCACAAACGCGGCTTATTACGAAAACCTTTCGCTCGTGCAAGCGAGCGCCCCCTAGGCCGCCGGCCTGACCCACCGGCGGCCTTACTTTTTGCGCTTGCGAGACGCCGAGCTCTTAATTTTCCTTAGATAATAACTTTCCCATTTCAGAATAACCACAGAGGCACGGAGGACACGGAGAAGATTAGGATTCAGGATGGTGGATACGGGGAGCAGGGCCAAGGCATTCAATAAATACCCTGCCCCCTGCATCCACTATCCCGCATCCTATAAAACCTCCGTGCCCTCCGTGCCTCTGTGGTGAATCCCATCTGCCGAAGTTATTTTTGAGTTATCCCTAATCTTCCTTAAATACGTCGATCATAGCGTGTGTGTCGAATGTGTTATCGACTCGAACTACCCGCCCTTTTTCGAACTCGTAAACGTACTGCGTCAAGCCACGATACACCTTCCCCGTCTTAGTGTAGCGCGTGGCATCTTGGAACTGAATCACCATCAGGTTTCCACTTGTTCGAATATCGCTGAAGTCGATCCCATCTTCATGCGTAAGATTCTCACTTACGTACTCCAATAGCCCGCGCAACCCGTCGATCCCTCGATACTCGCCGCACAGGGGAATTTCTTCAGGACCAGGCATCCGCAACAGAGCGTTTGGCGCGAGGATCCGTTCGTACTCGCTCAAGTCGCGCTCGTAGGTATAGACGTGCAATGCCTGCAACACGTTGACCACGTTCTTGTCTTCGGTGGCATACACGCACAATTCGTCCCGCTCAGCCGCCAGATCGACGACTTCGACCCCCAGTACCGTGGCCAGAAATCGCGCAAAGTCAACGCGAATGCGTAGCCCAGCTTCGGCACTTCGAACTGTCCGCACGGCGATGCCGGCCAGCCGAGCCAACTCCGCTTGAGTCAGCCCACGCACTCGCCGCAACTGTTGCAACCGCTGGCCGTCCACGGTCAGGCCGCGCCTTGGAATCCTCACCGGCTTCATATCCGAACGCCACCCTCCCCCGCCCAAACTTGCCTCTAACTTGCCGCTTTTAGGCCACTCAAATCCAACCCTTTCTTGTTATAGTCCAGCCGCCTGAAATCACCAACCAAATTCAGCCGCCCAGTTTTTACGACGAAATGCAGTATTTTCCTGAGATACGCGCAAAAACACCCGACTCGTCGCATCTTGAATTGATAGGGCCAGCGTTCGGCACTCGAACATGAAAATTGGGACGGAGCGTCCGGCGAACCCACACCGGCAGATTTGCCTCGCGCAAGATTGCCGCTCCGCGGGATCGCGACTGCTCCGGCCCGGCTAAGCAATTCGTCCCTATTTCCAGAGTTTTTATTCATGAACGCCGCACGCTGCGTGCTCGCATCGCTCGCCCTCGGCGATGGGATGCACCACAGAGGCACGGAGGACACGGAGATTTGATAGGAGTTTTAAACCACCAAGGCACGAAAGATTTGTAGGATGCGGGATACGTGGATGCAGGGGACAGGGTATTTATTGAATGCCTTGGCCCTGCTCCCCGTATCCACCATCCTGAATCCTAATCTTCTCCGTGTCCTCCGTGCCTCTGTGGTTATTCTGAAAATCGGAATGTTCTTATTGAGGCATTCCTAAGCGGCGACGGCATCGCAGTACGGTAAGCCTAAAACGCAATCCTGGCTTCCTCTTTTTCTCTCTTCGTTCCCTTCACTCCACCACTTCCCCGCCCGCATAAGTCGAAAGCGCCCTGTACCGCACTCGATCCACATCTTCCTGGATGAAATGCACCGAGCCGTCGCACATCAGGAATTGGGCACCGCCCGGGTGGTCGCTGCGGAAGTTACTGCTGGCGTGCTGCCCGCCATTAGCGCTCGAACGGCAATCGAAGATGCCCGCCTCGTGCAAAATCGTACCAGTCACCGGCCGCTTGTTCATCGGCTCCATCGTGGAACCGTAAATGCCCGTGTACACATAACCGCCATCCGCGTGGGCGGGGATGCTCAAGTCGCCAACCATCCAGGGGACATTCGCATACGCACGGCCTTCAGCTTCAACACACCCCGTGCGACGGCAGGTGGGCCAGTTGTCGCCGCCGGCCACTTCCCCCATCGCGATCGTGTGGCTGGTGCCGTCCGTAATGCGCGCGATCTTCGTCGGCTGCTCGGCATCGATATTGAACAAATGAAAAACGCCTTTCTCCTCGGGCGGATAGCCGTTGCCCAGGCACCAGGCGTCCGTCGCCCCTTTGCAATATGCATAGTCGGTGGTGGCAAGCGTTAAACCCGCGGGAAGGCCAACGCTATCGAACAATGAATCGACCACCGTTTGCGCCGCGTTACTTGGGCAGGTGAACACGGCCACGGGAGTTGTAAGCGCCGCGTGGTTCTGATCTTTGTAGTTGAGGTCGTGTCGCCAAAGCGATTCAAGCGAATCTTCTTCCAAATAGGGAAGCAGTAACACGTTGGCATTGGTGAGAATCGTCGGGCCGGCCGCCCCGACACGTATCCACGCACCCGGCGGAAACTGCCGCCGCACGTCGTGGTAGTTCAACAGCGCCGCCCCATGCTGGCGCAAATTGCTCTGACAATTCACACGGCGCGCGGCCTCGCGCGACGCCTGAATAGCAGGCAGCAAAAGAGCGATGAGAATGCCAATGATGGCAATCACCACCAACAGCTCAACCAGAGTAAACGCGATGCGAACGCTGCGCTTTTGCCCCATACGTTATCCCAGCATGTGACAGATTTGTCCGAGAGACCCCCAAACGATTCCGCACGTCACGTAGCAGCACCATATCCAAAGAGCAAAAAGATGTCTATCGTTTTTTGAAATCAAAAACGCACTTGCCGCGGGGATTGGCACCTTAATTTTAAGGAACTCTAACAAAACCGGCGGGGACTGGTCCCGATTTTGCGGAGTCTTCGGAGCAAAATGGGGCTGTCTCCCTCTCTCAGTCGGTTTTGTTAGAGTTCTTAAACCACATCCACAGGGCTTTACGGCGTTGTGGCCGGAACCCGCTCCTCGTCCATCTTCAGAACGAATTCCTGGTCGGGAGCCTGGTCGTAGCGATCGAGCACTGGCGAATAGGTGCGCACGACGACCGTGTTGCCATCGGGTTTGAATTCCAGCAGTCGCATGTCGCCCTGGCCACCTTCCTTTTTCATTTGGTAATTCGCCAGCATTTGGTGGACGACATTGCCCTCGCGGCCACGACTGCTCAGAAAACCCGTGCCATCGTTGAGCACATGTCCGTTGAACACGAAACGAAAGTTTTTATGCCGCGACACAAGTTTGTCCCAAAGTTGCTCCCCGTCGTTCACGGTTTCTCCGGCAACTTTCGCGATGCCATAATCGTGTGGGTTCCATGCTTGGCTTTGCCCCTTTTTAGCCCAATCGTAACGCGTCTCGTCGCTGAACATATAAGCGTGCGTCACGAGCATCACTAAATGGTTGGGATGATCGCTGACGACTTTATTCGCCCACTCGACAACCTCGTCGCGCGGGCCGAACTCCAGCGCCAACACCAACCAATCATTCTTACCGTCGTTGAACGTGTGATAGGAATTGTCCGTTTTCGACTTCTCGAAGAAACCACCCACGCTGGCCTGTTTCGCATATTCCGAGCCAGGACCGAAATACCCCGGCTCGTTGAACATCGAGTCCCGCGTCGTGGCGCTACCGCGAGGACCGTAGTCATGATTCCCGGGAGCCATTGCGTAAGGCACTTTACCGTTGAGCAGGTTCATCGAGCGAAGCACGTTGTCCCATTGCGGCACGACGTTATTGTTCGTGATGTCTCCCTCGTGCAGCACGCATTTGATGTTGTGCGAATCCGCGTGCTCGGCAATCCAACGGGTCTGCGCGTCGTAATGCTGCGGGTAGCTTTGAGCGTAAACCTGCGTATCGGGAAGAATTGTAATCGTCCACGAACCAGGTTCAATCGGCACTGGCTCGGCAAAAGCACCGGTAGCTGGAAGCACTCCACAAATCACCGTGGCCACAGCGCCAAAAAAACTCCTACGACTCCAATTGCCGGCACCATAAATCAAATGCATAACTCCGCCCTTATTCTCGTTCTCAATGTTAAGGAGGTTAATTAGGCCTACGATGGTTTCACCGCCAGCGGGGAACCCGTCCATAAAACACTCCCCCTAGGCTAACACGCCGCCAATACCCTTGCCACATGCAGGATAAGGAAAGCCTCGATAATAACATTCCGGTTTTCAGAATAACCACAGAGACGCCGAGATTCGGAAGAGTAATTTTGAACCACAAAGGCACGAAGACACGAAGTAGTTAAGCAATTTATACACCTTCGAGGTGGCATTTTCTGCTTGCGGTATGAGGCCGTATGGGATTTTCAATCGACCTTTGTGCCTTCGTGTCTTCGTGGTTCAACCCCCTTTTTCTCTTCTCCGTGCTCTCCGTGCTCTCCGTGTCTCTGTGGTGAATCCCCTCTGACGAAGTTGTTTTTGTATTATCCCTAATCCCTAATTCAAGATACTTGAGCATGCAGTGGTTACATCTCTTACCAAAAATCGCGCACCAAACCGGTGGCACACGCTAAACTATGTTGTTACGCTCGCAAAAATGCGTTCTCGGCCAATCATTGAACTTCGTAGCGACTCGCGCCAAGCGTCCTCTGGCCGATTGCTGACAGCCAATAGCCGATAGCCCTTGACCTGCCCCCAAATTCAGTACCAGTGGTTATGAGAGTAGGGTTTGGGTAAAG
>CAZTWS010000085.1:0-21779 GCA_964618225.1 uncultured Planctomycetaceae bacterium
GTTGGGGTGGGGCGTGTTCGGGGGCGGGGGGTACTGGTTGCTGAAGCAACCAGTCCGTTGGGTGGGGGAGCGGCATTTGTCGTCGCAACACGCCCCTTTTCCGCTTGCGACTCCCACTCTCCCCCTCTCCTTGTCTCCCCCTCTTCTTCCCCCGGCAACTTCTGCCGAACGCCATCACGCAATCGGCACAAACTGCGAATCGATATCGCTGACACCGTTGCCAGCATTCGTTCGTTCATCGAAGCACGATCCGCGTTTCTTCGCGGGAATGAGACTGTTGCCGAATTCTTCTGCCGCTAGCGGACTCTTCGGCACAGCGGTTGCGTTCTGTGCGGCGAACGCAGGGGGGCATACCTGCTGTTCCATCTCGTCTCATGCCGTACGGGCTATACATCTCGGCCGAAGGCGCTGCCGCTCAGTCGCAACGGCTCGACGTTATTGCCAACAATTTGGCGAACGTCGATACGGTGGGCTTCAAGCAGGATGTTACCACCTTCCAAGCACGCTATGCCGAAGCCATTCAACTCGGCAAGTCGTACTCTGGCGACGGTTCGATCAATAACATTGGCGGCGGCGTCAAAGTCATCGATACCGTCACCGACCATTCGCTTGGCAGCCTCAAAGAAACGGGCGGCGAACTCGATTTCGCGATCGACGGCATCGGCTACTTCCAAATTCAAGGCGACGATGGCGAGTCACTGCTCACCCGCGCCGGCAATTTCTCACTCGATGTCGATGGACGGCTCGTTACGCAAAACGGCCATCGTGCCGTGCTCGACCAAACCGGCGACGAAATCGTGCTCAACCGCGACTTCCCTTGGAGCATCGATAACCAAGGCTTCATCATGCAGGCTGGCGAAATCTATGCCATCGGGATGTCGCAGCCCGAGTCGGCCGACAACATGATCAAAGTCGGCAGCAACCTTTATCGCCCGTTGGGCGATGTCCGCCCGCTCGAACTGCAAGAACGAATCGTCAAGCAGGGCTATCTCGAAATGTCGGGCTCGAACCCGGTTCGTCAAATGATGGCCATGATCGAAACGACCCGTGCGTTTGAAGCCAACACGCGCATGATTCAAAACCAAGACACGATTACCGGCACACTCCTTAGCCGGGTCCTCAAGAGTTAATTGAACCGTCAGACGGAGCAGTTCCATGACAGTCCAAACACTGTACACCGCCGCCACGGGCATGCAAGCCCTCGAAACCAAGCTCGACGTCATCGCCAATAATATGGCGAACGTCAACACGACCGCGTTCAAAAAGGACCGCGCCAACTTCGAGGACGTGTTCTACCGCCAGTACCGTTTGCCGGGCGCGGAAGACGCCGACGGCAATCGCACCGCCACCGGCGTTGAAGTGGGCCTCGGCTCGCGAGTTTCGAGCACGCAAACAAACTACGAGCAAGGCGCGTTCGAAACAACCAACAATCAGCTCGATATCGCTATCGAAGGAGACGGATTCTTCCAAGTGCAGAATCCCAATGGAGGCGACTTCTACTACACACGCTCCGGCAATTTCAATATCAATGCCGACGGGCAAATCGTGCTCGGTTCGGCAACCAATGGCTATCTTCTCGAACCGTCTATCACCATACCGCAAGAGGCGATCGATATCGTCGTTTCACCTTCCGGACAAGTTCAAGTTCGAACGCAGGATTCCACCAATCTACAAACTGTTGGCCAAATCCAACTGGCCAAGTTCGTCAATCCCGATGGTCTGCTCAAGCTGGGAAACAACCTCTACCAACAAACCGATGCCACGGGCGACCCCACCATCAACGACCCGGGAGCACAGGGCTTCGGGAATCTCCAGCAAGGTTTTCTCGAAGCATCGAACGTCGAGCCGGTGACCGAACTAATCGATTTGATTACAACGCAGCGCGCCTTTGAGCTCAACTCGCAGATCGTTCAAGCGGGCGACCAGATCATGCAAATCGTCGCCAATCTCAGGCGATATTAGCGGCAGGTAATGAACAACAAACGCGAGCACTTTTGGCGAAAGAAAAGTCGAATGCAGTCCGTTAGCTACAAACTGGCCGCACTTATCTTCGTGGTTTGCGCTTCGTCCGTTCAGGCCGAAACGACCATCGCGGTGCGTTCCGATGCTGTGGTCGAGCGTGCTGTCGTTCGCCTTGCCGATATTGCAGCCATCTCGAGCGACGACGATGCCGAGGTCCGTCGCCTTGGCGCACTGCCGCTGATGCCAACCCCTTCAGCCGGAAATAAACGCTTCCTCCGCAAACGCGAAGTTGAAGACATGCTGGCCGCCCACGACATCGACTTCAAAACGGTTACCCTTGTTGGTGCCGATCAGGTGGCAGTTTCCGCGAAACCGGAGGTTCGCACAACCAATTTCGTAGAGCCTGGGGCATCGCCCGCTAAAAGCGTTGGCAACAGCGGCCCTTTCGATCGTCGAGCCGCCCTTTCGGCAGGGCATATCACCATGGGTACGAAAGCTCCCCAAGCTGAAAAAAGCAAAGTCGACTACAGCGTTCTGGAAACAGGCGTTCGTGAGCTGGTTACTAGCTACGTGGCGACCAAGTTGCCTCGAGTTCGGGAGTGCGAAATTACTTGCAAGGTCAGCGACCGGCACCTCGAATCGCTAACCGAAGCCATCTCGCGGCCCATTTGTTCGGGAGGCACTGCACCGTGGACAGGCCGTCAACGTTTTGAAATCACCTTCGATACATCGTCTGGCGGAAAGCGGTTCAGCGTAAACGCCGACATCACGCCCCCGCCCATGCCGGTGGTTGTGGCGGTTCGCGCTGTTGCTCGCGGCAACGTCATCACGGCTGCCGATGTCGCGGTGCAAGAAGTTTCGAACTTGCCGCGAGCATCCGAGCGACGCACACCGTTGCAATCCGTCGAGCCGATCATTGGCCAAGAGGCCAAACAAACCCTCACAGCCGGTAGCATCGTTTACTCAGACAGCGTCCAAGCACCAATCGTGGTCAAACGTGGCGATCTGATCACGGTTTCATCCCAGGGCAGCGGGATTCGTGTCCGCACCACGGTCCGCGCCTTACACGATTGTGCTCGCGGCGAATTGGTCCAGGTCGAGTCGCTGCAGACAAAGCAGCGCTTCGACGCACGCGTTACAGGAATCCGCGAGGCAACGATTGCGGCGGTTACCACCTCTCCCCGAACCGTACAAGCTCCCGTCTCCACCGCTCATCGCCGTTAGCAGCAACCGCTCGCCAGCAACGACCAAACGAACATTCCCTCAGGACATCGGCACGATATGAACTTTTTTCCGAAAACAACGCGATGCCTGGCCAAAGTGCTACGGCATACTCGCTGCGTACCGGTCGTGCTCGCAATTGGCCTCGCGCGCGAAGTACGAGGGCAAGACGCCAGCCTGCTGAGTAATCCTCTTCAGCAGCCGAACCAGCTTACGCTACAGAACAGCTCGTTCATGTACCGTAAACTGCCGCCCGAAGCCGAATTCCGCGAGCTAAGAATCAACGACATCATCACCGTGCTCGTCGATTACCGTTCGAGCATGATCAGCGAGGGAGATGCCCAGTCTCGTCGCAACTTGAATCTCGAAGCGATTCTCACAGATTGGCTCGCATTTGATGGCAACGATATTTACCCGGCACCGCAAAGCAACGGCGATCCCGGCATTGCCGGTTCGTTGCAAAGCCAATATCGAACCCGGTCCGAAATGGAACTTCGCGGTGCTCTTACTTTTCGCATCGCGGCCTCGGTCGTCGATATCCGCCCCAACGGAAATCTCGTTATCGAGGCGCGTCGTGAAATCCGCATCAACGAAGAAGTTTGGATGCAATGTCTTACCGGAGTCATCGCTCGCCAATCGATTGGTCCCGATCGCATGGTTCGCAGCGACGACATCCACGAAATGCGCATAGAAAAACGAGAGCGCGGCTTCGTCAACGACTCGATCAATCGTGGCTGGCTTACCCGATGGTATAGCCGGTTCAAACCTTTCTAACGAAGCCGCAGCCTTAGCGGCGGCTCCCACGCCGCTCCGATCGGAATACCGCATAACACTACGGTAAATCACTAGCTTCAATGAGCAACGCCATGATGAAAAAACTCCTTATTGCCTGTCTCGCGTTGGTCATGCTCGCTTCGCCAGCCGCCGCTACCACACGGCTGAAAAACATCTGTCGCATCAAAGGCCAGGAAGAAAATGTCCTCCGCGGCTACGGCCTGGTCGTCGGCCTTAAAGGTACCGGCGATGCAAACGACCCGATCACGATGCAGGCTCTTGCACGCTCGATGGAAATCATGGGCAGCCCGCTGGCGATGAACGGCCAGGTTCGCACTTATGAAGATCTGCGCAGAATCAAGAACGCGTCGGTCGTGCTCGTCACCGCGATCGTGCCTTCCACGGGCGCTCGCCGGGGCGACAAGCTCGATTGCTACGTCAGCGGCATCAACGGCAAGAGCCTAGCCGGGGGCCGCCTCGCGTTCGCGGCCCTGCAAGGTCCAAACACCGAAGACGCCCGCGTCTACGCTCTATGCCAAGGCCAGATTCTGCTCGATGACCCCAACCAACCCATGGGCGGCGTCATCCACGGCGGTTGCCTCATGGAAGCCGACATCTTCACGCCGTTTGTTCGCGACGGAAACATCACGCTGGTTCTCGACAAGAACCACGCGAATTTCCAAACCGCCGATGAAATTTCCAAAATGATCTGGGAGCAAATGGCGAGTTACGGCGACATCGACTCGAAGCGTATCGAAGAAACCGTTCGCGCCATCGACGCGGCGAATATTATTGTTCGCATTCCTCGCGGTCTTGCTAACGACCCGGTCGCCTTCGCAGCCGATATTCTCGAAACACGCATCACGGAGCCAGAGCCCGAGGCACGCGTCGTCATCAACGCTCGAGCCGGCACGATCGTGATCAGCGGCGAGGTGGAAATCGGCGACGTGGTCGTCTCCCATCAGAACGTCATTGTTGAAGCCGACGCCCAGCCCGAGCAAGTGTTTAATTCGATCGACATCGATCAATCTAACCGCCCTAAGCTCGATGCCCTGGTCGCTCAATTAAACGCACTGAGAGTATCCACGAACGACGTCATCGAAATCATTCGCGGCATCGACCGCAACGGAAAACTTCACGGCCGACTCATCATCGAAGACCAATAAACTTTCCTTATGTTGCTGTTAAGCATCGCCATACTGATCTGTCCCCCAATCCCTGACCCCCAGCCCCCGACTCATGTCTGCCGATCTTAGCTCCATCACAGCCAGCCAGTTGTCGTCGATCACCGCGTCGCAACGCGTGCCCCGGCTTAATGCGAAGGGGGATAAATCAAACAGCGCCGACGAAGTTCGCGCGCATTTCACGCAGTTCGTTGGCGAAACATTTTACGGGCAAATGTTCAAAGCCATGCGGTCCACCGTCGGTAAACCGGCTTACTTCCACGGCGGCCGTGGCGAAGAGGTATTCCAAGGACAGCTCGATCAACAAATGTCGCAGCATCTTACCGAAGCCACGGGCGACCGGTTCGCCGATCCCATGTTTGAACGCCAATTCCCGCACCTCGCCAAAAAAACACCTGCCAACGACTTGGCACAACTCAACGCGCTCCCGCGGCGCTAGGGGATAACTCAAAAACAACTTCGGCAGATAGAATTCACCACAGAGACACAGAGGACACGGAGGATGAAGCAGGGAGCGTGGAGCAAGGAGAAGACGGAATTTAATTGAACCACGAAGACACGAAGAGTTTATAGGATGCGGGATAGTGGATGCAGGGGGCAGGGTATCTTACTGAATGCCTTGGCCCTACTCCCCGCATCTACCCATCCTATTAATGATTGCATTGAAACTGAGCGGGACATCGGGCTGTCGGCCATCAGCTCTCGGCTGTCGGCCAATCTGTCTTGCCGATAGCTGACAGCCAACAGCTGACAGCCAAACTGACGCGCTCATTCTCAATGCATGATTCAATAAGTCGACGTCCACTCACAACGTGGCAGTAAGAACTAGCCCGAGGCGGTAGCCGAGGGAATACCACGACCAACACACACGCCCCATCAATCATGAGCAACAACTGGGAAACTGAAATTGGCGATCTGCTTGGCGAGTTGGCCGATGTCCAACGCGAGCTGCTCGATTCGATCGCTGAAAAGCGCCGCGTGCTTGCATCCAATAACCACGAATTGCTCCATGCGATTGCAGGACGCGAGCATGAGTTGCTCGCGCGCCTGCAAGCATGCCACGAGCGCCGCCAGCAATTACTCGTGCGTGCTGGCGAAGAGGGGCTTCCGTCCGATAGCATTCGATCTCTCAGTAAGCGGCTACCAGAGGAAGGGGGCAGCCGCTTGCAAGCTGGCATCCGCGATGCAGCGGAGCGATCGAGTATTCTGCAGCATCAAAGCCTTACCAACTGGGTGCTAGTACAGCGAACTTTGCTCCATCTGTCTCAGATGGTCGAGATTATTGCTACCGGAGGCCGCCCACGGCCGACATATGGTAAAGGCTCCGACCGCGGGCACAGCGGTGCCTTCGTCGATCATGCCGCGTAGGGACAGCGGAGAAGTGGAGAAGAGCAGTCGTGGAGTAGTGCAGTAGAGGAGTGGCGCAGCAGTCCTCTACCGCTCTACTCCTCCACTCCACTACCGCTCTACCTCCAACTACTCCTCTTCCTCTTTCCTCTTCCTAACGCGTATGAGTCTCTTTGGCTCCATACAAATGGGTGGCAATACGCTGAAGGCCATGCAAATTGGCCTCCAGGTCGTCGGTAATAATATCGCCAATGCCAACACGCCTGGTTACATCCGCCAGGAAGCCATCTTCGCGCCTGCTCCCGTGCAAACGCACGGAAAACTAGTTCTCGGCACGGGCGTGCTCGTCGATAGCATCGTTCAGAAGCTCGATAAATTCGTCCAAGAGCGTCTCCTCGGCGCTCGCGGCGATCGTGCCAATGCCCAAGCGCAGGAGGAAGTCTATCGCGACCTCGAAGTGTTGCTCAATGAGTTGTCGGCAGACACCGACCTGAGCAGCGCCATGACCGATTTCTTCAACGCGGTCGACGAAGTGCTCAAAGACCCGGGCAACGTGGCCACCCGCAATCTGGCCATCGGCAAAGGCATTGCCCTTACAGAAAACTTCGGCAACCTGCACCGGCGCGTTTTTAGCCTGCAAACCCAGCTTAATCAGCGCGTCTCCTCGATGTCGAACGAAATCAATAATCTCTCCGAGGAGATTCGTCGCCTCAATCTGCAGATTGCCTCCGTCGAAGGGGGAGGGGCATCTGGCTCGCAAGCTGCCGGCTTGCGCGTGCAGCGCCAAAACGCGATCCAGCGCCTTTCCGAAATCATCGGAATTCGCGTCGACGAACAAGCAAGCGGCGGCGTGGCAATTTCCGTGGGCGGCGAGTTCCTGGTTTACGAGGGTACCCGCCGTGCCGTGAATATTTCCACCAACTCCGAACAAGGAGCCGGCCTCGCGGTCGTCAAGTTTGTCGATTCCAATTCGCCGCTTCAAATCACCACCGGCGAATTGCAGGGCGTTTACACGGCCCGCGATCAAATCGTCGGCGGCTTCATCAAACGCCTCGATAACCTGGCCGGCTCGATGGCCTTTGAGTTCAACAAAATCTATTCGCAAGGGCAGGGGCTCGTCGGATTCCAATCGCTTACCAGCGTCGAAGCAGTGAGCAATGCCGGTGCCGTGCTCGACGAGGCCGGGCTCAAATTCACACCAGTCAGCGGTTCATTCAACGTCGTCATAAGCAACAAATCGAATCCGCAGCTTACCCACACGCATTCGATCATCATCGATCTCAACGGCCTCGACGAGGATACCACGCTGGCTAGTCTTGCTTCCCAGCTAGATAGCATCGAAGGGCTTAAAGCCAACATCACGCCCGGCGGCGCTTTGCAACTCACCACCGAGTCGAGCGACGTTGAATTCTCCTTTGCCGGCGATACCAGCGGCGTCCTTGCCGCGCTGGGCATCAATACCTTCTTCACGGGCTCCTCGGCCGGCTCACTCGGCGTCAACAAGGAACTCAAAGGCATCGAGAACGCCGGAAAATTTGCCGCCAGTCTCGGCGGCATCGGGAACGATTCGCTAAATGCCGAACGCTTAGCCGCCTTCATGGACCAACCGCTCGGAACCGCTGGCGGTACTTCTCTCAATGATCTCTACAACCAGATGGTCAACGAGGTGACGCAAGGCTCTTCCATCGCCCAGTCGGTCGCCGAAGGATACCGTGTGTTCGAAGGCACGCTCGAAGGCCAGGAACAAGCCGTAAGCGGCGTAAGTATCGACGAAGAAGCTATGCGCATGATCACGTTGCAGCGCATTTACCAGGCTTCCGCCAGATACATCCAAACCTGTAGCGAACTACTCGATTTGTTAGTGAACTTGTAGCCCCAAAAATTCTGTCCCCTCCCCAACCCCCAACCCCCAACCCCCGGTCCCTGACCCCTGACCCATGTCCGGCATCATTCCCATCCCGAATACTCGTGTGAGTGATTTGTTCATCCGGCAGCGGCTCACGAATCAGGCCCAGGCTGATCAACTCGGTTTATTCCGTTTACAAACGGCCATCAGTACCGGCCAGCGCATTCAGTTGCCCAGTGAAGACGCGCCTGCCGCGCTCCGTGCGATCAGTCTGCAGCGGCTGCTCGATCGCAAGGCGCAAATCAAAACCAATCTGCAGGCCAGCAATCAGTATCTAGCGGGGGCCGACTCTCGGCTCGCCTCCATTTCCACTGCGGTCATCGAACTTCGGGGGGCCGTTGTCGGCATCTCCGGGAATCTGACCAATCAGTCCGATCGACAGGCCATCATTCAACAAGTGGATAGCCTCATCCAGGAACTCGTCAGCGCCGGCAACGCAAAAATCGGGGGACGCTATTTATTCGCGGGCTCCCGCTCGCATTTGCAGCCTTACGATTTCAACGGCGAGTTCGTGCAGTATTCCGGCAACGAAGGCGTGCTGCGAAGTTTCGTCGATATCGAACGGCTTTTTGAAACCAACTTGGCCGGCACCGATGTATTCGGCGGCATCTCCGCGGCCGTCAAGGGAAACGTCGATGTCAATCCGCAAGCCACTTCAAGTACGCTGGTTAGCTCCTTGAATGGCGGCGCGGGAATAGGCCCCAATCCCGCAATTACGGTCCATGTGAACAATGGTGTGGCCACCGTTTCAAAAACGGTCGACCTGCGCACGGCCGTTACGCTGGGCGACGTCGCCCGAGTCATCGAGAGCAATGCCCCGCCAGGAACTAGCGTCACTGTCGATGTCACGAGCACAGGCTTGGTGCTCAGTTCCAGCGGCAATGGCATCGGGGTTACTGAAGCCGGCGACGGCCGTACCGCTCGCTTTCTGGGCCTGAATACCGACTTGAACGCACCATTGCCCGCCACGCTCGTGGGCGGAGACCTCAATCCAACACTGCTGAAAACCACCAAGATCCACGAATTGCTCGGCACCAAAGCGCAGGGCACGATTGCTTTCACCGGAACCAACAACAATATTCAACTCACGGCAAACACAAACGGCACGACGTTCAACAATCTCAATGTCGTCGTGCAAGATGGCATCACGGCTGGCTCCGAAACCGCGGTTTACGACAGCAATACGAATACGCTAACCGTCACCATTCAAGATGGCATTTCCACAGCTAAGCAAATTGCTGCCGCAATTTCAGCCGAAGGAACTTTCTCCGCGGCGATCGACTACAGCGATGCGTCCTCGTCGATTCATGCCGGCAACGGATACGTGGCAATCGGAGGTTCTGGGCCGCTGAACTTCTCAGGCGTTACGGCCGGCGGCGGGGGCCAAGTGCTGGATACCGTCAACGGCTTGCACCTCACTAACGCGGGCCGCAGCATGACGCTGGATATCAGCAGCGCGAAAACAGTCGAAGACTTGCTCAACCTCATCAACGGCTCGGGTATGGGATTGCTGGCCGAGATCAACGCCACTGGCAATGGTATCAATGTTCGCTCCACGGTTAGCGGTGCCGATTTCATGATCGGCGAAAACGGCGGCACGACCGCTACTCAGCTCGGCATTCGCACCTACACCGGGGCTACTGAACTAGCCGGAATGAACCGCGGGTTAGGAATACCAACCTCGACAAACTCGGCCAACGACGATCTTACGATCATAGCGCGCAGTGGCCAGGAGCTTTCGATCAACCTCGCTGGCGCGACCACCGTGCAGGATATCATCGACCTTATCAACGGCGATCCCGACAACCCCGGCACCGTTCAAGCTCGTCTCGCCACAACCGGGAACGGCATCGAACTCGTCGATTCCAGTGTGGGCACAGGCACACTCACCGTCCGCACCGTGGAAGGTAGCCGCGCCGCGGAATATCTCGGGTTTGTTGCCGCGAACGCCTCGCAATCCGAAGCCAGCGATGTTGCCACGGTCGGTGGCAATCAAGTCCTCAAAAGCCAGGACCGTAACACTCACGAAACCGATAGCGTGTTCAATACGCTCGTTCGACTCAAAACGGCACTTCAAAATAACAATGAAACCGAAATCACGCGAACGCTCGACCGGCTCGACCAAGACCTGGAGCGACTGAACTTCGCCCGTGCGGAAATCGGCGGCCGCTTACAGAACTTAGAGGTCATCGGCGTGCGGCTCGAAGACGAAAACGTGCAACTCAAGGCCGCATTGTCTCAGGACATCGACGTCGATCTCATCGAAGCGATATCCCAACTCACGGCACGCCAATACGCTTTCGAGGCTTCGCTGCGCGCGAGTGCTAGCATCATGCAGATGTCGCTACTCAACTTTCTCTAAAACGCAAAGTTTGCCGATCAATCGCCGAATCGCCTAAACGGTTTGGTTGAATAACTGGCACGAGGAGACCTTCGAGACCGATTATGCTGATAGCGCCGATTGCCTCGGCGCACCAGACGAGTGAGCACGGACATGAACATTAACACGACTCGGTTCGGCACGCTGGCAATTGATGAAAGCGATATCTTTACCTTTGTCGATGGTCTAATCGGCATGGAAGGTTGTCGCCGCTGGGTTTTGCTGGCCGATGCTCAAAATCCGGCTCTCGCTTGGCTTCAAAGCCTCGATCGCGCCGAAGTCGCCTTGGCCGTTGTCAGCCCGCGCCGCTTCGTGTCCGACTACACATGCCGCATTTCACGCCGCGACATCCAACCGCTCGGCCTTGCCGATCCTAGCGAAGCCCAGGTGCTTACGATCATTAGCCAATCGAACGGCTCGCTGGCGCTCAATTTGAAGGCACCGCTCGTGATCCACCTCGCCGAGCGCCTGGGTCGCCAAATTGTCGCGCGTGACGATCATGCGGTGCAGCACCGCCTTGCCAGCACGGCAATTCGCAAAACCGCATAGCATGGCTCCCGTTAAAGGTTGAGCCCAAACGCTTTCAGCCCGTTGCGAATGTATCGATTCCGCAACTTGCTCACCCGCCAAGAGTGCGATCGCTCACGTTCCTGTGTGCATAACCGTTATGTTCTAAACGTAACGTGTGTTTCTACAGTGAATTGCGTCTTGAGTCCGATTAATCTCAACACGGACGCATAGTTAGCGGAGCATGGAGCACGTCGCTGGGAGTCGGACTTCATCTCCGCGCTCCTGCCTATACGCACCATCGCTCGTATCCCCCGAGTGCATCATGCTTGTACTTTCCCGACAACGCGACGAAAGCATTATCATTGGCGACAACATTGTCGTAACTGTCGTCGACGTACGCGGCGACAAAGTACGGCTTGGCATCGAAGCGCCTCGCGAGGTTTCGGTGCATCGACGCGAGATTTACGAAGCCATTCAGCGCGAGAATAAGCAAGCCGCACAAATCCGGCTCGACGAAGCTCGGCAAATCGGGAAATCCAATCCCGATCGTTCGTAACGGGCCATTACAGTCCGTATTCAACGTTTTGGCTCCATCCCGGTCGGGTTGTTGAGTCAATATCTCGACATCTCGACTTTTTGTTTTTCCGGGGTTGAATAGTTCGAGCATTGCATCGCAACTGGTGCTGCTTCGGGCACTGCCACTCCTCTTTTCTCAGCAAGCGGTGTTCACCGAGCGCTGGTAATCGTGGAATTTGAAACCAGTTCACCGGCTCGAAACCGTACTGACGACACTGTCGCTGCCGGGGAAACGTTTGATTGTAGCGGTTGTTTGGCCTATATCGTTGTCATTCTTCCGCGACCGCCAAAATCGCTGTCACTGCGTAAAGACCCCAAATAACCGCGTCGATATTTCCGCATAGGAGTAAACGTCCGACTCGATGTTGCAGTGCGAATTTTTGGACAAATAACTCCCCACTGAGGAAATCGCAACCTAGGCTTGCTCAGTTTCCATGGATCATAGCTATCCAAGGAGACGCTCAGTGAGCCGGGCCTAAGTCCAATCGAGGGTCGAGGGACAGCAACGGTAACCGAGTTTGCCAACGAGTGGAGTTGGGTCGTCCTAAACAAATCAACAACATGCTGGTGAGAAGCGCCGCGGCGCTGGCCGGCCTAGGTTGGAACACATTCCTGTCCCAAAAGGGGGTTTGAAATGTCACGAATTAATACGAATGTCACCTCGCTGGTCGCCCAAAATATCTTGGGCCGGTCGAACAGCGCTTTGGAACAAGCGCTCAACCGACTGAGCACTGGTCTGCGAATCAACACCGGTAAAGATGATCCGGCCGGTTTGATTGCCAGCGAAAACCTCCGCAGCGATATCACGAGCATCAAACGTGCCATCAGCAATACCGATCGTGCGAACCAGGTTATCGCCACGGCCGACAGTGCTCTTGGCCAGGTTAGCTCGCTGCTGAACGACATTCGTGGCCTGGTGACGGAAGCCGCTAACTCGGGTGCCATCACGCCGGATCAAATTGCCGCGAACCAGCTTCAAATCGATTCGTCGCTCGAAGCTCTTAACCGTATCGCTCAGACGACGACCTTCCAGGGCCGCCGCCTGCTCGATGGCAGCCTCGACTTCATCACTACGGCCGGTACCGGCTTCGGCACCGTTTCCGATCTCAAGATCGACCAGGCCAACTTGGGTGCGACAGGGCAGGTTGCTGTAGCGGTAGACATTACCGCCGCAGCCACACAGGCTCAGATCACCAACAACGGTATCCCGGCCGCTGTGACAGGCGTTGCCGCCACGACCACACTTAGCTTGAGCCATACCGTTGCTCAGGCAAGCGGTGCGATCACGCTCGATACCACCGGTGCTTCTGGATTCACGCTTACTGCGGATGCCAGTGGTCCTGCCGCCGCCGCCGCAGGCAATGGCTTCACAGGTATCAACATTATCGACGGTGCTGTCGCTGGCACCTCGTACGATGCGAACACCGGCATCTTGTCGGTTACGGTCGACATCACAGGCGGCGACAACACGGTTGCCGACTTGTATGCCGCCATCAATGCCGGTAGCGACTTTGTTGCTTCAGCAATTTCGGGTGGTACGGAAACGATTACGACTACCAATGCGAGCACCGGAACTTTGTCTGGCGGTCGCGATGCGGGTGCCGGTACGATCACGGTCACTGCCGCTACGGCCAGCGCTACGACGAATGGCGTAACACTCACGCTGATCGAAGACAATACCGTCGCAGCAGGCACCGCGGTTGCCGCCCTCAACGGCAGCAACATCGAAGTCCGTGTAAACGGTTCGGTATCGTACTCTACGATCAACACCGCAATCAATAATTTGGCCGACTACAACTCGGCATTGAGCGGTACCTCCGGTGATACGAATTACTCGACCGCAGATGATACACCGCCCGCCGCAGCTACCTTCGCTGGTGGTGTTACCGCATCCGGTGGTCTCGATTCTGACATCGTGTTCGAAATCGCCGGTGTCACGGGTGCCGAGGTGTTGAGCTTCGGTGCGGGTACGACCATTACTCAAATTGTCGATGCTATTAACGCGGTGAGCGATGCGACCGGTGTTCAAGCCACCAATAACGGCGGTGTGCTTGGGCTCTCCTCGACCGAGTACGGTTCCGACGCATTCGTCTCGCTTAGCGTGCTAAACGGCGACGGTAACGACACCTTCGCCAACGGCCTCAGCGCGACTCGCGCTTCAGGTTCCGACATCGTGGCTTCGGTGAACGGCATCGCTGCCAGTGGCAAGGGCAATACGCTCTCGATCAACACGGCGACGCTCGACCTGAAGTTGACCGTTGACGCTGGTTCCAGCGCCGATGTCAACTTCACCATCAACGGCGGTGGCGCTCTGTTCCAGCTTGGTCCCGACGTGGTCAGCAACCAGCAGGCCCGCATCGGCATCACGAGCGTGAACACGGCCCGTCTCGGTGGTGTGAACGGTAAGCTGTTCCAACTTGGCTCGGGCGGTACGTCCGACCTGGCCAGCGACCCGACAACAGCCGCACGCATCGTCGAAGAAGCGATCGACCAAGTGACTTCACTCCGCGGTCGGTTAGGTGCTTTCCAACGCACGTCGCTGGAAACGAACCGGAACGCTTTGAACGATACGTTGGTGAACTTGACCGACGCCGAAAGCCAGATCCGCGATGCCGACTTCGCCGCGGAAACGGCCGCCCTCACCCGTGCTCAAATTCTGGTACAGTCCGGCACCGCGGTGCTCGCGATCACCAACCAGAACCCACAAAACGTGCTGTCGCTGCTGCGATAAGCGGTTTAGGTGAGAATTAAACTCGCCTCGACAATTTGAAACCTACCAACCGGCTCGGTCCAAAAGGACCGGGCCGGTTGTTTTTGGTAGATGCCGTTCAGTTCCATAGCGTGTTCGCACCCGCGGGTTGTGGTTGATACCCGCTAAGAGATGATTCCAATGCAACGCTCGGTGCCACTGGCTTGGCCAGTGTTTCTTCCTGCCGCCAGCTTGCAGTCGAAACCAGGGTTGGTCTTTTGGCCAGAGAGAGCCTCGTCCGCAAGCTGATTCACACTTCCGTCGGAACGTATCACTTGACAATAATTCTGTGAAGTCACTGGCAGAGCCAGTGGCACCCACGCTACAGGCTGACCTGGTTGGAAGCGAGTGGAACAACCTGCCTATTTTCCGGAAGAGGACAAGTTTGGGAGAAGGGGACAAGTTTTTTGGGGTGTCCACTTGGTGCCATTGACGTTGTGGGAGGTCAAGGAAGTCAAGAGTCGAGGGACTAGAGTTTAGAGCCGGAGGGCGCGCAGGGGTGGCGCGGAACGGGTCGCAAGCGACGCCGCTAAATGGTTGTTGAGGTTAGGTTGTCAAAGAGCAGGCGCGGGGAGTTGTCGCGCTGTGATCGTTTGTTTAGTTGGCAGCATAGCAGATTTGAGGGCGTTTGTGTTGCAGAAAAAACGGCCACTTGGGTGGCCGGAAATAGTGGGTTGACAAGGGGGGAGGCAAATGGGGAATGCCGAGCGGGGAACGGGGGAGCCTGGTGCCAACTTGGGAGGTAATGTAAAGCGATGAGATCAACAGAGTTCCAAGAAGTGATGGGCAGCGCGACAGTTGCAGGACCAGCGCCGGAAGAAATGATTCGAGCTGCAGAAAGCCGATTGTCATTGCGGTTCCCGCCGGAATTTCGAGCATTTCTCAAGGAATACGGCGCGGCAATGGGCACAGGCTTTGAGATAGCAGGCATCTTCGTTGACGACGATTCTGGGCCACCGCTCTGGCGAGATGTCGTTAAAGCCACAGAGCGATTCAGGAAGTCTGTGAATGGTATGCTCACTGAAACGTTAATTCCTATATCTGACGATGGCTGCGATGTAAATTACTACATAGACGCATCCAATCAAAATGAGACCGGTTGTGAGGTCGTCGCACATGGTCCTGGCATCGACGGTAAGATTGTTGCAGATAGTCTTGAAGAGTTCGTCTTGAAAATTGCCAGAGATGAACTGAACGTATAGCCGCCACGACGATGGACGTGACGGAAGGAGAACGGTAACCAGTCGCCTGGTGCCACTGCTGGCTCGTCCAGCAGTGTGTTTTCTGGCCACCAGCTTACAGTGGGGAGTAGGGGAGGGGAGTAGACCGTAGGCGTTTTCAGTTAGACGCTTTTTGATGAAAGAGGCTGCAAGGCTTAGGCCTCAGAGCACTGCTGGGCGGGCCTTATTTGCTGTCGCTTTCAAGTCTTGCCACAATGGCTTTGATTTTATTATCGCAGGTCTAACGGTGATCATTAGTCTGCGTGCCTCTGTCATGCATTTCCGTGCAGACCTCCACAGCCGTCATCGAGACAGCGAGAACTCTTCCAGGAAGAGTAATCGACCCTGGAGGCAATGCCTGGCACCAAGCAACAAGCGGGCGACGCAGTCGCGAGTTGCCATCTTTCCGACAACAGAGGCTAATTTTAGCTACTCGCCCTTGCCGTTCGTGGGAGGGGCCGCGTCGCAGTGAGCGAGCAGGCCATCTTTGCCAATCCGGTGACAGAAGTCGCCGAACGTTTCGCCATCCTGCCGAGCTTGCTTGAAATAACTTAGCACCGGTGCAAGCGTGGGTACCACGTCGGCCGTGGGAATAAGATCCTTGTAGATAAAATTGAGCCGGTCGCCGTAAAGACGGCCGCCCAAGAAAATCGTGTACTTATCCTTCGTTTTGCCAACGAGGCCGATGTCGGAGTTGTACGGCCGGGCGCAGCCGTTGGGGCAACCCGTCATTCGTGTCGTGAAAACTTCGTCCTTCAGCCCCAACCGTTCGAGTTCCTCTTCGAGCTGCGTGATGATGCCCGGCAGCGCACGCTCGCTTTCGGTCACCGCCAACCCGCAAGTCGGCAGAGCAGGGCAGGCCATCGACCAGCGACGAACGGCCGTGTAATCCTCGGTAAGCGGCACGTTGTGCTGACGCAAGATACCGATCAACTTCTCGCGGTCTTCCGGCGCGATATCGCAGAAGATAATGCTTTGATGCGCGGTGAGGCGAATCGGCAACTTCATCGTGGTGCAAATTTCGCGTAGTGCCGTTTTGAGTTGCATCTCCTCCGTGTCTTTAATGCGGCCGTTCTCCACATTAAGACCATAGAACCACAGGCCGTCGCCTTGTTCGTGCCAGCCCATTCCGTCGTTAAACCCGTGTACGGCAACCGGTTTTGACGGTTCGAGGGATTCGCCATAGTACTCTTCGACCTTCGCACGGAATCGGTCGATGCCCCAGTCGTTGATGAGATACTTCATGCGCGCAATTTTGCGATCGGCACGATTGCCGAAATCACGCTGCACTTTGACGATCGCCACGCTCAAATCCACGGCGCGGTCCGCTTCGATATAGCAAAGCGGCAGAGCAATCGCCGGGAATGTTTTCTTGGCGCTCGGCGTAACGCCAAAACTGCCTCCCACCAGCACGTTGTAGCCCACGACGTTGTAGCCTTCGCAAATAGCGAGCAAACCAATATCGTTGGCGTAGACGTCCACGCTGTTATCGCCCGGCAACCCAATGGCGAATTTAAACTTGCGCGGGAGATAGGTCTTTCCGTAGATCGGTTCTACCGGGTCGTCGCCCGGCAACACAAGATCCGTATACTTCAACGGCGGCAACCCGACGTCGCCAACATCGATGCTTTCGCCCGTTTCACCATTCCTGAGCCAAATTTGATGGTAGGCGCGAGTGCGCGGGTTGAGCTGACGCACTATTTCGCCGGCGAGCTCGAACATTTGTTCGTGTACGGGGTCGCCCTTGTAAGGGCAAGGCGAGCACATCACGTTTCGCTTCACATCGCCGCAGGCAGCGAGTGTCGAAAGCTGCACTTCGTTGATTCGGTGAATGGCTCGCTTCAGGTTCTTCTTGAGCACGCCGTGGAGTTGCAAACCTTGCCGCGTAGTGATGCGAAGCGTTGCGTTGCCGACTTCATCGCACAGGTCGAGTTCGGCTAGCAGTTGGTCGGCAGTAAGCCGGCCGCCCGGAATGGCCGTACGGACCATGAAATTATAAAACTTGGCCTTCTTGCCGCCAGCATCGCTACGGGCCTCGGCACGACGCTCGCGGTCATCCTGCTGATACGTACCGTGGTGCTTAAGAAGGTTCGTGCTATCTTTACTGACGAACTCGTTCTCATCGGTGAGTTCGGCCGAAATATTACCCAACAAGTAATCACTGTTGGCTTTGACACCCTCTACCGGGCTAAGCTTTTCCGCAGACGCTTCAATGGTTTCCGTAGCCAGAGTATCAGCCATTTATCCTTACCAAATCGCTAAACATTGCCTAAATTAAAGCCGCCTTATCAAATGATACTAGGAAAACGCCCTGATGGCCAAGGTTGGTCGTGGAGCAGGGGCCCCAGCCGCCCCTTAGGACACTGGTTAAGCCAGCGGGGTTCTTTTGTAAAGGGTAAGAAAACGCATGGACGATCGAGAAGGGCAGCTTCACAACACCTCGACTGAACAAAGCCTGCAGATCTCGCTCCCCCAACAACTAGCCGTGTGGTTTTGCACAGGGCTGGGGCTATGCCGAGTTGTTCCTGCCCCGGGCACCGTGGGCACGGCCGTTTTTGGGCTTCCATTCGCCTGGCTCATCGCACAATTACCGGGAATCCCTTGGCAGCTATTGGCTACGGCATGTGCAATAGGCCTCGGAGTTCCCCTGGCCACGGCTGCCAACCGCGCGTTGGGGGCCGCGAAAGACCATCAGGCCATCGTGTGGGACGAAATTGCCTCGATGCCTCTGGTTTTTCTGCTGGTTCCACTCATTAATTGGCAAATTGCCATTGCCGGATTTCTGCTCCATCGTCTGTTCGACATCACCAAACCTTCTCCGGCCCGGCAACTCGAACGCTTGCCCGAAGGAATGGGGATCATGGCCGACGACGCGATGGCTGCCGTGTACGCAGGTGCCGGCCTCTGGCTCCTCCAATGGATCGATCAAACGGCTGGCTGGGCTCTCCTCGGGTCGATTCCAGGCTGACACCTCTACTGCTTCGGGCTAGAATCTGGGGGGCGGCCACGGCAACAGCCAATCAAGCCGCGGTCCCCACCTTCCTACCCATCTCACGACTCGCCGGATCTTATTCTTCCTCGAGCCCCAACCTTTCCGACTCGCAATGACGGCCGAAATCCTCGACGGTAAGAAACTGGCGCAGCAGATTCGTGCCGAGCTCACTGAAGAAACGATCGAGTTCATTCAGAACAACGGAGTCGTTCCTTGTCTCGCCGCAGTTTTGGTAGGAAATGACCCGGCAAGCGAAGTCTATGTCCGCAACAAGCGCAATGCGTGCGAAGCCGTAGGCATCGATAGTCAACTCCATCGGCTGGCGGGGGATACGTCGTCAGACGATTTGCTAAAGCTCATCGCTAAACTCAATAAAGACGACGCCGTGCATGGGATTCTCGTGCAACTGCCGTTGCCGTCGCAAATCGATACTACGCGTGTTCTCAGCGCGGTTTCGCCCGCCAAAGATGTCGACGCGTTCCACCCCGAAAACGTCGGCCGACTCGTCCAGGGGCGCCCACGATTTTTGCCATGCACTCCGCAAGGCGTACAACAAATTCTGATCCGCAACGGAATCGAAACGGCGGGCCAGCACGTAGTCGTGCTCGGCCGCAGCGATATTGTCGGCCGCCCGCTTTCGATCATGCTCTCGCAACGCGGCCCTGGCGGCGATGCGACCGTCACGCTTTGCCACAGTCGAACTCCGAACTTGGCCGAGATCACTAAAACGGCCGACATCCTGGTCGTAGCTATCGGCAAGCCGCAATTCGTAAAAGCGAATATGGTGAAGCCCGGCGCTGTGGTAATCGATGTGGGTATCAATCGAGTTGAACGAGGCCTGGTTGGCGACGTGGACTTTGCCGCCGTTCGCGAGATTGCTGGTGCCATTACACCGGTGCCGGGCGGCATCGGACCGCTCACGATCGCCATGCTTCTCAAAAACACCCTCGTAGCTGCGCAAGCACTAGAAACCTAGTGTTCTGTCAGTCTTGAATTGATGGGTGGCATGCTTTCACGCGATAGCGGGTAAGCATGCCACCCATCAAATGACCATGGACAGAACACTAGGCCAAACATTATGAGTGGCTGGGGCAGAGGCCTTGCGACACCCCAGTTGGCAAAGTCTGGGGCGTTGCTCCGGCCACCCTACCAACGAGTACCTCGAACCGTCCCATACTTAAAGTTCGATTCGATTGCTTTTATGCGGCAGAATGCTATCCTGGGGGTTCACGATTCGGGCTGTTGTCGGGCGAAAATCGGGCCGTCAGTGGAGCGGAGATATCCAACATGAACCAGGCTTCAACTAACCACTCGCTGCGTCGCATCCTCATGGTGGTGCTTCCGGTGGCTATTCTTGGTTTTGGCGTCTTGCTGTGGTCGAAAACGCTGGAGCCCGCCGCGCAAGAAGACCTGGCAACCGCGGTTCTCGCAAAAATGTTCGTCTCCGAGACAGCCCTTTCGGCTTCCTCGATGAGCTTTCCCGATCAAGACGGCGACCTCGTGGCCGATACTCCCACGGACCCTGCGAAGCTCGTTGATCCGCCCGTGTTGCTGTTCTCTTATGTCGCAAGTCAGGAAGAGAGCGCTCCTGAATCCGCCTTCGCCGAGTTGCTCAAAGCGCTCGGCGAAAAAATCGGCAAGGAAGTCAAGTTCGTGCAATACGACGATGTCGATACGCAACTCCAGGCGTTCAAAAACGGCGAGTTGCATATCGCGGGCCTGAACACGGGTGCCGTGCCGCCTGCCGTTCAGCGCGATGGCTTTGTCCCGCTTTGCACGCTCGGTCACCCCGATGGCACGTTTGGCTACACAATGCAATTCCTCGTGCCGGCTGGCAGCCCGATCAAGGAAATGCAAGACATCAAAGGTCACAAGGTAACCTTCACTCGTCTCGATTCAAACTCTGGCTGCAAAGCACCGCTCGTGCTTCTTATGGACAAGTTCAAGCTCATCCCCGAACGCGACTATCAATGGGGCTTCTCCCAAGGACACGAAGACTCGGTCAAACAAATCGTTGCCGAAGACACCGAAGTTGCTCCGGTGGCCAGCGACGTGCTGGCTCGCATGATCGAGAAGGGCGAAGTCGATCCGAAAGCCTACCGCTCGCTTAGCGAATCGGAACGATTTCCGCCTGCCACGATCGGCGTTGCTTACAATTTGAAGCCCGAAGTGCAAGACGCAATCCGAACCACGCTGCTCGAATTCGACTGGAAAGGCACGGGGCTAGAAAAAGAGTTCGGCCCCGAAGCCACCCAATTCGTGCCCGTCAATTACAAAGACGATTGGGCCAACATACGTCGCATCGATCAGGCAATCGCCCAAGTGCGCGCTCGTAAATCCACCTGAGAATGTCTGTCAAAGTTCCGTAGCGTGTGGCTGTCGGGTGCCACTACTGGCTTTGCCCAGCAGTGCGATTGATAGCCATCAGCTTGCCGCGGGAAGGTAGAGGAAGGCGGTAGCCGTTAGCCGGTTTCAGTTAGATACCCGGTACCCCACGCCCTTTTATTTAACCACTAGGGCACAGAGGCACGCTACTTACTAGGCAGTTCGGTACTGGAAGCCGGGATACCAATCGATCAGTTTTTCGTAAGTCTGAGGCGCATCGGATTCCACATTATGGCCTGCCGCTTCGGCTTCGGCGCGCGAGGCCAGAGTCCATCCGGCGGGAGCAAGCATGACGTGACGATCCGCTATCGATTGCTCTTGAGACGAAAGCTCGCACGTAGGTGGCTGCTGCCAGCCGCAGTGCATGCGGCACAAACGAAGAAAACCTTGCCAGAATGCATGGCCCTGGCGAATAACAAGTCACGCGCAACACACGCGTCGCACCAACCTGCGTGGGCAAAGGTCATACTACGCGAATGCCTAACACCAAAGCTCAGTTGTCCGCCGGAACGAAGTGGCGGGATTGCACACAGTATAACCGTTTGCGAAATGAAAGGCCAAACTCACCGTGTT